>JAHDCI010000003.1:0-79028 GCA_020629955.1 Myxococcota bacterium | reverse complement strand
TCTCACGCTCCTCGGGCGAAGCAGGCGCTTCAGGTTCGACAAGAGGCTCTATTTCGACAAGAGGCTCTATTTCAACGAGAGGCTCCGGTTCAACAGGAGGCTCCGCTTCGACAAGAGGCCCGGTTTCAACGAGAGGCTCTGTTTCGGCTGGGCGGTTCACTTCTCCCGCGATCCCTTCACCCGTTTCTCGAACGGCCGAGCGATCGCCACGGGACGCGAACCACACCCCACTTCCGATGAGCGCCAAGCCGAGAAGCAGCGCGAGGAGGAGCGGCAGCTTCGAAGGGTTCGCTGACCTTGAAGGTGTGGAGTGAGAAGTTCGCGAGTCAGAGGTTCTCGACTGCGAGGGATTGGCTGCGGGTTCTCGCCGCTCTTCGCTTCGCGCGCTTAGGAGAAGCGGCGCGGTCACTGGCTCACCATCGAGGGCCGTCAGCTCATCGAGCAAAGCGCGAGCATCTTGAGGTCGTCCATCCGGGTCTTTTTCGAGGCACCGATTCACAAGCGAATCGAGTCGTGGATCGACATGGGGAACAAGCTCAGAGAGAGGGGTATGCATCGAGGTTTGCGCTGCAAGAAGCAACGCATTCGGGCTCTCCCCATCGAAGGGCAAGGTTCCACTAACCGCTTCGTAAATCATCACCCCCACCGACCAAACGTCGGACGCGGCAGTTACCGCGGAAGGGCGAAACGCTTGCTCGGGGCTCATATACGCTGGCGTCCCCATCACGATACCGGTCGCTGTGCGGAAGTTATCGTTGGGATCAAGGTCTCGCGCGATACCGAAATCGAGGACGCGAACCCGGCCGTCTTCCTCAACAAATACATTCTCGGGTTTGAGGTCGCGGTGCACGATCTTTAGGTCGTGGGCCTTTGCGATCGGTTCGAGCGCTTCCTTCAGAATCCGAAGTGCCTCTTCTACCTCGATCGCCCGCGAATCCCATCGCTCGCCGAGGTCATCCCCTTCGAGCAGCTCCATCACCAAGAACATTCGACCGTCCGAGAGCTCGCCCGTTTCGTGAACGCGCGGGACGCCCGGATGATCGATGCGATTGGCAACCTCCGCCTCTCGAAGAAAACGAGCGCGGCGTTTTGGGTCCGTCGGTTCGAAGGTCATGACCTTCACGGCGACATCACCGTACTTTTCGGAGCTTGCCGAGTAGACCGCTCCCATCGCTCCGCGACCAATCTCGCGGGTGATCTGAAACTCCGCGAGCGAGGGCGGCGGAAAAGAGGTCCTCGGGAACTCGGCCATCGTGCGAACTATATCGCCGGCGCGAACGTGAAACCAGTTCGCGCCGTTCCCCGCGTCCGTTTTGATCGAAGTATCTGTCGCACGTGCGTGTCAGTGAGTGACGTTAAAGCCGCTCGGGACGTTTGCCCCGACAAGGTACTCCTCGACAGCGTCGTCCGAGAGCAAGTGCGCACGGAAGAAGGAAACCGCGAGAGTCATCGTTCCATCCCGAACGCCATCCACATCCGCAGAACCTGCCGGACAAAGCCCGCAAGTGGTGCAGCCGGATGGATCGGAGAGGAAATCGAAGTGGTCGGCGCCGAGCGCATCCCAGGAGGCTCGCCATGAGGTCAGCGTCGCCCCCTCATAGAAGGTCTGGAAGTTCTGATCGGTCGGAGCGCAAGCCATAAAGCCGCTGCCGTTGGTCGTCTCTCCCAGGAATCCGAGGGGAATATCCAGCGTCGAGGTCACCTCCGGGACAATGTCCGGGAGGTCTGCGGTGTAGCCAAGGAGCGGGCTCCCCCCGTTCACCGGATCGATCGCAAACACCGCATCGATGCGATCAAGGTTGCCCGCGAGCATCACGCTGAGCTTGCCACCGAGGGAATGCCCCATTGCACCCACGCTTGCATGTTCGCCAAAGGTTGCATCCGCCCAGCCGACAACCGCCTCAAGGTCGGCTGCCATTGCAACATGCGAGACATTAAACGCATTGCCGGAGGGATCGGCTCGAACCACTCGGAAACCGTGGCTTGCGACGCGCTGACAAAGAGCGGCGTAGTGACGCGAGTTCACGGTGAAGCCGGGGGCGAAAACCACGAGCGGCGGAGCAGCAACACCGACGGGCGATATGGCAACCACCGGGGTGGATCGGCCATCGCGCGCGACGGTTGATTCCATCTCTTCGGTCGCGAAAGGACCGTTTTCGGTGGGGAGGTCTCCGCCGCTGCCGCCGCCATCGGACGCGGCATCTTCTACGGCCCCGTCCTCACCAACATCCGGCGTGTCGGCATCGCTTGTCTCGGCATCCAGGGAATCGGCATCCAGGGCATCGGCATCCAGAGTATCCGAATCCGGGACCTCGGCATCTTCGGTCCCACCGTCCGAACTCGCAGCATCCATGCCGCTATCGACAGCGGTCGTATCGTCATCCCCGCAGCCGACACTTCCGGCGGCTAGGAGTAAGCAAAGGGCCCAAAACCGAAACTTCATTCACGACGCATAGTGCGTGCGGCAAAAAGCGCCAAGGGTCAGCGCTCTCAATTCCGGGTCCGACCGAATGAGGTACATTCACCAAATGCAGCGAAAGGTTCAAAGCCGGGGGCGAGCGCGACGGCAAACATCCTGGAAACCGTAGAAGAGCCAGACAAGCCGTTCCCGTCCCGCGGCCCCGCTCGAATGAGATTCGGGTCCCGCAGAGGCGACGCCTCGAACGCGGGCGCCGGCGCAGCGAAAGAGCATCTCAGCGCGAGGCAAGTGATACGCCGAGGTGACGAGCCAAATCGATGGCGCACAAAGCCCCGAGGTTCCGCGACAGAGCTTCTCAAGCGTGTTTCGCGCGTTCTCTACGGTATCTTGCGACTCTTCATCCGTAAGAATCGCCTCGGGCGGTACGCCTCGCTCCTCGGCAAAATGGCGCATTTCCACCGCCTCGATCACCCCTCGCCGGTCGGCGCCTCCAGCAAAAACCATCTGCGGTGCGGCGCCTGCATGGAAGAGCTCGATGCCGCGTTCGAGACGTGCACGCAACTCTGCCCGGATTTCACCATGCTCGTCCGTCGGCGGGCGATTTCCAAGAACGACGATCGCATCTCTCGGCGAAAATATCGCTGGAATGCTCCGTTCCGGAACCGGACTTGCGCATGCGCTCCATGAAAAAAGAAGAGCGAGGCAGAGAAATCCCCGCTCGCTCTTCTTCCTCTTTGGGACAGAGACCATGCGCTAGCGAGCTCGGTTCGTCTTCCCCTTCTTGGCCTTCTTCGCCGCCGCGCGTCGTTCGCGTCGGTTCATCGGCTGAGCTGGCTGAGCCGGCTGCGCTTGGGCTGGCGCCGCTCGTCCACTTTGTCCCTGTCGTGGTGCAGCGGCTGCGCGTGCCTGCGCAGGTGAGCCGGAGGCCGAGGCCTGATTGCTGAACCCTTGCTGCCGCTGCGCCACCGTGCGGGAGACCGCTGCCTTGGCGGTCTGCGGCTCGGCTTTGCCGTGGGATTTCGCCTGCTCCTCGCGCTTCGCCGCAACCGCTTTACGCTCTGCTTCGAGACGCTGAAGGTCTTCTTCTCGAACACGCTGAACGGTGAAGAGCGACTTCGCGACCTTGGATTTGATGTTCTCGATCATCGAAAGGAACATCTGGTACCCCTCGCGCTTGTACTCCTTCTTTGGATCGCGCTGACCATAACCGCGAAGTCCGATCCCCTGACGAAGGCGTTCCATCGCGCCGAGGTTCACGATCCACTCACGGTCGATCTCCTGGAGGTACATATTGCGGAAGAGGCGCAGGAAGTTCTCCGGCTCGAACTCATCCATCTTCTTAAGGAGCACGCTTTCCGCATCCGTGTAGAGCTTGCGAGCAACCTCGTTCGGATCGGAGAAACGGTCGCGGAGTTCGGGGGCGTCGAGATCGAAGAGCTGCTCGAACTCGTCGGCCAGCGCGTCCACGTTCCAGTCTTCGTAATGCTTCTTTGGTGGACAGTGTCGCTCGACCGCATCTCCGATGAGGTCATCCACAAGGTCCAGCATTCGCTCTTTCTGCTCCGTGAGCGACATGCCCACTTCGTCCTTCAGATGCTCGAAGGCGCCCTGCGGGTCATCCTTGTAGCGTGAGAGGTCGATCGCACAGCCGAACCACACGTAGATCTCGCGCTCGAGCTGCGGTGTCGCGAGCGTTTCGAGGAAGCGGATCTCCTTCTTCAGCGCGGCATCACGGAACGCGTTGACCTCTTCGGGTGTCGCATCCCGCGGCGGCGGAGTAGCGGCGAAGAGCTTGATCATCTTCTCGAGGATCGGTGTCGCCCGATCGCGAAGGTCCTGGTCGACCTCGTTGACGAGACGCTCCGGCTCCATGCCTTCGGCGCGCTGCTCGTCCGTGAGGACCGTGCGGTACTCGCCGCGAAGAACCTGCTTACGAAGCGCGTAAACGCTCTTTCGCTGCTGGTTCATGACGTCGTCGTATTCGAGCAGATGCTTACGAATATCGAAGTTGCGCTCTTCGACCTTCTTCTGCGCGTTCTCGACCGCTTTGGTGACCCACTTATGCTCGATGGGTTCGCCCTCTTCCATGCCGAGGGAGTTCATCATCGTCTGCACGCGGTCGCCCGCGAAGATGCGCATTAGATCATCTTCGAGCGAGAGGAAGAAGCGCGAGCTACCCGGGTCACCCTGACGTCCGGCCCGGCCGCGGAGCTGGTTGTCGACGCGGCGCGATTCGTGACGCTCGGTGCCGATAATATGAAGGCCGCCGAGATCCTTGATCTTCTTTCCGGCGGCCTTGCAGCTCTTCTCGTACTCGGGGGTCTTGTCTTCGACCGCCTGCTCGAACGCATCCTTGTCCTCGAGGAGTTCCTCAGTCGCGTTCTGCATCACGTCGAGACGCGCGAGCATCTCGGGGTTTCCGCCGAGCAAAATATCGGTACCGCGACCGGCCATATTCGTAGCAACCGTCACCGCACCCGCCGTACCGGCCTGCGCAACGATATAGGCCTCACGCTCGTGCTGCTTCGCGTTCAAAACAGAGTGCGCGATGCCACGCTTTTGAAGGAGGCCGGAAAGCGCGTCGGACTTTTCCACGCTGGTCGTACCGACAAGCACCGGTCGTCCCGCGTTTGCGACTTCGGCGATATCGTCGGCGACCGCGATGAATTTCTCCCGCTCGCTCATGTAGACAAGGTCTTCGCGGTCCTCGCGGATGACGGGCTTATTCGTCGGGATGACGACCGTGTCGAGCTCGTAGATCTTATGGAACTCGGCCGCTTCGGTATCCGCCGTACCGGTCATGCCGCTGAGCTTGTTGTAGAGGCGGAAGAGGTTCTGATACGAGATGGTCGCGATCGTGATGTTCTCATCTTCGATCGAAACGCGCTCCTTCGCTTCGACCGCCTGATGAAGACCGTCGGACCAGCGGCGCCCCTTCAGGGTACGGCCGGTGTTGTCGTCGATGATGAGAACCTGGCCGCCCGAGACCATGTACTGCTGGTCGCGATGATAGAGCGTGTGGGCGCGAAGACACTGCTGAAGGATATGCAGGGTTTCGAGGTTTTCCGGCGCGTAGAGATTGGCCGACGCGTCCCGATATCCTTCGCCGCGATCGAGAATGCCTTCGCGCTGAAGCACGATCTGAGCGAACTCCATGCCCTCTTCGGTGAGCGCAACGTTTCGTGACTTCTCGTCGACTTCGTAGTGCTCGTCTCGGCGGAAGCGCGGGATCAACTCCGTGATGAGGCGGTACTTATCGGAGACCGCATGACCTTCGCCGCTAATGATGAGCGGCGTCCGCGCTTCGTCGATGAGGATCGAGTCGACCTCGTCAATGATCGCATAATGAAGCTCTCGCTGAACGTAGTCGTAAATCGAGAACTTCATGTTGTCGCGCATATAGTCAAAACCGAACTCGTTGTTCTGACCGTAGGTAATATCTGCAGCGTAGGCGCGCTTCTTGTTCGCGTTCGGCATGCGCGGCAGGACAACGCCAACGCTAAGACCGAGGAAGTTGTGGATGCGTCCCATCCACTCGGCGTCTCGCTTGGCGAGGTAATCATTGACCGTGACGACATGCACGCCGCGGCCTTCGAGCGCGTTGAGATAGCAGGGGAGCGTCGCGACGAGCGTCTTGCCCTCACCGGTACGCATCTCAGCGACCTTGCCCTGATGAAGCGTAAGACCGCCGACCATCTGCACGTCGTAATGACGCATGCCGAGCACGCGCTTTCCGGCCTCACGAACGGTCGCGAATGCGGGAATAATCAGATCGTCAACGCTCGCGCCATTGTCGAGCTTCTCTTTAAACTTCGCGGTGCGGGCTCGAAGCTGCGCGTCGGAAAGCTTCGAGACCTTGGACTCGAGCTCGCCGATCGCCGCCACCATCGGCTGAAGCTTCTTCACTTCGCGCTCGTGTTTGCTTCCGAGAATCTTCTTGAGGGCCCAGCCGAACATGTACGTAAACTCTTCTTTTTCCGCGCTGCTTTGGCGGTCTTAGCCAAAAGCGTTGAGGCAAACTAGGACGCCAAAGGCATCCGCGCAACGAACAGATCCGGTCGAGTTCGTCGCAAACGGGGGATCCACAAAGTCACCCTCCCTGAAGCGGGTAGGATAGTGCATTTTCGGTCGCGATAAAAACGCTTTACCTTCGAAGACTGCAGCGTCCGACTCTCGGCGTGGGGGTGGCGGTTTTATGGCTGCGCGTTGAAATTTCCGCCGATCCGATGCGAGATTTCTCAATCCTTTTAGGAAAACGTCGGTGGAATACCTTTTGTAGAGGACTCCAGCGTGCGGAACTTCTTCCAGCAAGCTTTGGCCTTTCCTCTTCCAGGCGTCGCCTGCGCGTGGGCGATGGGGCTATGGAGCCCTTGGCGGCTGCCGGGGATCGCCGTCCTCTTCGCGCTCGGGTTCGCCATTCTCCTCGCGTATGCAGCGCCGTCCTTGCGGGCAAAATCATGGCGCGCCCTGCTCTTCTTTGCCGCTTTCCTGGCGGGTCTGGGCGTTTCGCTGTCGAACATCATCCCGCCTCTCTCCATGGCGGGAACCTCTCGCATCGAAGGCGTCGTCGAGGACGGGGCACGAGGCCACGTGGTGCTATTGGAGGGGCTGCGACTGGAAGGAGGAAGCCTGCCGGCGAACACTTCGCTTGCCTTGGTCGGTGCCGATTTGCAGTCGGGAGACCACATCGTCGCACTCGTAAAACTCTTTCCACCCAGCCGATTTCGGAACGGTCTGAGCCGGGGTCATCACGAGCGGGTTCGAGGGAGGGTGCTTGGCGATATTCGCATTCTCGATCGCTCATGGCATTCGGCGCTGCGCGCTAAGATTCGCCTCCAGATTCGGGACTCACTCGATCGGAGCCTCTCAAGCGAAGCCGCGGCGCTCGGTCGCGCCATCATTCTTGGCGAACGAGGCGGCGCGCGCGAAAGTCGTGAGGCGTTCCGCAATGCAGGGCTGGCGCATTTGCTCGCGGTCTCCGGCCTGCATGTCGGGTTGCTTGGGCTCTTTGTCCTTCTTTGTCTACGCACGTTGCTCCTGACCGACATCGGTCGTCCCGTTCGGGACCGGATCAGCGTGCGGCAGGCCGCTGCGCTCCTAACGATTCCGGTATTGCTCTTCTACGCGTGGTTAACGGGGGGCTCACCGAGCGCGTCTCGAGCGGCATGCATGGGCGCGCTCGCCCTTCTCTCTCGAGGACTCGCTCGACGGCCATCCAGCCTATCCTCGCTCGCGGGCGCAGTGCTGCTCTATTCTGCGTTCTTTCCCGAAGAGGCTCGCGGGCCTGGCTTTTTACTGAGCTGCAGCGCGACACTTGGCATCCTGACGATTCCGGACTGGCGCCCCTTCTCGTGGTGGTCACGGCTCAAAGCGCGTCTTCGTTGGCCCCTCTCGCGTGACGATACAACGATTGAAGAAGGACGAAGCGCGCTCGAGTTGAGCTGGCTCGTGACGCTCCGCGCAACCGTCGCGACCATGCCGGTTGTCTGGTGGTTCTTTGGAAGCGTGCCGCTCGTTGGCCTTTTGGCGAACTTGGTCCTCGTTCCGATCGCCACATCCGCGCTTGTCCCACTCTACTTCCTTCATCCCGCATTCGAGTTCATCGGACTTGGGGTGCTCTCAAGCGCGCCGATCGAGCTCATCGCTTCGGGGCTTGGCGAAAGCGCCCACCTCTTCTCGGAAAGCTCCTGGGGCCTAGATCTTCCTCCCCTGCACCCAGCGCAAGCGTTGCTGCTTGGTGGCGGCGCGCTCCTCTTTCTATTTCCACCCAGTCGCTATCGAAAGCGCCTGTGGGCATTGCTCCTCGCGGCGGGTTCGCTCAGCGAAGTCGCGGTTCAGCGCGAAGGCAGACCGCATTCGTTTCGGGCAACATTTATCGACGTCGGCCAAGGCGATTCGACACTCGTCGATCTTCCGGGAGGCGGCCTTGTCTTGATCGACGCCGGAGGAGGCGAGGCCCATCCCGGAGAGCGCGCTCTCTTGCCGCTCTTGCGGATGCGGCGAAGGAGCAAGATCGACTTGGTCATCGTCACGCATCCCCATCCCGACCATTTCGGCGGTCTTCGCGCACTGCTCGGAGAAATTGAGATTGGACAAGTCTGGGATTCCGGCCAAGCCGAGGACGAAAGCCCACACGGCCCTGCGGCGCGTCTGCTTCGCGAAATGCGCAGGCGCGGAACACGCGTTCGAACTCCGCAAGAGCTGTGCGGAATACCGCATTCACTAAGCGGCGTGCAGCTACGGCTCGAGTGGCCTTGCCCGGAGTACGATCCGGGCCTCGGACCAAACGACAACTCGATGGTTGTCCGAATCGCGCATGGAGCGCGCAGCATTCTTTTCACGGGCGATGTGGAGCGGCTCGCGGAGGCTGAGCTTTCGACAAGAACAAACCTGCAAGCCGAGCTCTTGCAGGTCCCGCATCACGGCTCGCGGACCTCTTCCACACCTGCGTTTCTCGAGACTGTTCGGCCATCGTTTGCCTTTATCAGTGCGGGTCGTGGAAATCGATACGGGCATCCACATCAAGAGGTGCTTCAGAATTATGAACGCGCCGGCGTCGCCATTCGGCGCCTCGATCAACAAGGCGGCTTCGTGGCGAGCGCGACGCGCGCAGGATGGGAGATTCGCCTGCTCGAAGAGTCGAGCGGGCGATGACCCGTCTACCGGAAGTGGTAGGTCAGGCCGAGCGAGACCACATTGAAGCGGCTCGTGTATCGACCGATGTTGATGATCGTCGACTGACCGAAGTCGGTCCGTTCGTCGACCTGTTCGATATTGTCCGGGTCGCAACCTTCTTCGGCTTCGCAAGCGAGCTGACCGAAACGCTCGGCGGCGTTGATCTGCCGGACCGCACCATCTTCGTTTGTCACCGTAGTCGCGAACTGCTGAATAAACGCGTAGCTGAGCGAAAGGTCGAAGCGGCCGAAGCGGAGCGTGGCGCCAAGACCGCCACCGAGGCGCATCAGCGGGAAGAAATCGAGCTGTTCGTAGCCGTCGGTGACGCCCTTGCCTTCGAAAGACACACCCGCACGGATCGAGAATGTTCCCGGGATGATGTTGAAGTCACCACCAAGACGCATCGAGTAGGAATCGCGCCAGTTGTGCGGGATCGCGAGGTCGGGCGGAAGCGACGCGGTGAGGCCCTGGTCTGCTTCGATGGACCAACTTCCATTGTCCGTCGCCGGGTTCACCGGAAGCGTGACTCCGAACTGATCCACTCGGGAGTTGGCTTCATAGATGAAGTTAAACTCGAGGTCCCAGCGCTCGTTCGACATCGAATCTTCGACCTGGCCGCTGAGCGCGGATTCCGCGTCGGGGTCGTCGAGGCGGGGGCGGATACGATCCGCGTAGCGGATACCGAAGCCGATCTGCCACGGCTGCGGCGCTTCGAGAACGCCCGGGTCAACACCGTCAGGGAGTTGGTCGCGCGAGAGGTCGAGCGTATCGAGCACCTCGTCGCGGTAGTAGCCCGACTGAAGGACCAAATCCGCATCGGCGCGAACGGTATCGGTCCATGTAAAGCTGAGGGCGATGTCGAGGTTGTCGTGCGGGGTAAACTGCGCCGACGCGGTGACTCGTGGGATGAAGGGATCGACCGCATCGAGCTGCGTGTGAACATCGCCGGAGAAATCTTCGCCGCGAGTCGCGCGGGTGATGTTCTCAAAGCTGAAAATGCCGAAGCCCCAACCGAAAGAGGCACCGATTCGGGCCCACGGGGCAACTTGCGCGCCGAAACCGATCGTTGGGAACGCGATGATGAGCTGCTCTTCGATCAGCCCGTAGCGAGTTGGCGCCGGGAGACCGTTGACGGTGCCGCGGTAGGTACGGCCGTTGGTGGGATGTTCAAAATCTTCGCCCCAAACGGTGTGCCCCACGGCCGCCGGCGCGAGCAGGCCAATACCGATGCCGACCTTTCGATGAACCCGCCACGTGAAGATGAGTTCCGGGACGGGGCCGGGTGGACCGCTGTTGCAGACTTCCGGGAGGTCCCCCGCTGGGATATCCACACCGAAAGCACCCGGCGTGCCCGTCGCACCCCAAGTGAAATCGCTGCGATGATCGTTTTCCGGCTGGCCGTCGTACTGTTCGTAGGTACCCGCGCGATCAAAACACGCGCTGTAGAAGGTGAGATGCGACTGAAGCGAGAGCTGAATGCCGGGCGTGCTCGCCAGGTTCGCTGGGTTGTAGAGCAGCGCCATCGGCGTGTCGGGGCGCGCCAAAAATGCGCCACCTCGACCGAGTGCGCGCGTGCCCGCAGCTGGAAACTCAAGACCGCCCGCGTGAGCTTCTGGAGTCGGTGCAGCGATCCAAGTCACGGCGAGACCGAGCATGAGCCCGACCTTTCTCCACGTTGTGCGGGAACGTCGCCCCGTAACCATCCTCTTCATCTCATGTTCTCCGTCGGCCCTCGGGCCAAGGTTTGGCTTTTGCTCTTCGGCACGCCACGAGAGACGCGGAGAGCTCAAAGATGCGAAATATTGCGCGTATACTCGAACCACTTCGGGTCCCCCAAAGAGAGCACCCTTCCCCAAGGGCGCGAGCATACGTCGCTTTTTTGCAGCGTTCCAGTTCGAAGCAACGCGAAACGCGATCCCGAGCGCGAACCAAGTTCACGAACCGGAACGGCGAGGCCCGATCTATTCGCCTTCGGTGGCCTCTTCTTCGCCTGGAGCGGGGTCGCGTGTGAGATGCACGTACGTGCCCGCCCGAAGGCGTCGCCCCTGCCACCCATCTGGCACTTCGGGCGTCGTCCACTCAAAAAGCCATCGCGCATCATGAGGCGCGAGATTGGTGCAGCCATGGCTACGAACCTGACCAAAGTCGTCATGCCAGTAGGCTCCGTGAAGCGCGAATCCCTCGAAGTAATACATCGTCCAAGGAACCTCTTCGACCTCGTAAGGCCCGTCGTGCGGGTCAGCGCCGCTCATCGTGATCGAGCGATGCTTTTCGCGAATGCGGAACGTTCCAGCCGGCGTGTCATAACCTTCTTTGCCCGACGCGATCAGCGTCGCAAAGACCGGCGTATCTTCCGCGCTATACGCGACGAGCGTCTGCCGGCTCAGGTTCACATGAATCCAGCGTGTGCTCGGCGGGACGCGTTCGGGACGCTCGATCGCTTCAACGAGCCGGACCGAATCTCGCTCCGCAGCAATGCCGGCGCGACTGATGACGAGCTGGTGCCCTTCGACTTCTTCTTGGCGCTCGACCGAAAACCGGGCGTGACGGTGCGCGCTTCCGGCCTGCTCCAGCGATCCGTCATCGATGCGAAAGAGCGGGACGGCTTCTTCGAGCGGGCGGACAAACGCCAAGGGAAGCGAGAGCCCGGTCTCTTCGAGAAGTACGCCGTGCATATTGGGCGCTTCCGCAGGCGTCACGTCCGACGCGCGAAGGTACTGCCCAATGGCGGTCTTCACGAAGGTCTCTCCGTTGTGTTCGACGCGGTCGACGATCGTGACGAAATAATCTCCGTTGAGTTCCGAGCCTTCGTCGCCCGATTCAGGAAGCGATCGAAAACGTGGAGCGCCGCGGGTGACCAGCGCGTACTCGAAAGGAAGCGCACGCGTCAGGTCCCCATAACGGACCCACGGAAGGTTCGGGTTTTCCGAGACGACAAATCCATCACCGGTGCACACGAAGCCTCCACCTTCGACCTCGTACCATCGGCCATCCCGGCAGCCTGGGCCAAAGACCTGCCGCCGAACATTCAGCATCGTTCCCCGGCGGACGGTGCCCTTGATAGTCGGCCGCCGCTGGGGCCGATCGTAGACCGAAGCGTTGAAGTGGAACGCCATCGCACGCAGCCCGCTCTCCGGATTGGCGTAGGGGGAAGTCTCCGACCAGCGCTCCGGCGCTTGGGGAGCTCGGAGTTCGATATTCCCGGAAGGTACGGGCGCTGGAGCGGTCGCGGGTGTTCTCTCTCCGCCGACTTCGTCCTCTTCTTCTGGAAGCTGTCGCGCAGGAGAAGCCGTCGCCGGCGCGCCGTCAAGGGAAGTCACCTGCTGCGGACCGTGATCGCTGGAACCCTGCTGCGTCTTCCAAGCGAAGAATGCTCCGCCCGAAATCGCGAGCACGCCCACCAAAATCCCAGCGCCGATCTTCGCGTTCACTCGAAATCCGTACTTCACCCCCGCTCGTTCCGCAAAGCCAGGCGGGACGACCTTTTCAGTTCGTCGTTGGGTGACGCTGGCTGTGCTCGCTTCTCTATGCCGCAAGTCGCGGGATCGCTTGACTTTTGCGGCCTCCTCTTCATCTTCTGCGCATGGGCCTCCAAACAACCGCGATTCACGCTGGCGAGTCGAAGGAGGGGGGAGCGATTGCGACACCGATCCACCGCAGTTCGACCTACGAACTCGGGGAACCGGAGACGTTCGACGATATTCGCTACATCCGCCTCAACAACACCCCAAGCCAACGTGCCGTCGAAGAGAAACTTGGCGCGATCGAAGGCGGCAGCGCGCTCGTCCTCCCCAGCGGCACGGCGGCGATCTGGGTCGCCTTCGCGACGTATATCCGGCCGGGTTCTGTCGTTCTGGCACCGAAGCGTGTCTACGGCGGGACTCGCAAAATCCTCGACGATATGCAGGCTCGGCATCAGTTCGAAGTTCGCTACGTCGATCTCGCAGACCCCACCTCGTGGGACGCGACAAACGCTTCCGCGTTTTACTGCGAGTCCCTGTCGAACCCCTGGCTTGAGGTGGGCGCTCTCGACAAGCTGGTGGAGTTTTCGAAAGCTCATGGCTTGGTCTCGATCGTGGACAATACGCTCCTCACCCCGGTCCATTTTCGGCCGCTGGCGTTCGGTTTCGATGTGGTGCTCCACTCGGCCTCGAAGCATCTCAACGGACACTCGGATCTCGTCGCCGGAGTGCTCGGCGCAACCGCAACCAAGATTCGGGAGGCTCGAATTCTCGCCAATCGCTACGGGGTCTGCCCCGATCCGCAAATGTGCTTTCTTCTCGCGCGAGGCATCAAGACGCTCCCGCTACGAGTCCGTGCACAGACGGAGAGCGCGAGGGCACTCGCGAAGTTGCTCTCGGAACATCCGCGGGTAGAATCGGTATCTCATCCCGAATTCGGCGCTCCCACTACCCGGGCGCGAACCGCAGATTTCTTCGATGGGCCAGGAACGATGGTCACCTTCGCGCCGAAGGGTGAGGGCAGCGCGAAGCGTGTCATCGCGGCCCTGAAGCTTCCTGTTGAGGCGCCGAGCCTCGGCGGACTCGAGAGCCTCGTGACCCGCCCAATCACCACCTCCCATGCGGGGATCCCGGCCGCTCTTCGAGAAGAGATGGGCGTGCGAGAAGAGTGGATTCGCGTCTCGGTGGGGGTCGAAGACTGCGAAGATATCCTCACTGACTTCGCCCAAGCCCTCGAGCACGCGTAGCCCTCAAGCTCGTCCCAAACCGCCGATCGGTCTGCAATCAGTCGCGCAACTTGGCGCTTACTCGCGACACTGCGGCTCCGGGCACGCGCCGCATGTCTCGCATGGCGGGCAAACCTCGACGTGACAGCGAAGTCCCTCGTCGCATCCACCACATGGCGAATCATCCACCGGCGCCCCGCACTCGCCGCGGTACCAGATATCGGCCCCGGAAGCCTCCGCTTCACAGGCGTTCGCGAAGGTCTCGTGCGCATGACTACACACCGCAGTCTCATCCGCGCACTCAAGGGGAGTCGAAGCGCAGGCTCCGAGCAGGCAAGCTATCGAAAAGGCGCGAAACATGCCTAGCCCTTACCGGAGATCAACGCGGCGCGTCGTGTGCTGGCCGGAGCGAATCAGCACCCGATAGTCCCTCTCGATTCCCTCTGCGGGGTTTGACAGAGTAAAGACGTGCCAACCTGGGGACAGGCTCTCTCGAAGAATCGGTGTCGACCCCAGCATTCTTCCATTTTCGCGAACTCGAACGATGGGCGTCGTCGAGAGTGACAAAAAGCCATCCCCCTGGGGCTCGACCACTTCTTCCGCCATCTCGCTCGCTTCCGCGTTCTGCCGTTCACGTTGACGGCGTCTGGCACGGTTCCGGGCGATACGCCGCGCCCGGCGAGCAGCTGGTGAGTCATCGTCGGAAGCCTCTTCCGGATCGTCGCTTTCCAGACCATCGTCCGCGTTCAATACGTCGGCCTCCGCGGCAAGCGAATCGTCAGTCTCTTCTGCAGCGCGCTCGGCAGCGGGACCCTCCGGTGCACGTCCTTCGTTTGCGCCTTCCGGCGGCAGGACTTCGCCAGCTCTTTCGGTGGCCGCCGTCGGGTGCGTCGTCTCCGCCGTGCCGGGAGGCGGCTCCGCCAGTTCCGAGCTCGACGGCCAGAGAAAGGCCAAGACCGCCGCCAAGACCGCGACCAACGCGATCGCCCCGAACAGAACTCCCCGCCGTACGTTCTCGGAATCCTCGGTTTTGTCGGCGATGAAATCGGAGAGCGATTGCGGCTCGCCCATCGTGCCAAGCCCAGACGGCTCTGAGCCCAATACCTCGTGGCGCGCTTTAAGGCCTGAGTGACTGCTCGTGCCCACCGAGGCGGGCACCATGACATGCCCAGGGGAGTCGCCGCGCATAAACGCACCGAGAACCCTTCTCTGTTCATCTTGCTCGCGCGCAAAGAGCTCGCTGACGAAGCGGCCGACCTCATGGCGGGTTGCACTGAGCCCAGCATCTCGAGCAAATGCCGCGAGGTCTTCTCGCATCTCATACGCGCTGGCGTACCGTTCCTCTCGATTGCGCTGGAGCGCTCGATCGACAATCTCCGCAAGCTCGAGCGGGATTCCATCCGCAGACTCATCGAGACGAAGAATCTCGGAGTTCAGCGCATTCTGAAGCGTGATGACCTCCGATTCCCCCTTAAAGAGACGCCGTCCCGCGAGCGTTTCCCACATCACGACTCCGAACGCCCAAAGGTCCACTCTTCGGTCGTGATCGGAATCCGGCGCTGCCTGCTCTGGCGCAATATAAGCGAACTTCCCTTTCACCTGGCCGGCGCGAGTCTCGACGGTTTGAGTCGTCGCCCGGGCGATGCCGAAGTCGAGCAGCTTCGACTGGCCCTCATAGGTCACGAAGATATTCGCAGGGCTGATGTCGCGATGAACGATATGCAGCGGCGAACCGTCGAAATCTTTGAGGTTGTGCGCGTATTCGAGCCCATCCAGAACATCGAGAAAAAACTTGATCGCGATGTTCAGCGGAAGCTGCATGTTCTGCCGGCTGAGCGCGCGCATCACCCGCGAGAACGCCTGACCTTCGAGGTACTCCATCGTGAGGAAGTGAAGGCCCGCGATGTCTCCAACCTCGTAGGTCTGGACCACATTGGGGTGGTTCAGCCGTGCTGCGAGCCGCGCCTCGTCGAGGAACATACCGACCAAGCGCTCGTCGTCTTCGAGATGCGGGTGAAGGCGTTTGAGCACACAGAGCTTGGTAAAGCTCGCGGGGCCACGAATCGCGGCGAGAAAGACCTCGGCCATACCGCCATGGCCGATCTTCGCGATGAGCGTATATTTTCCGAAGACCGCATCACTGAGAAGCTTGTTCGCCAAGCCATTCTCACTCGCACCCTCCGCACCACTCATGCGCGACATTGTCGGTTGGAAATACCTTGATTGTCAATCTGCTGGCGGTTCGCGGACTGCGCCGGTGCCTGCTAGACCTCGCCAACATCGGTCGAATGGCCGCTCACCCTCGGGAACACTCTTTCCAATTTTGATCTTCTCGAAGCCTGGTTAACTTGCCCGGCAACCTTTTCGAACTCTTACCGCCCCCAGGACGCTCAACCGCCCGCTCGTGGAACTACTCCTCCCGATATTGGCCATCATCGCCGGATTCGCAGCCTTGGTTTGGGGGGCAGATCGATTCGTGGAGGGTTCCGCGGGCCTCGCTCACAACCTCGGCGTAAGCCCGCTGGTGATCGGGCTTACGATCGTCGGCTTCGGTACCAGCGCTCCGGAAATGCTCGTTTCGTCAATGGCCGCAGCAAGGGGAGTGCCCGGGCTGAGTATCGGCAACGCGATCGGCTCAAATATTACCAACATCGCATTGGTTCTCGGAGCGGCCGCGATGATGAACCCGCTCAAGGTTCACGGCAGCGTGCTGAAGCGTGAGCTCCCCGTCCTTCTCGGCGCGATGTTGCTCGCGAGCGGCCTACTTCTCGACGGAACCCTCGGACGCGTCGACGGCGGAATGCTGCTCGGAGCGCTCGTCCTCCTCGTCGGCTGGACCGTCCTACGCGAAGCGCGGGCCGGTAGTGAAGCGAGCGTTGATGACATCGATGAGATCCCCGAAGGACTGAGCACGAAAGCTGCGATCGGCTGGATCATGCTGGGGCTGTTTATCCTTCTCGGTAGCTCGGAGCTGCTCGTATGGGGTGCCAAAGAAGTTGCGCGCCACTTCGGTGTCGGTGAGCGCATCATCGGTCTGACAGTCGTCGCGCTCGGAACGAGTCTCCCGGAGCTCGCAGCCACACTGGTCGCCGCGAAACGAAACGAGCACGATATCGCCGTCGGAAATATCATCGGTTCAAACCTCTTCAATACGCTTGGCGTTCTCGGCCTCCCCGGACTCATCTCACCGAGCGAGGTTGACGCCGGCGTACTTCATCTCGATATCCCGGTCATGCTCGGGGTCGTCGTCTTGCTCTTCTTGCTTGCCCGATTCTTCCGGCCATACCGGATGCTCTCTCGAGGATCGGGTGCGTTTCTCCTCCTCGTGTACGCCGCATACATCGGCTATCTCGGGCTCAGTCTCTTTGGAGCAACAACATGAAGGTGCAATTTCCGAAAGCTTGGCGCTGGAAAACGCCAGATGAGCGCGGCTATCGAAGCGTTGAGTTCGATCGCCGGAAGCAGACGCTCGTTTGGGTGGAATGGAACCACGACGAGGGACAGGTCTCACGGCAAGTCCAGCCCCGTCTCGATTACGAGACGGACGGGCAGCCGAGCGGGTTCGAAGACCTTCCAAAGGGCGTTCAAAAGGCGCTTGTCCAAGAGTTCTCCCAGCCCAGCGAATAATCGGCTCGACTCTTCGTCCGATATCTCAGTCGATATCGACGCCCAGCGCTTGTGCCGCATGGCGCCGGTTTTCCCCATCTTCGGCCGCCATCACGATCGCGTTCCGGAGGGAATGCTCGCGCAAAAGTGCCATGAGCGCGTCGGTTTCGAGCGCACGTTCAAGGAGCTGATTCGCCGTCGCGGAGCGGATCGTTTCACCCGCCTCGATGGAACGCTGAAGTCCATCCAGCGCTTGGCGAAACCCATCACGCTTCCGGTCCTCCGCCTGTCGCGCGCGCTGTTCTCCGATCGGGGACGAATGCCCCGCGAGGTAGCGCTTCCGAACCTCGGTGATCGGCAAGCGAAGCGTCTCGTCATCTTGCTCCACCAGCCACGCATGGAACGCTGCAATGCTCGGTTCGGAGATATCTCGCCCGAGCGATTTCTTCGTGCCGCGAATGTTTCGGACCCGCTCCTGGAGAGAGCGGAGCCGCTTCCAGTAAGCGTAGTAGTGAAGCTTTAGCTTTACCTTCGGTCCGGTCTGATCTTCGATGACAAAGCCTTCGATAAAGCGCCCTCGGTATTGATAGTCCTCGCGCTTTGTCGCTTCGATGAACCCGCGAAGCGCGTCCGCGTTCTTTAGCGTCGCCGCCTTTTCTTTCACCTCAAATCCAAAACGTTCTCCAAAGTTCTGAAGCCGCTTAAAGGAAGCTCGCTCGAACGTATATTCGCGCCGAATGATGTCGAGCAGGATGAGGCGAGGCGCCTCGTATTCGATGATATGCGGGTCTCGCTCTGGTTCGATGACTTCAAACACCAGGCTCGCATGCGCGTCACGCAAGTAGCGAATGAGCGCTTCACGCTGCCCCTCGCTCAAACGTTCCTCGATCCGCTCACGCAGCCAGCCGGCGAAGTCGCTTTCGATGCTCGACTTACTCGCCACCAAAAGATCCCGCCGTTTCTCGTCATAGCCAACGATCCCGAGATAACCGTTCTCCTTCAGGTAAACCTCCGCTGGATACTCAATCGTCTCCGCCAAGACGGAGAGCGCGGTCTCAGGACGCTCGCCGAGATTAAAGAACTTATCGTAGGAGCGCGCGGCGATTCGCTTGGTCTCCATATCGATGAAGAGCCCCCTCGCCTGCGTGGAAATCTCATCCCACGCAGACTGAAAGAAGACATCGCGCGTGAAATTAAACGCGCTGATATTCGGGCGCGAACTCGACTGACGTTCGTAGACCGATTCACTCGATAGAAGTTTCGGAACAAGCTCTTCCTGCGCGCTCGGGGAAACGTCGAGTTCGCCGTCGACCCAATCGGGATAGCTCTTTTCTCGACGGAGTTTTCCTGCGGCGGCAAAGACGCGAATCGGGCGATACCGCGTATTCACGATGTCGACGGTTTCGAATCCATCGCGATGCCGGACCGCGCGCAGGTGGCCTCCAAACTCAACCTTGCCTTCGAGGTTATACGAGCGCGGCGATGCCTCCGAGGGGAGGAGCTTTACGTTGCGATGTCCGTGGATCTGCACCCAGCCCGCATCCGCTTGAGCCGAGAAATGTTCGTCCACCGGCGCACTGTACCGCCCCGCGCCGCGCGCCCATTGATGACCGCTGATCTTCCACATCTGCGCCGGGACGATCGGCATGCCGGCATGAGAAACAAGAACCTTCTGCTCGCCACGAGAGTACGGAAAAACCTCTCGAAAACTCGAGCAGAGCGGGCGGATCATCTCTGGAGTAATCGCTGCCGCATGCAGCTGAGGCAGGGTTCGTTCTTCGAACTCTGTCGAGACGGGCTCTTCTCCGTTGGCAAATCGAACCAAGTGATCCTCGTGATTGCCCCAGAGGAAAACGACGTTCTCGCGTTGATGAACGGAGAGCGCAAACTCGAGCACTTCTGCGTTCTCGGGACCGCGATCGCAGAGGTCCCCCACGAAAACGTAGAAGGTGTCATCGCGGAGCACGCCCCCGGGAATCAGCCCGCTTGGGTTGAGGAGCGGCCAAGCGCATCCTTGAAGATCGCCGATCGTAAGGACCTCCGCGTAAGTACTGAGGTCCGCGACGGGCACGTCGAGAAAGGCCCGGATCGCATCGTGGTCCTCATGAGGAATACGCGTGATCTCCCCGGGAAGCTCGACCGCGCGACACTCATTCCACATCCGCTCAACCACTTGCGGCGGAACCTGCTCGACCGGGTCGCGAGCGAGATTTTGAGAAAGACACGTCTCAAGGGGAACATCCGATGCATCGATGCAGGCAACCTCGTATTGATGTCGTGAGGCGAGGGGAAGATAGGGCGTGATATGGCGAAGCTGCGTATGGGTCGCGTCGAGGACCAGTGTCTCCCCGCGCTCCATTCGCTCGCGAAGGCGAGCAAAGAAAAAAGGCCAGACGCGCGCGTCGTGATCTTGGGGCACGCCCATCGTTCCAAGCTCGGAGATCGTTGGCCCCGCGAAGACCGTCCTCAGAACGTCGGCGCTCAGCAGAAAGTTCTCGAGCCCGAGCGCACGAATCGCCGTGCTCTTGCCAGCCCCAGGGGCCCCCCGCGTGAAGAGTAGCTTTCGCATCGAGGCAGGGTAACGAGGCGACCGAGAGACGCAACGGTCTTCGTCGCTCGATCTCAGATCCATCGGGATTTTTCGGTCTCAGCGCAATGTGCTGACACCTGCGGGGCGGCGCTTCGCGGACACGCAACTCCAATTTTCGTTTGCACGCCGCGAACTTAGCGAAAACCGGCCAGAACGGAGATGTGACTTTAGTCACAAACTTTAGACTGACACGCCAGTCTAGTTTTGCTAAGGACACGGCCTTCCCAATCTTGACTGACACGTCAGTCTAGTTTTTAGGACTCACAGAGGACCGTCCCGATTATGAGCACAGCAGCATTTTTCCGCGTCGAAGGCACCCTGACCGAGCGTAGCGCTCTGAGCGCCGCCGCTTGGATCGCCACCCACGCCCAAGGTCTCGGAGAGCGCGTCGCCCGCCTCGGCAATATTGCGCTCGCAACCCCCTTCCGAATCGCTGGGGAAATGCAGTTTGGCACGACCGCCACAAAGATGACCTGGATGGGCGTCCGCGGAATGTCCGAGGACCGCTTGGTGCTGCTCGGCGAAGAGTATTTCGAGACGTATATGAAGGATGAAGTCCTCGAGGTTGGCGAGCGCCTCCTCAAGGAGGCCCGCAAGCAGGGCCGTCGCATCATCCTCATCAGCGACAGCGTCGACGTCGTCGTGGCTCCTCTCGCGAAGCATCTCGGCGCGGACGACCTCATCTGCAACCGTCTCGAGCTTCGCAAGAACAAAGCAACGGGCAAACTCGAAGAGCCCGTTATCGGCGGCAACGTTGCTGGACAGTGGGCACGTGAGTTCGCGAGCGAGCACGCGATCGATCTTTCGCAGTCCTGGGCGTACGGCGCGAGCGCGGCGGATAGCTTGCTCATGAGCGCACTGGGTCAGCCGTGCGCGGTCAACCCCGATCGCCAGCTTCGCCGACTCGCGAAGGACCACTCCTGGCCCGTCGTTGAAAAGTAAGACGTCCATGCAGCGCACCGACGTGAACACCTCCTCCTCCACCCCTGAGCTTTCCATGAATCACCCCGCCACTCCCATGAAGCCACTTCGCGAAACCTACGCTGGCAAGCACCTTGTCGTCACCGGCACGACCGGTTTCCTCGGAAAGGTCTGGCTCGCGATGGTCCTCGACTTCCTCCCGGAGGTTGGACACATCACGTTGCTTATTCGCGGCAAGAAGGGCGAGAGCGCAGACGAACGTTTCACGCGGATCTTCGAAGCCTCGCCGGCGTTCCGCCCGCTCCGGGATAAGCTTGGGCAGGAGCTGCGCGCGCTGATCGCCGACAAAGTCACCGTCAAGAAGGCGGCGCTTACCGAGCCGCTCTGCGGTTTCTCGGAGAGCGAAGCCAAGGAGCTCATGGCGAATGTTGACGCCGTGGTTCACTTCGCCGGTCTCACAGACTTCGAGCCCGATCCACAGTGGTCGATCGACGCGAATATTCACGGCGCAGCACATGTCGCCGACCTTGCGGCGCTTTCCCCGAAGCACCGCTACGTGCACGTCTCGACAACATTCGTGGGCGGCATGCGCAACGGCGAAATCGCGGAGGTCGTCACGCCGGGGATTTCCCCGAACGGCACCCGCTTCGATCCGAGCGAAGAACTTCGGATCTGCGAAGCGGAAATCGCGAAGCTCGAAACGAAGAAGGAGCGCATCGATTTGGTCATGGCGCGCGCCCAAGCGCTCGGCTGGCCGAATATCTACACGTACTCGAAGGGGCTCTCCGAGCATCTGATCGACCTGCGCACGGACGTCGTCACGACGACGTATCGCCCCGCGATTGTGGAATGCGCCCGGAACTATCCTTTCCAAGGCTGGAACGAAGGCATCAATACCTCAGGGCCGATCGTCTGGCTCCTCTCGACGAGCTTCCAGCGCTTCCCCGCGAAGGCCACGAATAACTTCGATATCGTGCCCGTCGACACCGTCGCGCGCACCATGGTGATGGTCACGGGCCGCGCGCTCGAAGATACGGCACAGCACGTTTATCAGTGCGCTTCGGGCCATCAGAACCCGTTCACGTTTGAGCGCGCCGTGGATCTCTGCGGCATCGCGATCCGCCGCATGCACAAGCGAACCGGGAACTCTGTCGAAAAGAACTTCACCGCCTACCTTGATTCACACTGCGCGGACCCAACGAAGACCGAAGTGCTCGGCTTCCGCCGCATGCAGAAGGCCGCCAAGGCGACGCGCTCATTCCTGCGTAGCCACAAGCTCGAGCGCTATCTCTCGCCTTCGCTCTTCGAGAAGATCGACGGTAAGCGCATTCAAAAAGCGCTCGACGAAGTCTCGAAAGAAGCACGTTCCACGGACCGAATTCTCGACCGCGTCGACGGCATGCTTCGTCAGTACCGGCCGTTCATTCACGACTACAACTACACCTTCCTCACCGACAATCTCGTCATCGATACGCAGATGCTCGCCGAGGAAGATCGCGAACGCTTCGGATTCGATATCCACGATATCTGCTGGCGGGACTACTGGATGAATACCCAGGTGCCCGGGCTCGAGAAGTGGAGCCTTCCGCTCATGCGCAACGAAAAGGTGCCGGACGATCCACCTCTTCCGCGTCTCGGCGAAGAGAAAGCCCGTCGCACGGGTGAATTCGTGATCGCAGGACAACCAACACCCGCGAACGAGACAATGGTGCGTGCATCATGAGCGAAAATATCTTCATCACCGGCGCGACTGGATTTCTCGGCTCCTACGTTCTCGACCATTACCTGCGTACGACCAACGCGAAGGTCTCCGTTCTGACCCGCGCGAAGAACGATCAGGAGGGCCGCGAGAAGCTCTGGAAGGCACTACAGATCCACCAGACGCCGGAAGTCTTCTACCGTCATATCGACCGGGTGAACGTGGTCACCGGCGACCTCTCCGCGCCGAAGCTCGGCATGAGCGACGATGCGTATAAGAGCGTCGTCGACAATACGGATTCAATCCTCCATATCGCCGCGTCGCTGAACCGAAAGAGCGAAAAATCCTGCCTCAATCACAACCTCCGCGGCACGCTCGCGATGTTGAAGCTTGCGCAGGCAACCGAAGCCAAAAACGGCCTCCGCCGGTTCTCCTTTGTCTCGACGACGGCCGTGGCTGGCAAGCGCCAGTCGGAGACGCTCGACGAGGATGCCTCCATCGAATGGACGCGCAGCGATTATGACCCCTACGCCCGCACGAAGAAGATGTGCGAGCATATGGTCTTCGAGCTGCTTCCGAACGTCCCGAAGACGATCTTCCGGCCCTCGACCGTGCTCGGTGATTCGCGTTTCCCGGAGACCACGCAGTTCGAAATGGTGCAGGCGTTTAACACCATCTTCGAGCTCCCGCTCTTCCCCATCCGCCCGGAGGCGCGCGTCGATATCGTCAACGCCGACTGGGTCGGGAAGGCGATCTTCGAGCTTCACAAGAAGGACAAAACCGACCACGAGATCTACCACCTGGCGACGGGTGAAAAGTCTCCGCGTGCGGAGCAGATCGCTGCGCAGATGCGCGAACATGGCCGCCGGCCGCCGAAGTTTACGCCGCGTCTCTACGGTGCGACCGAGATGATGTTTAATGCGATCGCGTCGATGCCGCAGCGAAACGCCGTGACCTATATCGGCTCGCTCTTCAAAGTCTTCCTTCCGTACATCTGCTTCGACACGGTCTTTAAGAACGATCGCGCAGTGAACGAAATCGGCGTCGCGCCAACCTCGTTCCTCGAGTACGGCCCGGCCTATACGGCATGGTGCAAGAACAGCGGCTACCGCTACCCCTACGCGCCGCTTCCCCCTGCGCCGACGAAGGCGAGCCCGGAGGCGCGCGCGTGAAGATCTGGCGTCCCAAAAAGAAGGAGCCCACTCCGAGCGCGGCGCAGGTCAGCGAGCAGGGGCAGGTCGTGCTTCCGAAGTCGTGGGCGGAGATGAAGAACGTCGTCACCGAGCTCAAAGATCATGTGGAGCAGCGTGATGCCGACAACGTGAGAACCTTCTTCTCCGACCTCTTCAAAGCTTCGAAGGAAAAGATTGAAGGCTACGTCGACGCGGACCGCGCGCTCATGGTCGCGATGAGCGGCTTTATCGAACTCGCCGCTTCTCGCTATGCGCTCGACTCCGGCGATCAGTGGAGCCCTGGTAAGCCGCTTAAAGTTCTTCTCGCAGGCTACAGCGGTACGCGAAATACGGGCGCTGATGTTCGCGTCGAAGAGATGATTCGGCAGTTCCGTCATCTCTTCGGAGACGAGGACCTTGAGCTCTCGATTTTTACAATCGACGAAGAGCTCACTCGGGGCTACTTCCGCACCGTCCGCCAGCTTCATCTTCCGAAGGTCTTTCCGAAGACGCTCTTTGAAACAGTTCACGAGCAACACGCCGTCGTCGCCTGCGAAGGTTCGATGTTCAAGAGCAAGTTCGCGAACGCGCTCTCGACGATGATGGTGGGCTCGCTCGGTCTTGCGAGCGCAGAAGGAAAGATCGCCGTCGGTTACGGCGGAGAAGCCGGCAAGATGGACGAGCCGCTCCGCGACCTCGTTCGCCGATACTGCCAAGATGCGTTGATCATCGCGCGCAACGAAGCGAGCAAGGGCATCCTCGACGATCTCGGGGTGGCATCGAGTTCGGGCACGGATACCGCTTGGACCTTCGATCCAGAAGGCCCCGAGGTCGGACGAAATATCCTGATCGAACGCGGCTGGGACGGCGAGACTCCGATTTTGGCGCTCTGCCCGATCAACCCCTTCTGGTGGCCCGTAAAGCCGAACGTGCCGCGTGCCGCGGTGCACTCGTTCTCGGATCTCTACAGCGAGAGCCACTACGGCTCGGTTTACTTTCACGCCGAGAGCGCGGAGATCGACGACAAGCAGGACGCCTACCTCGAAGCCTTCGCCCAAGCGACCGCGCGCCTCATGAAAGAGACGGCCGTGACGCCCGTCCTCTACGGCAGCGAGCAGCTCGACCGATTGGCGTGCGAGGCCCTGGAGCCGAAACTGCGCGCCGCCATTGAAGCCCAAGGGCTCGAAGTCCCCGCGATCCCGATCATCGTCTCAGACGAGTTCGATATGTACGCGATGGTCAGCGCGATGCGCCAGGCCACCTATATGGTCTCGAGCCGGTACCACGCGTGCGTCATGACGATGTCCGGCGGGGTGATCTCGTCGGGCGTCACGATGGACGAACGTATCCGCAACCTGATGGCCGATCGGAAGACGCCTGAGCTCGCCCTCGAAGTCGATGATCCGAACCTCGAGGATAGCCTCTTTAACGTGCTGCAGATTTTGGTGCGCGATGGGGAACGTATCCGCGAAGGTATCGACGCGTGCGTCTACCAGAACCTCATCCGTATGGGCGAGATGGGCATGACGCTGGTGGAGCATGTGCGCGAGCATCATCCAGAGTTTCCCTTCGCACCCGAGCTCGGCGCACACGGAGACCCGTGGCAGCACCTCCCGCCCTTGCCTCCTGCCGTGAAAGCACTCGTGGGCCGCGTGGAAGAGCGCGCCGCGGCAGAACAAACGCCGGCAAGTCCGAGCCAGCCCGTGAGAGCGCAGGTCTGATGATGAGCGCCGAACCCACGACCGCCTCAAGCGGAGCAAAGACGTCGAACGCCAACGTTCCGCCACGTTTCGCCGCAGAAAATGTGGTGCCGCTTCGGACTCGCCTCGGGCTCTGGCCTGCGCGTCTGCTTGGCGAAGAACTGATTCGCCGAGCGCAGAGCGCCCTTCCAACGCACCTCTTCGGTGTCGATGTTCGGCCTGGCCCGAAACCGATCGTAAGCCGCGAGCTTCCTCCGCTGAACTTCGAAGGCGAGGCGATGCGCTGGGGGCTGGTCACCAACAAAACCGGCAACGCGCACCTTGAAGTCGAGCTCTGCCGTGAGCCCTGCAATGAAATCGGTACCACGGCGCTCAGCGAACTCGAGCTGCTTGCGACACTGATCCGGCGGGGCGCAGGCGGCGCACGCGCGATGATCTTTTACTCCTCCGTCGAGCGCGGTTTCTGTGCGGGCGCTGACCTTCGCGAACTTCACGCGGGCCTCGTCGAAAAAGCGACCGAGACCGGCGGCCTTCGCGGCAAGGTCGAGACGGCCGTCGAAGTACGCGGCTTCATCGACCGCATTCACGCGGTCTTCGACACGTTCGATACCGCCCCGATCACCACGATCTCTGCGGTGCACGGTTTTGTCTTTGGCGGCGGTTTCGAGCTCGCGCTGACGAGCGATGTCATTATCGCCGACAAGTCCGCCCGCTTCGCTTTCCCTGAGCTTCGTCTCGGCATTGTTCCGGGCTTTGGCGGCATCCCGCGTCTGAAGCGCGACCTCGGAAACGCACTGGTCCGCGACCTTCTTTTGACCGGCCGCAGCATGCGCGCCTCAAGGGCTCATGAGGTCGGCCTGGTCTCTCAGCTGGTCGCCCGCGGACGAGCGCTCGACGCGGCTCGTAGCGTTGCCGAACAAGCCTCCCGTTTCGATCCGGAAACAACAGCGCGCGCAAAGGCATTCACGAAGCCCCTCCCGGTGGAGGAACTCGCACGCGAAAAAGACCTCTTTGTCTCCATGCTCGGAAGCCCGACGGTGCAGCGCGCCCTCGAGAAGTTCGTCAATGACGAGAGCGTCCGCCCTTACCTCCCCTAACTCCACTCGATTCCACGCACCTGCGTACCCAAGAACACCATGAACCGACAGCAGCTCATCTCTAAGCTCATCGAACTCGCCACCAAGCGCTTCGGCGAGAAGGCCCAAGGCCTCGAATCTTCGGACGACTTTTTCGACCGGCTCGGCATCGACTCCATGCAGGCCATGGAGCTCATGACGGATCTCGAAGACGAGCTTGAGGTCGAGATCCCAGACTACGAGCTTCAGGGCGTGACCACCTTCGATCAGCTCGCGGAAGTCATCGAGGTACGGCTGTGATCCCGCCCGACCGCTACCAATCGCTTGGGGAGCTTCTCCGCGACGCTTTTGTTCAGTTCAAAACGGAGACCGCGCTCGTTGAGCTGCGCCGAAAGCGCGTGAGCGAAGAGCTGACCTATCTCGAGACAAAGCGCCGCGGTGAGCGCATCGCAAAGCACTTCGAAGACCTCGGAATCGGCGCGGGCGACCGCGTCGCCATCGTGATGAGCAACCAGTGGCGCTGGCTCACCGCGGCGTATGCCGCGTTCTATCGCGGGGCCGTTGTCGTGCCGCTCGACTACAAACTCAGCGGCGAAGAGCACGAGATCTTGCTCCGGCACGCGAAGCCCAAGGTACTGGTGACGGAGTACGCCGAATGGCGCGACCTCAAGGCGACGCGCGAGGGCGCTCTCGGTTTCGAGAGAGTTCTGGTCAGCGAAGTCTCCGAGCGAGACCCGCTCCCTGAAGACGGCGTGCACGTCGATTTCGATTCCATCGCATGCGCGGAAGAGCGCGCCCGGGCGACTTTCGTTCCGCGCAAGCGTAGCGACCAAGCGACGCTCGTTTATAGCTCCGGCACAGGCGGGGATCCGAAGGGCTGCATCCTCACCCACGACAACTACCTCGAACAGTATCGTACGCTGATCTCGCTCTACCCGTTCCGGGTTGGCCATCGCTACTTCTCGGTCTTGCCGACGAACCACGCAATCGACTTCATGTGTGGTTTCCTCGGCGCATTCGCCTGCGGCGCGACGGTCGTGCATCAGCGCACGCTTCGTCCTGAGTTCCTTCGTCACGCGCTGCAAAACGAAGGCATCACGCATATGGCCATCGTTCCGCTGATCCTCGAAGCCTTCGAGCGGAACCTCGATGAAAAGATCGAAGACGCCGGCAAGATTCGGGAGGCCTTCCTCGACGTCGCGCAGTCGCTCAATGCAAGCCTCACGCTCGACCGGCCTCGCAAGTGGCTCAGCAAGCGTCTTCTGCGCCCGGTACACAACGCGCTGGGGCCAGACCTAAAGCGTGTGTACATTGGCGGCGCCTTTGTTGATCCTGCGCGCGCACAGCGCTTTTACGATCTCGGGATTCCCGTCGTCATTGGGTACGGCCTCACCGAAGCCGGAACGGTCTTGACCGTCAATGACCTCAAGCCCTTCCGCCCCGACTCGGTCGGTCGCCCGCTCGAAGGCGTTGAAATCGAAATCCGGAACGCGGACGCGGAAGGAGTCGGCGAAGTCTGGGTAAAGAGCCGAACCGTTTTTGCCGGATACGAGGGCGACCCCGAACAGACGGCGGAAGTTCTTCAAGACGGCTGGCTCCGCACCGGAGACCTCGGCTATCTCGACCCGAGCCAGCAGCTTCATCTTGTCGGCCGCAGCAAGAATATGATCGTGACGGCGGGCGGAAAGAACGTCTACCCGGAAGACATCGAGACCGCGTTCGAAGGGCTCGATTGCGAAGAGTTCGCGGTGTGTGCCTCTGGCTTTCTCTGGCCGGGCATCGCGCTCGACGAAGAGCAGCTCGTACTCGTTGCGCGACTGAAGAAGGAAGGCTCGGAAGCGGATCTGCTAACCGAGATCGCCAAACGAAACCGCAGCCTCGCGGACTACAAGCGCATCGCCGGCGTGCTCTTTGAGACCGAAGAGTTCCCGCGCACCGCGTCGATGAAACTCAAGCGCCGGCCGCTCGCCGAAGCGCTCCGCGCCCGGTTTGAGAAGAGCGCCCTACAGAACGTGCAAGAAGTTCGCACTTCTCGCGTCGAGGTCCGCGCGTGAATCTCTCTCCCCAGCCTAGCTCCGAGATGCCCTTGGTTCGCACCAAGGTGATCGTGAACGGCGCCGCAGGCGGCGGACGTTGCCAAGAACGTGCAACCGAAACGCTCGACGCGCTTTCGCAGCTCTCCGAGCTCGACGTTACGTATACCGAGCGTCCAGGACACGCGAGCGAGCTCGCGGCGCGCGCCTACGCGAGCGGAACGAGGCAGTTCCTTTCGGTTGGCGGGGACGGGACCTCCTACGAAGTACTGAACGGACTCTTCCCTGCCGCGAGCAATGGACCGCGGGATGTCGATGATGTGCCGCGCCTCGGCATCTTGCCTCTGGGAACGGGCAACTCGTTTTTGCGCGATTTCGATATCACCGATCAGGAGAGCGCTGTCGCCGCGCTTAAGCGGGGCCGTACACGTCGTGTCGACGTCGTCCGCGTCACGCATTCAGAAGGCGTGCGGCACTATATGAATCTTCTGACGATCGGATTCGTCACGAAGGCGGGCGACCTCACGAACCGGCGATTTAAGCGGGTCGGGGAAGCTGGCTATATGATGTCCGCGCTGATCGAACTCGCTCGTCTCAAACACGAGGCCTATCCCATTCGTGTGGACGATGGCCCCGCCGAACGCGTGCCGTCTTCCTTCCTGTGCTTTTCCAATAGCCAATACACCGGCGGCTCTTTGCGCATCGCCCCGCATGCCGATCCCACCGACGGCAAGGTCGATCTCATC
This sequence comes from Myxococcota bacterium, assembly GCA_020629955.1. Lineage (GTDB taxonomy): Bacteria > Myxococcota_A > Polyangia > Polyangiales > Houyiibacteriaceae > JAHDCI01. The sequence continues at coordinate 49,704 of JAHDCI010000003.1, read as the reverse complement.
CGCGCGGGCGAAATGAAGAAACGCGAGTTCGTCAAAGAGCTTTTCCGCGTCTTTGAAGGCCGTCACGTGCTCTGTGAAAAGGTCGACGAACGACGCGCCCGCCGGATCGAATTCCTCGAACCCCGCGAGGAGCTCGTCATGCTCGACGGCGAAATCGAGCGCCTCACGATTCATTCCCTGGAAGTGCTTCCAGGCGCATTGGAGATCTTCGCATGACTCAGATTCAGCAAAACGATACGAATCAAGCCGAGGAGCAAAGCTCCGAATCCACGGAGCACAAACTTCACGGTGGCTGGCGAGACTATGAGCCGACCGTCAAAGAGAAAGCTCTGAGCGCGGCAAGCTGGGTCGCCGGCATCAGCTGGATGAGCACCATGACGCCGCTCATGGCCGCGGCGCAGCACCTACGGGGAATCGAAGCTGCGGAGGGCGTGAGCCGGCTATTTTGCCGCGGTATGGTGGCGTGCACGTTCGCCAAATGGCGCACGGTCTCGCATCCCGATATCCGTGACGACGAGACGTATCTCTTCGCGCAAAACCACATCAATCATTTCGACTTCGTCACGCTCTACCCGGGCACGAAACACATCAAACAGGGCGTCGAGCTCGAGACCCACTTCAAATATCCGGTCTACGGCTGGTACATGAAATCTCGCGGCACGATCGGCGTTCCCGCGGATCGAAACGAGCGCCTCCCGAAGATCAAAAAGCAGATCACGGCTGCCGTCGACAAGGGACAATCGATTCTCGCGTTTCCAGAGGGAACACGCACACACGACGGCCGCGTGGGCGAGTTCAAATCGGGGCTATTCGTGGTGGCCCGAGACCTGGGAATGAAGGTTGTGCCCTCCGCCGTCACCGGGATGTACGACGTCATGCGGAGAAGCTCCTACCACATCCGGCCTTTCCAAGAGGTCACGCTTTGGCACGAAAAGCCAGTCGATTTCGCCGGCGTTTCGGACGAAGAGCTGCCGGCCAAAATTGAAGAAGTTCGATCTGCGATCGCGCGTCGGGTCGACGCGTACTTTGCGGAGAAGCACGGACAATGAACGCGCTCGATGGGAGGACGGTCCGCGCGAGCCGGAAACGCGAGAACCGAAGAAAGCGGATTCTGGAGCACGCGAAGTCCGTCTTCGCCGAGCGCGGTTATCACCAGACGCACGTCAGCGATATCATCAAAGCCGCCGGCATCGCCCGAGGTACCTTCTATCTCTACTTCGAGTCGAAGAACGCGATTTTTGCGGAACTGCTCGAAGACCTTCTCGGAGAAATGCGGTCGAGCATTCACGGCGTGGACACTGGAGAGAACGCGCCGCCGGTCGAAATGCAGCTGATCGGTATCGTTCGAAAGATCCTGACCACGGTCGCAGAAAACAGAGCGCTCGCGCGCATTCTTGTCCGAGAAGCGGTGGGGCTGGATTCCGACATCGACGCGCGCCTAGCGCAGTTCTACAGCGACTTATTGGCCTACATTCAAGACTCACTCGACCGAGGGAAGACGATGGGCCTCCTGCGCAACTTCGACACCCAGGTAGGGGCTTTCTGCATCCTCGGAACGATCAAACAGCTCATGGAGCAGCTGATCATGGACGAGAACGGGGACCTTCATCAGGACGTCGATCGCATCGCACTGGCGGTTCTCGACTTTAATCTCCGCGGTGTCCTAAAAACCTAGCAGGGTGGATCACATCGATGGAAGGGCGATCTTTCGTCAGGTGCGCCGAGGCGAACTTCGACGGGCGCACGATAGACCGAGTATATCGAAAGATGAGCGAAGCTCGGATCGGCGTTCTTGGCCGAAGAGGGCTCTTCTAGCGACGTGAACCACGCGCTCGCCGCGCGCTTCCAAACGGTCACCCCTTCACTTCCGCGGAACGACGATTCGTTGCCGAGAATCACGCGTGCCGTGAGATGTCATTCGAGGTAGCCTAGCGACGTGACGGACTCTTTTAGCCGCTTTCGCGCTCACCCCTGGCACGGACTCTCGATCGGACCCGATGCTCCCGATATCGTGGAGGCGTATATCGAGATTACCCCTTTCGACGCGGTGAAATACGAGATCGACAAACGCACGGGCTTCTTGCGCGTCGACCGCCCCCAAGGCTCGTCCGCGTTACCACCGACGTTGTATGGGTTTGTCCCGCGGACGTACTGCGGCGACCGAGTCGCCGAGCTCGCGCCGAACGCCGAACGGGGTGACGGTGACCCTCTCGACATTTGTATTCTGAGCGAGCAGCCGATCAACCGCGCGGAGATTATCCTTCGCGCGCGCGTCCTCGGCGGACTTCAGATTCTCGACGGCGGTGAGGCCGACGATAAGATCATCGCGGTGTTGAGCAGCGACCCCGTCTTCGACTACGCGACCGAGCTAAAGCAGATCCCAGCAGCCGTATTGCAGCGGATCGTGCACTATTTCGGCACCTACAAACTCGACTTCTCGAAGCCCTCCGAAAATGCGATCACCGTCCAGGATACGTATGGTGCAGTCCACGCAAAAAAGGTTATTCGGGCGTCGATGCAGGACTATCTCGATCGATTTGGCCCTCATGCGCCAGGCGTCGAATAGCCCTTACCCGAAGGCGTAGCCGTCGCGTCAAGGCGTGGAGCACCACCGCGCCAAATCCAAGCAATCCTCGGACGAGCCTGGGGAGATGGCTTTCTCGACCGTGCACGGTCGAGAGGCGCAATAGCTTCACAGGAGAGTACGGCATCGAGCTTCTGCTCTGTTCTGCATCGCCGATTAGCTGTCCAGCAGCTTCCTTCGCCCGCCACGCTCCGACGATTGCGGCGTGCGTATCCGTGTCGCCCCCACACCGGATGGCGAGTTCGAGTGCCTCGTCAAAAGAGTCCCCTCGTAGGTACGCATACGCACAAATCGCTGCGCTAAAGGGAGCGTACCCCTTGTTTTGTCGAAGGAGCCGCGGAGGAAAAGCACCAGATTTCTCCACCGCGAGCGCCCAATCGATCGCCTCGCAAAGCGCTTTGCATTTGAGCTGCGCTGACGCACTCCGGAGATGTACCTCTCTGCCAGCGCGAGAGGGCGGGTCCTGGTCCGAGAATGCAAGCGCGCTAACCTCGCTTGAGAAGAGCGCAAATTCCAGCGCGCGCGGATCGGAGTGGGTAACGGCCGAAAGAGCAAGGGTGAGCTTCCGCCGCAGAAGTGGTGAATCAGGGAGCGCCGCACCGATCACGGGGGCGCGCATCGCCGCCCCATTTCCGGCACTCGGGGCAGCCGTCTGTGAATGAAAGAAAAGGTTCTTGAACGCCGCACGCAACGTTCCGAAACCCGCCCCGAAAGGAAGCGCGAGGAGCCACATTCGAAACCCCCGGCGGAACGCTCGCTCTGCGGCGTCCGCAATGTCGTAAGCACCTACGGGGAGGCTGAGGAGGCTCCATGCCGTCAGCACGCTGAGCTCTGTGTCATCAGAAACGAGCCCCGGCCACAACGGAATCCGAAACTCATCCAGATTCGGTGGCAGACTCCGTGCAGCCAAGCCTTCAAAAGGCAATCCCCTCGCGTCTCCAGCGCGGGTTCCAAGCAGCGAGATGATGATATTTCTTTTGGCGAGTCGAAAAGCTGGTTTCACGTCCCCGCGCGTTGCTCAAAGCATGCCAAACGGCGGTCGCGTGGAGTCGCTCAAGAAGGCACGGTCACACGTGGCAGCCGAGGGTTGCGAGGGATCCAACCATCTGGTTTGGAGCGCCAATCTGACAGGCCATCGCCGGATTCACGACAGGTTGCCCAGCGCCGAACGAACGGAGGAGCCGATTTGCTCTCCATCGAAAAGGTGAACGTACGGGCCGGGCCCAACGAACTCGATCGACCATCCGATCGCTAGCAGCCCGTTGATTTAATCCGAATGCCGCTTCGTGGCGTTTTCACCCACTCGAACGCCATCCAATTCTCGCCACGTATGTACAAACCTTGCCATCAAATCGGACGCATCTACGCACGCAAACTCCCCACGTTTTTCAGAGCGAGAGTAAATCGACGGGCTGCTAACCGATGATTTTCTCAATCGTGTCGCGGGCGCGCGCTTGAATTAGGCCCTCAAGGACGTTTCGCATCTTCGGGTGTTCGTCGAGGAATCGATCAATTCGATGTTTCTCGAAAACGGCTGCGTCAACCGTCGAAGTCGCAATCACGGTCGCTGTACGCGGCCTGCCGGTCAAAAGTGAAACTTCACCAATACAAGCGCCCACTCCCAAGGTCGCGAGCTCTACTTTGCCAGCAGGTGAGTCCGTTTCAACCCGGACAGAGCCCTCGATCAACAGGAACATCTCGGCACCTAACTGACCTTCTTCTACGATCGTCGTCCCTGCTGGGAAGCGCCGAACGTACCCCAAACTGAGTAGGTCTCCTCGGGCCTGTTCATCCAGGCTTCGAAAGAGGTAGCTCTGAGCCACAATCTCGTTCATTCGCTTGGTGATCAGCTCATGTTCGGCATCGCTAAACCGGCGAGAACCTGGCGGAATCTTAGACGGAAACGTCACTCAAATAGGTTAGCACATGTCCCGCTCTGAACGAAGGGGGGTTGTCCACTTGCATCATTGGCACAAAGATGCTTTTGATATCGTGTTTGAACGTCCATGTGGGGGATCATCCAATCGTGATAACGAATCTCACCTTTCACGATCGCAAAACTGACTAGGAGATCTCAATGGCAGCCAAGAAAGCCAAGAAGACGACAAAAAAGAGCCGCAGCGCGGCCGCGAAGAAGAGCAACCTTCGCGGAAGCCCGGAGGCGGTCGCAAAGCGCCGCATCGCTCGCGCGCTGAATACGGTCGCGCTGGGAGGTGGAACCCGCCCCGATAGCGATGGCCGTACGGAGAAGCGTCGTCTTCGACTCATCACCGAACTGAAGGAGATGAAGAAGGGTCGACGAGGTACGCCGCTCAAGCCGCAGGAAGTCCTCTCGCGCACGCAGGAGCTGATCGACCTAGGAGAGAGCTTTGCCTCGCTGAAGAAAGCAGGCGTGAAGCCGATGCGCATTCAGATGTCCGACGAACTCGTCGAAATCATCGAGGAGCACGCACAGCTCTACAAGCTCGATCCCCAGACCTGGCGCATGCTCGGTGTGAAGGTCGACGAGAACGGCAAGGTCAAACGCTGAGTCTCCGCCGCGGAAACAAAAGGAGCACCCGAGGGGGTGCTCCTTTTTTGTTTTCGCACAAGGAAGTCAGGTTTCGATTCGAACCCCGGGCTCCCCAAGCTTCAGCGATACCGGCGTGAGATCCTTCGTGGCGCAAGATTCTTCGAACGCATCGCGAGATTCCGCGTCAAGAAAGAGCGCTAACGCCACGTCGCCTCCGCCCGCGCCAGATGGCTTCGATGAACCGCCGAAACGTTCCGCAAGATGGGCGACCCGATCGAGTTTGTACTCAACAATCGGGGCTCCAGCGAGCTCACCGAGGGTCTTCATCCCCTCGTGATACGCAGCGATCGCATCGATCGTATCCTGACAGGAAGTTGAGAGGGCATGACAGAACTGGTGGCTGCTCTCGGTGAGCTCCGCCATGATCCGCGCATGTCCGCTCGGGTCTCGTTCCCTGAACTCATTCACCTTCGCGACAAGTCCACGGGTGCTCGCGGGTTCTCCAGTCCAAATCACCGACCAGAACATTCCCTCCGCGACGTCCGCAGGTTGGGCATCGACACTCTCCGCCAATCTTTGGAAACGGACAAAGCCCCCCAGGACCGCCGCCGCGACATCCGCGCCGCTTCCGCTGGGCGATACGCGGCGATGTCCTTCCATCGCAACGTTCAGGACATCGGCGATCCGATCTTCTATCGCGTTACCGCTTGCTGCGCAGGCAAGACCCGCTGCTGCAGCTGCACTTGCAGCGCTCGAGCCAAGACCAAGCTTGTGCTCTCCGCGCCGAAGCGATGAAACATCCACGCCAAGCTTCATTCCAGGAGGCGGAGAGCCGAAGACTTCCTCGCCACACCGAAACGAAGCAAGCGCTTCCGGAAAGCGGACGCCGCTCGATTCACGGTCCAAGGGCACACTTCGCGCAAGAGTAACCTCAGCCCGTCGATCGACCGCTACCACCACAGACGGAGCGCGATGAAGCACCGCATACTCTCCGCAGACCATCATCTTCCCAGGCGCCGTCGCGACGCGTTCCCCGAAACCCATATTATTATTCCCCCTCCAAGGGCTGTAGTGAGCGGAGCGTTCTTCCCACCTCAAGACCGGCTCCCGGCTTGAGCGTTTTTGTCGACTGCACTCCCTCCGCGCCCGCGAGAGCGCGCTGAACCTTCCGTGCGTCGGCTGCGTGACAGAGCACCTTTACGTGAGGGCCCGCATCCATCGTCGCCCAGGCCGAGATTCCTCGTTCGCGAAGCGACTCCACGGCGCCAAGTGCCGACATCGTGGCGGGCTGCCAGTATCGAATCCCCGGACGGGCGGAGAGCGCACATGCATGAAACGCAAATGTACTCTGCTCCATCGTCGCGCCAAGGGCGTCGAGGTTCTTCTCGCGCAATGCTTTGCGAATCACCTTGGTGAGCTTCGGCGCCTGCTGCACCCACGCCTCATAGAGGGGCGAGGTCTTTCGCGAGCGTTCCATGCCTTCGGTGGAACCAACCTTCTTCGGTCCTTTCGCCGTGACCGCAACTACGATGCGAACATCCCAATAGGCTGCGTCGAAGAGGGGCTTCGCCGCGAGACGAGCGTTTCCTGGTTTTCCTGCCGGGAGTTCCGAAAAGCCCCCGTAGATGGATCTCGCCGCCGAAGCACTCGACTGACGAGCCATCGCGCTCAGACCTTTCGCGCTTGGGGCCAGTCCTGCAGCATGAGACGCCGCGGCCGCGAGCGCAGCGAATCCCGAGGCGCTCGATGCGAGTCCTGCCGCCGTCGGGAAGCGGTTTCCGCTCGCGACTTCGGCGCGGAGATCAAGCTTTGCTTTCGCTCGGACGCGATCGAGAAGTTCTCGGATCCGAACCATCTCTTTTTCGGAAGCGTCCCGCCCATCGAGCGTCGCCCGGTCGGCGTCGAGCCCGTCTACAAATCGCACGGTGGTTTCGGTAACCAGCCCATCAAGAGTAAGCGAGATACTTGGGACCGCCGGCAAATTGAGCGGGATATCCGACTTACCCCAGTATTTGGCCAGCGCAATATTCGCACGGGCGCGCGCGGCCCCCACTCGGCTAGAAGAGCTCGTATTCACCCCGGCGACGTATCGCGTTCTGCTCCCTTCGCAAGCCGCCGAATTGGGAGGGTCCGTCCAAACTGGCACGGTCGTGGTTCCGGGACATTTCAAAGCACCTCGAGATATGTCACGAGAACCCTGGGATGAAGTCACTACTAAGCGAAATCCGGAGTTGCGAGGTCTGCGCGAATGCGCTGCCCCATGGCGTCCGTCCTGTCGTGCGTGGAAGCACGAATGCGAAAGTTGTCATTATTGGACAGGCTCCCGGGCGGCGCGTGCATGAAAGCGGGATCCCATGGGACGATCCGAGCGGCGTTCGCCTCCGCGACTGGCTGGGCGTAAGCGACGAAGAGTTCTACAACGAGCAACACTTCGCAATTCTCCCTATGGGGTTTTGTTATCCTGGGACGGGAAAGTCAGGCGATCTACCGCCGCGTCCGGAATGCGCACCGCTCTGGCACCCTCGCTTTCTCGACTCTCTGAAGAGCGACCCGATTCTCTTGATCATCGGTATGTACGCGCAGCGCCGTTATCTCCCGGAGCGCGAGAAGACGCTCACCGCGAGCGTTCTACGCTGGAAAGACTTCGCGCCCAGGCGCTGGGTGTTGCCGCACCCCTCGCCTCGGAATGTCCGCTGGTTTAAGACCAACCCATGGTTTGAGAAGACTCTCCTTCCGAGTCTCCGAGAAACCATTCGAACCGCGATCGCGACAGATCAATCGTCGGTTTGATCGAGCGCGCTTGAGACAGCGCCTGCAATGAACTCGACGAGCGGCACAATCTTTCCGTAGTCCATACGCGATGGCCCGATGACGCCGAGGGTTCCCCGCGAACCACCCGAGCGCGTATAAGTGGAGCTGATCACGCTCACGTCGTCGACATCGCCGAGGTTGGCCTCCGCGCCAATGAGCACCCGCACCCCTTTGGAGATCAGCGTCTCGTCGAGCAACCCAAGGAGCCTCTCCTGGTCATCGAGGGCTTTGAGATAGCGTTTGATCTTTTCGGGATCGAGGAACTCGGGGCGATCGAAGAGGCGTCCTTGCCCTTCGACATGAACGCGCGCGGGGCTCTCTTCTTCGAGGGTTGCGCTGACCACCTTTTCCGCGTTGCTCGTCAAATCCGCCAGAAGATCCCGCTGCTCGCTCGCTTCTTCCGCAAGCGTCTCTCTGACCTCGCGGAGGCTCATGGGGTCGCTAAGAAGGTCTGCCAGGAGGTTGTTCACACGCTCGAGCTCGGCGGAATCCGTCTGTCGTCTCAGTTCGACAAGGCGGTTTTGGACAACGCCGCTGGTCGTCACCATGACCGCGAGGAGAGTGGTCGCCTGGAGCGGCATAAAATGCAGGCGTTGAAGCTTCTCCTCCTCCGGCCGCGGCGCCACGACGACCGCAGCGGCCCCAGTGACGGAGCTGAGAATCTCTCCGGTCGCTTGGAGCAGGTCCGCGCCTGGCTTAAGAGCCGCGATCTCGTCGAGGATCGCTTTTTGGTCTCGCTCGGAGACTTCGCGCATGCGCACCAAGGCGTCGACGAAAACCCGGAAACCATGGTCGGTCGGAATCCGACCGGCGGATGTATGCGGCTGCCGAAGCAAACCGCTGTCTTCAAGGTCTGCCAATACATTCCGGATCGTCGCCGCGGAGAGCTGGATACCGTAGCGCTTGGCAATACGGCGCGACCCGACGGGCTCGCCCGTCGCGATGTATTCGGTAATGGCCGCGTAGAGGATTCGACGCGAGCGATGAGTCAGTCCGGACACTGCGCCCGATAGGGTGCCCTGAGTCGTCGCGAACGCCAAGCCTGAAGCATCGAAACCCGAAGATCAGAGACGAAGCGATGCCAGGGCCAACACCGGGCCGCCTCTCTATCCAGCGTTCACGAGACCGCCATCAAGCGTGAGAATCGAACCTGTCATCCATCTCGCTTCGGTCGCAAACACTGCAGCCTCCGCGGCCTCTTCCGCCGTCCCCAGGCGCTTCAAAGGATGCAGCGAGCGCAACACCTCAAGCTGTTCTTTTTCGCTCTCGAAACCAGGACGCAGGGAGCGAGTCATGTCCGTCTCGATCACGCCGAGGGAGAGCGTGTTGACTCGAATCTCAGGGGCAAGCTCGAGCGCCAGGGAGTGCGTTAGCGAGTGAAGCGCTGCTTTGGAGGCCGCGTACGCGGACATGCCTGGCGCGGTCTGCTGGGCCAGAGTGCTCCCAATCATGAGCACCGAACCAAAGCCGGCGCGAAGCGCAGGTAAGAGCGCCCGAACCAACATCGCCGGCGCGACGACGTGGAGCTTCATCATCCATTCGAAATCTGACGCCTCAAGCTCTTCCAGCGTTCCATAACGTAGCGCTCCCGCGCAGCAGACAAGCGCATCGACTTCCCCGAATGCTTCTGAAACCGTACGAGCGAGCCCGGCGAGCGACTCCTCATCCAAGAGATCCGCTGAGATTGTCCGGATCCGATCGGGAAAGACCGCTTTGGTCTCCGCGAGCGAGGTCTCCGAGCGAGCGCTCGCAATGACCGTCGCTCCCCTGCGTGCGTACTCAAGCGCAATCGCCTGGCCGATGCCACGGCTCGCGCCAGTCACGACGATTCGTTTTGCCTCAAGATCGCTCAATCCACACCCATCCTTCACGAAGCTCTCGCTTCGAGGGAAACATCGATCAGCCCTCTTCGGCATGCAAGGCCGAGAACGTGTCACGAAACGAAAAAAGGCCACCCGAAGGCGGCCTCTTTTCTCAAAACGCGAACTTACGCGCTCTTCTGACGAATCTGGTACTCCTGCCACGGCACCTGGAATCCGGCACCGCCAAGGGTTTCGCGGATGGTGCGGTTGGTGTCGAAGTAAACCTGCCAGTAGTGGTCGTTGTGAACGTAGGGGCGAACGCAGAGGACCGGTCCGGCAAGGTTGAACTCGAGGATTTCGACGGTCGGGTCCGTCTCATGCACGTTCGGAATCTTGCGAAGCGCTTCCTTCAAAAGATCGATGGCTTTCGCGTGGTCGGCGCCATGCTCAAGCTGTGCGACAAGGTCCACACGGCGGAACGGGTTCGCGGTGAAGTTCTGGATGTTGTCCGAGAAGATCTTGTTGTTGCCAACGACGGTGCGAACGTTGTCCATCGTGTCGATGGTCGTGACGAAGAGCCCGATGTCCTCGACGGTGCCGATAACACCACCGGCGTTGATGAAGTCCCCCTTGCCGAAGGGCTTGAGGATGACGAGGAAAACGCCCGCGGCGAAGTTCGTGAGAAGGCCACCCCAGGCGGTACCGATCGCGAGGCCGGCGCCGGCGAGGAGAGCGGCAAAGGTGGTGGTCTCGATTCCGAAGAATCCGAGGATCGCGACGATGAGGACGACGCGAAGGATGACGCCAAGCGTCGACCCGAGATAACGGCGGAGCGTGTCATCGGGAAGGGTCTTCTTCATGACCCGATTGAAGAGACCTTCCGCACGCGAGATAAGGAAGCGACCGACGATCCAAAGTGCAATGCCGCCGAGAAGCTTGAGACCGAACTTCGGCCCTTCTTCGACAACGGTGGCCCAGATGCTGTCCAGAGTGACGGGCTCCGCGGGCGGCGCGTCGGCACCTTCGGCCGCATCCTGAGCGGCGGCAAAGCCGGTGCTGAGAAGTCCGAGCGCCGATACGGCAAGCCCGAGCATTCGCTGGTTAAACTTGGTCACAAATTCCTCCTGATCCAAAATTGACGTGTTTGACGTAACACCGAGTTGTGCATTCGCCAACCTTTTTCATTACCCGTTTGCGGTATTTTGCTCCGCGCCGAGATAAACTTCGCGATAATGGTTAAACAAGCTTTGCGTAATGGACAGAACTGGCACAGCGAGTAGCGCGCCCACCAAACCAAAGACCGCCTCTCCCGCGAGAAGCGCAAATACGACCATCACCGGGTGCACCTTCGCGGCGTCGCCCATAATCTTCGGATTGAGGAAATTCGCCTCAATTTGATGGATAACGATGATCCAGATCAGTACAAATGCGGCGACGCTTGGGCTCTGCTGCAGACCGATAATCACTGCCGGAATCGTGCTGAGAATCGAGCCGAAGATCGGAATGACGCTCAAAAGAGTCGCGATCAGCGTGAGAACGGGCCAATAGCGAAGTTCGAGAGCATAGAAGCCAATCCCGCTCAGCACGCCGTTAACCAAACTGATGAGAATTTGGCCACGCACCACGCCTGAAAGGCCTTTGTCGATCCGCAGGATGAGGCGATCGAAACTTCGACGCCGCCGCTGGGGCCAAAGCGCCCGGAAGAAACCCAAAATTCGGTCCGACGTGATCAACAAATAGGCGCTGATCATCAACATCAGGAAGAAGTTAAAGACACCTTTCACCAGCGCTTCGATGACTTTTCGGGCGGTTCGGAGCAGCGTGCTGGCGGTCTGGCTGGTGTCTTCGGTGGCGTGTTCTACCGCGCGAACGACCACCTCAGCGAGGTCGCCACCCTCTTCGCCTCGCGGCCGAGACTCGACGATTCGGTATCGCTCTCCCCGTGGCTCGACGACGATGCCCTGCTCAGGCAAATGGACTTCAAAGGCGCCATCTTCGGTGGGAATGATGCGAAGTGCGGCCGTGGTCTCAGGAGCCGGCTCACGGTCGACTTGGCCTTCGGAACCATCGGCTCCGCTCGACGGGTTCGATTCCGACGATTCGTCCGGCTCGACTTCCATGGGGGTCGCTTCCCGAACGGCTTGGCGCATCGTGCGCTGGATCGTGGGGACCCACTCGTCTCGAATATGGGATACCGCTTCCGGTACTTCGCGAGCGAGGCGCTGCACTTCGACAACCATACGCGGCGCGCCAAAACCAAGGAGCACGCCGCTGACCCCGAGCAAAGCGAGGTAGACCAATACGACCGAAACCCAGCGAGGGATATTCTTCGCGCCCACCTTTCGGCGCTCGAGCCAGCGCACGACCGGCGCCAGAACATAAGCGACGACAACCGCCAAAAAGAACGGAAGTAGCACGCTTCGAAATAGGAAGAGCGCCGCGAGAGCCACCGCGCCCCAAAACCCGAGAAAGAAAGCTCGACGCCGTGGCTCAGGTGCGTTCGCCTGAATCCCCAGCCGTGATTTCCACGACCGATTTCCGCTCTGCGACGTCTCCGCCGACTTTTGCGGCTCTTCCGCTCCCGATGTTTCGGAGAGTTTTTCTTCGTTTTCCTCGCTCGACACGGATTCCCTCGGGCCTGGTGTACCGCGCCTCGGTCAAAAGGTCACGAAAGCAACCAAGCATTCGAACGCGCGTGACGGACAAAAAGAAAGGGCCGAACCGAAGTTCGACCCTCTCTCTCTTGCGAGTGGAAAGCTCTACTCTTCTTCGGACGCCGCCGGAAGGTCGAACTTGTCCTTGAGGAGATCACCAAGCTTCGCGCTCGGGCTCGCACCGCCGCCGATCGGGCCGGTCGGGGCACGTCGCGCCTGACGCTCTGCAACGAAGCGCATCTTCTCGTCGAGTTCCTTGTTGTCGGCACTCTTGAAGGAGAGCGTGATACGACGCTCTTCTTCGTCGAGACGAATCACCTGGGCCTTGAAGAGGTCGTTGACGTTCACGATATCCGAAGGATCGACGCTCGGGTCGCCGGTCACTTCCGCGCGCGGAACCAGACCTTCAACACCCTGCTCGAGCTGGACCATGACTTCGTAGTCGCCCACGTTCATGACCTTCACCTCGAGAACGGTACCCTCTGGGTAACGGTCCGGGATGTACATCCACGGATCCTCGTAGAGCTGCTTGATGCCGAGGCTAACCTTCTGCTCTTCGTGGTTGATCGAGAGGATGATGGCCTCGACCTCGTCGTTCTTCTTGTAGAAGTCGCCGGGGTTGTTGACCTTCTGGGTCCAGCTGAGGTCCGACTTGTGAACCATGCCGTCCACGCCGTCCTCGATGCCGATGAAGACACCGTAGTCCGTGATGGAGCGTACGCGTCCCGCGATGACATCGCCGGGGTTGTACTTCTGCGTGAAGGTCGTCCACGGATCGGGCTCGAGCTGCTTGAGACCAAGCGAGATGCGCTTGTTCTGAATGTCGATGTCGAGAACGACGGTTTCGACTTCTTCGCCCATCTCGAGGATCTTCGAGGGGTGCTTCGGCTTCGTCCACGTCATCTCGCTGACGTGAATGAGACCTTCGACACCTTCCTCAAGCTCAACGAACGCACCGTAGTCCGTAAGCGAAACGACCTTACCGGAGACCTTGAGGCCCGGCTTGAAGCGTTCGGCAGCGACATTCCACGGATCTTCCTGCGTCTGCTTGAGACCCAGGGAGACACGCTCGGTGTCGGCGTTGTACTTAAGAACCTTAACGGTGACTTCGTCGCCAACCGTGAAGAGCTCGGAGGGATGGTTGACGCGTCCCCAGGACATGTCGGTGATGTGGAGGAGACCGTCGATGCCGCCGAGATCCACGAACGCACCGTACTCGGTGATGTTCTTGATGGTTCCGGTGACGATCTGGCCTTCGGCGAGCGACTCGAGAGTCTTCGCCTTGAGACGATCGCGCTCCTTCTCGAGGAGAACGCGACGCGAAAGAACGATGTTGCCACGCTTCTTGTTGAACTTGATGACCTTGAAATCGAAGGTCTGTCCAAGAAGCTTGTCGAGGTTGCGCACGGGTCGAAGGTCGACCTGCGAACCCGGGAGGAAGGCCTTCACGCCGCCACGGATCGTGACGTGGAGCCCACCCTTCACGCGCTGCGTGATGGTTCCGGCGATGAGCTCATCACGCTCGCAAGCGGCGCTGATCTCATCCCATACTTTAAGCTTGTCGGCCTTCTCCTTAGAGAGGTTCACGAGGCCGCTTTCGTTTTCCTTGGCTTCCACCAAGACTTCGACAGCGTCGCCCGCGTTGATCGTGAGCTTGCCCTCGTGGTCGAGGAACTCGTGAATGCTGATGACGCCTTCGGACTTGTATCCGATATCGACGACAACAGAGTCTTTGCCGACTTTGATGACCGTTCCGGCGACGATATCGCCTTCGCGGAGCTGGTCCGATCGCGTCGTGCTGGCCTCAAAGAGCGAGGCAAAAGACGGAGCGGAAGAAGAGGATTGTTGAGTTTCGTTAGTCATAAATGTGTGCGAACCGAGCCGAAAAAACAGCACTGTCCGGCTGGAGTAGGAAGTTCTGCGCGCTCGCACCGTTGCGTAAGCGCAGCCCTCGAAGGGAGGCGTCAGGTAGCAGCCTACATGTGGGATGTCAACGCGTTTACCTCGGTATTTTCGAAACAAACAGATCGCTCCGGTGCTCACCGCGAACCCTTGTTGGACCGATCTGTTGGCACTGGACGGATCCATCGAGTTTTCCTCAATGGATCTGCCGAGAAAGGCGAACGAGAAAGGCGGGCGCGAGAGGAGCTTGGTCGTCTTAAAGGAAGCGATGATTAAGAGGCGAGCTGAACGATTCGCTCTACGACCTCTGCCAAACTCAGCGAGGTAGAGTCGAGAATCGTCGCATCGTCCGCTGGCTTGAGAGGCGCGGTTGCACGCTCCTCATCCCGTCGATCGCGGGCGACGATCTGTTCGAAGAGCGCGGCTTCGTCCACTTCTTCCCCGCGGGCCTGCAGCTCAGCGGCGCGACGGCGGGTTCGCTCTTCGGCAGACGCCGTGAGGAATACCTTCACCTCCGCTCCGGGGCAGACGACGGTGCCGATATCTCGGCCTTCCATGACGACTCCACCCTCACTCGCCAGCGCACGCTGCAAGCCGAGGAGGGCCTCACGTACGCGCGGATGAGCGCTCACATGACTTGCGGCTTCCGAAACGGCAGGAGTTCGTATCTCTCCGGCGCGGTCAACACCATTGACGCGAATATGAGGCTTCCCCTCGACCATGACGAAATCGATGGCCATCTGCTCAAGCAGACCGCAGAGCGCTTCCTCTTCGTGTAAATCGAGCCCGCGTTCGGACGCGACCAAGCCGAGCGCACGATAGATCGCTCCGGTATCCACCAGTACAAACCCAAGCGCGCTCGCGACCGCCTTGGATACGGAGCTCTTTCCCGCTCCGGCGGGTCCGTCGATTGCCACAACTGGGCGCCTCTTCGTCGACTCGGTCACGCGATCTCGATATCAGCGCCGAGCGCCTTCAGGCAAGCGACAAATCCTGGGAAACTCGTTTCGACGCAATCGACATCTTCGATGGTCGACTCTCCTTCGGTGGCTAGCGCAAGAATCGCGGCGGACATCGCAATCCGATGATCGCCTTCCGATTTCACGTGCGCCGCGCGACGCGGACCGCCTCCCTCAATCAGCAGACCATCTTCACGTTCTTCCACGGGCACGCCAAACGCGTTGAGCACCCGCGACATCGCGGCGATGCGGTCGCTCTCCTTCACCCGGAGCTCCTTCGCGTCAAGGAGCTCGCTTTTCCCGCGCGCGACTGCGGCGATGACGCACCAAATCGGAACCTCGTCGATCATTCGAACGACCATCTCATCCGCGGCGACCGAAGCCCGGAGGCCGCGGCCTTCGAGTTCCAAATCGGCCCAGGGTTCCGCCCCGCCGCACTCGCCGCGGGGTGAGTGTTGGACGGCCACCCCCATCATGCGAAGCGCATCGAGGAAACCCGTGCGGGTGGGATTGACGCCGACCCCTTCGACCACAACCCGGCTACCCGGCACCGCCAAGGCGGCTCCGAGTAGGAACGCTGCGCTCGAAAAATCTCCTGGAACGGTCCACTCGAACCCGTCCCAGCCGCCTTCCCATTCCCGGGGATCCAGGGCGACTTCGGTTCCCATGGTCTGAAGTGGAACCCCCAGACTCGCGAGCATTCGCTCGGTATGGTCCCGAGAAATGAACGGCTCTCGAAGGAGGGTCGGTCCATTCGCATAAAGTCCACTGATCAATAGACAGCTCTTCACCTGCGCGCTGGCGACCGGCATCTCGTACTGAATACCGAGGAGCGTTTCGCCTTCGAGCAGCGGCGCCACGGAGAGAGGCGCGTAGCGCTCGTCCTCGTCTCGCGTCTGGTCCCGAGTTCCTTCGATGTAAGCACCTCGGGCTTGTAGAGGCCCGAGGATACGGTTCATTGGCCGCTGGCTTAGAGACGCATCTCCAACGAGGCGCGTACCAAAACGTTGGGCGGAGAGCAGACCCGCAACCAAGCGCATCGTCGTCCCGGAGTTGCCGCAGTTCAGCACCCCCTTCGGCATTCGAAGCCCACGGAGACCAAGCCCTTCCACGCGCGTCGTATCGCCATCACGCTCAATTCGAACGCCCATCTCACGGAGCGCCTGGGCAGTGGATTCGTTATCCTCGCCTCGGGAGACCCCGTGCAAAATCGAGGGCGTGCGAGCGAGTCCTGCAAAGAGCAGAGCCCGGTGCCCGATCGACTTATCGCCAGGAACGGCGGCGCGGCCGCGGAGCGGCTTCCCTCCCCGAACGCGCCACACCTTCATATCGCTCACTACTGCGCCTGGGCGTTTGAGAGCTGCCCCGCTCCCTCAACACCAAGGTTCTCGAGAATATCGAGCAGGCGGTTCAGATCTTCTGCGCTTACGTTCGCATTGGCCCGAGTGAACTCGCCCTCGGCGCTGATCTGAATCCCATTGAGAATGGGCGCGAGCGAAAACACGGCCATCATCGGGTTTCCGGCAAGCTGGTCCCGAAGCGCGCTGAACTGCGTCGCGCTAGCACTGGCCGCATCCTGGGTTGGATACTCAAGCTGCGCCGAGACGCTCAATGAATCGGAGAGGTCGGCGAACGCCGCAACAGTCTCCGCGCCATCGAGAGAAATCGGACCGTCCGAAATTTTCTCGGCGAGGGGGGCACCCGCGGAAATCACGGTCAACGTGTGGGTACCGGAGACGAACTCCCGCGCGGCTGCAAACGCAGGGTCAGAGAGTAGGGCAGGCTCACGAACATCCGCGAGCGCCGCGGTGACGTTTTCGTGCGGTCCGAACAAGAAGTGTCCCGCGCTCGCCTCAAGGAGGATGACGGTTCCGAGTTGCGCCGCTTGCACCGGCTCCGTCGGGCCGGCGCTCAGCGTGCGATGCCCTTGAACGTCCCGCACCGTGTAGTTCTGCGAGGAGTCAACCTGGGCGACATCTGCCGCAATCCCGTCCAGGTCCAAGTTGCCGGAGATGTGGATGTATTGGGCTTCAAGATCTGCAGGAAGTCCAACCTCGATCCGATCCGCATCGGCACCGATCCTTCCGAGGAAGGCGGCCGCATCGGGCTCGTCCTCACGCAGGGCGGCGAGCGCGAAGTTCATCACGCGCTGACCCGCGTTTGTTGCGCGGGCACCGGCGAGATCAAAACGCACGAGCGTGACCGAATCATGGGGCGCATAGACCGACCGCACCGGCGCCGCAGCCTGAACGGCTTCGCGAACGGGTGTGGTGTCCTCGGAGACGGGCGCGCCTCCGCATGCGACGAGGAGAGCGAGGGTGAGAACGCCGTAGAACTTCATGAAAACTCCTTATCGCTTCCTCGTGAAGGAAGCAACGGCCTCGCATCGAGGGCTTCGCTTCTCCCTTTCAAACCAAGACGTCGCTTCTATCCGACCGATTCAATCCTCACTGGAGATCGGTCACCACGATTCGAAGCTCGACAGCTCATCTGTTGGGACCCGACGGAAAACAAAAAGGCGACCCGGAGGCCGCCTCTTCGTTCCTGATGGGGGACGATTTAGTCGATCGTTCCCTGCGCTGCGGCGCCAGAGCTACCGTTCTGGATATTGCCTTCGGCACCTTCGATGTGGAACTCAACGCGTCGGTTTTGAGCATGCTCGCGACGGTTGCGGGCGTTCTCAACGACCGGGCGATCCGGGCCGAATCCACGCGCGACAAGGCGGCTGCCGTCGACGCTTCCTTCGCCGCTGAGCCAGTTCACGACAGACTGCGCACGACGCTGGGAGAGGTCCATGTTGTGGTCACGGGAACCACGGGCATCGGTGTGTCCCTCGACGCGCACCCGACGAATCTCCGGGTGGTTGTTGAGGACGGTCGCGACGTTCTGAAGAAGTCGGAACGAGCGCGGCTGAATGACGTCGCTATTCGTGCGGAAGTAGACCTTGTCGAGGATCTCGATCGTCTCGCCGGTGATGCGAACGCGCTGCCGCTCGCGGCAACCCTGGTTACGCTCTGGTCCAGGCTCCATCGGGCAGTTGTCGACATTGTCGAGCACGCCGTCACCATCGTTGTCGGGATCGGGGCAACCGTTCTCGTCTTCGAAACCGTCGCGGTCTTCGGGCTCCATCGGGCACTGGTCGGGACCGTCAAGGATGCCGTCGTTGTCATTGTCGGGATCGGGGCAGCCGTTCTCATCTTCGAAGCTGTCCATGTCTTCCGGCTGGTCCGGGCACTGGTCAACGTTGTCGAGGAGGCCGTCGCCGTCACGGTCGCCCATTTCATCGGGGCAGCCGTCTTCGTCGTCGATATCGTTGACCGTCTCCGGCTGGAGCGGACATTCGTCGCTGGCGTCCAGGATGCCATCCTGATCGTTGTCGGGGTCGGGGCAACCGTCTTCGTCCTCGAAGGTGTCGACGTCTTCGGGATCGTCGGGGCACTGGTCGTCCTCGTCGCTGATTCCGTCACCATCGCGGTCACCCGCGACGGGCTCCGGCTCGCCCTCAAGCTCGGGCGGCTGCATGTAAGAGAGCATTCCAATGACGCGGAAGTCGGGAGAACCGAAACCGCGGACGATGCCCGGGCCACCAGCTGCACCAATCACGAGGCCGCTGGAGTGGAAGAACTTAAGACCACCGATCGCTTCAAGCGGGGTGCTGTCGCGGCTGAAGAAATCAGCGAACGCGGTCGAACCGTAGATCTGAGCATGAAGGTCGAGGTGCGTACGGGGGTCATCGCCCGTGTAAATCGGAACCGCGAAACCAAGACCGAAGGTCAAGGCGTCGAGGAATGTAAGGGCACCGTTTCCGGGCTCGACCTCCGCGTTATCGTCCGTGTTGCCCGCGATTACGTTCTCGCGAACGCGACCACCAACGTTCACGTTGATGCGTGCGGAACCGGGACGGATCTCGAAGAGCAACTCGGGATGAACCGAGAGGAAGCTGTCGCCGCGGAAGAGCTGCTCGCCCGCGGTGGGGAACGTCACCGTGGCCTGCAGGCCGAGGGCAACGGTGTCGTCCGCATCACCGAAGATGCGAAGACGTGCGCCGAGGTAGGCGTCGCCAAGTCCGAAGCCGTCCGCGGACGCAACCCCCGCTGGAGCGCCGGTGGCGTCTGCATCGTCGCCGTTTTGGACGAGCACGAGGGGAAGTCCGGCGTAGATGACCAAACGGTCTGCCAAACCAAGGTTAAGTCCAAGCGTCCCGGTCAACTGATGACCAACAATGCGGTGCGCCTCGGTATCGGCATCACCATGCATGTTCTCATACACGAGCGGGTCGTTGGCGTAATCAAAATGCAACTGAGCGCCAAAACGTACGTGCCCAAAGTCGTTAGGACGACTGATATGGAAGTCATCCTCTGGTGTTTCACCAGGGCTAAATACGTTCAGCGTTGCTGAATCTTGAGCAAAAACTGTGGAGCCGCTGAGCGCGATTAAGGCAGCTAAAGCGACGCGAAGATGGTGAGTAGAAGCTGTCACGCTGGCTAGTGGACCCCAAGCGACAGGAAAGGTCAACAAGTAAACATCAAAATTTGCCATCTGAGCAAATCAAGTCATTGCAAACCTGTGAGCTCTGACCCGTTGAAAGAACCGATCCCACCATTAAAGGGAGCTGTGTGGTGCGCTGCCCTGAGCCTGTTTTTCATGGGTGCTGTACTTTTCCCAGCATTTCGGACGCCGCCTCAAGATAGTTTCCCCTTAAGTGATTTTCCGATGTTCAGCCATGGGCGCCCGGATCCCGGCATGGTGCTCGCTCAGGCGCTCGGCGTGCGATCGAATGGAGAAAAAGTTCCTCTCGCGCCGATGATCTCTTCGGGAAATCGCGAGGTTCTGCAGTCGATGATGACGATTCACCGGGAGCTCCACTCCCCGCGGGCGAGCGCCTTTTGTGCGGAAATTGCGGAGCGCGTGGCTGGAGAAGAGGACCTTCGGGACGTTGAGCAAGTCGAACTCTCGATGTCGACCTTCGATGCTGTTGCGTACTTCGAAGACGCCGAAGCCGCGACCGAAAGGGACATCCGCGTGAGCTGTGAGGTGCGCCGATGATGCCTCATCGGTGGTGGCTAAGGGGCGCGCCAGCCGAGCGCCTGGCAGTTCTTCGAATCATTGTTGGACTTTATGGACTCATCTACCTGTTGATCCGAACTCCCCACTTGCTCAGTTACGCGCTCGACGAAATCCCGCGATTTCAGCCTGTGGGCATTGTGACGTTGGCCGAAACACCGACCCTCCCTTGGGTGTACCGTGTTCTCGTTGTCATCACCCTCATCTTGGCGGGTGCGTTCCTGCTCGGCTACCGGCATCGGTTTCTCGCGCCTGTCTATGCTGGGATGCTCCTATGGGTGCTAACCTACACAAATTCTTGGGGAAAAATTCTCCACACGGACAACCTCTTGGTGTTGCATGTGGGAATTTTAGCGCTCACGAGAAGTGCTGACGTCCTCAGCTTTGATGCTCAGCAAGCAAGAGCGAAGCGAGATCTCCCCTCGCACTACGGCTGGCCTATCAAGCTGATGGCCGCCGTGTGTGCCCTCGTCTATCTGCTGGCCGGTATTGCCAAAATCCGCAACAGCGGCTTCGCCCTTGCCGAAGGAGAGACCCTCCGAAACTACATCGCCTTCGTGAACGTGCGAAAGATTGAACTGGGCAGTGCACACTCACCCATCGGTGTCGCGCTACTGGCTTTCCCAAGTCTCTTCCAGGGACTTGGCTGGTTTTCGCTGGTCTTGGAACTCGGAGCGCCCGCTGCAGTCCTTTCGCACCGACTCGGCAAGTGGTGGTCGTGGAGCGTGTGGGGCTTTCACTTCGGGGTGTTGCTGCTGATGGCGATCGGCTTTGTCTACCAGCTCACAATGGTGGCCTTTGCCCCGTTCTTTCACGTCGAAAAGCTGCTCGATTGGGGACCTATCGCGCGCCGGCTGCCGCAGAACCTTCAGCGTACTCCGGAAACAGCACAGACTGACGAATCCGAGTGAACTCCTCTAGAGCCTCCCGCTGAGCTGCGATTTCGACGGGTTCTCCGTTATGCAGGGCCTCGGCAGCTCCGACTCGCCCAAGCATCCGGTCGCTTCGACGGGGCTCAAACATCGCCTGCGTTTGCGAAAACACCGCAAAAAGATGCAACCCGAGGCCAACAACATCCACGTCATCGGACAAGAGCGTCATCCGCACCCCCTGACATCGTTGACCGCGATAGGGGCCGGATCGAGGTCGAAATCGCGCGCGAGCGAAGCGAACGCCGGGAAAGGCGAGCTCTGTGAGTAACGCTTCCGAGTCAACGCCCGGCGCGCCAACGACCCGAAATGCGTCGTCGGTGCCGCGCCCCACGCTGAGATTGCTGGCCTCCAGAAGCGCGATTCCCGGATAGAGCCTGACCTGTCCGAACGTACCGAGATTGGGCGATGGAGGCACCCACCGTAGGCCGGTTTCGGAGAAACGAAATGCCCGGTGCCAACCCCGTACCTGCACGATTTCGGGACGGGGCAAGTCGTTCGCATCCGCGAGAAAATGGAGAAGCTCCCCGAGGGTAAATCCGTGAAGAATCGGAAGCGGATGATAATTCACGAAAGACGACATCGCCGGGTCAAGCATCGGTCCACGCACCTGCCCTCCAAGTGGATTGGGGCGATCAAGGACGGTCACGGGAACATTGTGTTCGGCAGCGACTCGCAGCGTCGCGAGGGCTGTGGATGCGTACGTAAAGAAACGGACGCCCACGTCCGGAAGGTCAATTAGAAGCCGATCGACCCCTTCAAAGTCCTCGGCACGCGGCGCTCGGCGCTGACCAAAAAGGCTAATGACGCGTCCCTCGCTCGGAATTTCCCCTTCGGATCCAGCGCTAAGGCCGTGCTCCGGTGTGAAAATTCGCACAAGCTGCGTTTCACGATCGAGCAGTCTCCATGTTGGCATTCCGTCACGCGCGCGCGCGGCTCCGTTGGTCAAAATTGCTAAGCGATGCCCCTGAAGTGAGAGAAAACCCTCACATCGAAGCACGTCGACACCGGTATAAACCGAACGCGAGGAGTTTCCCGGCCGAAGGCGCATTCCCGCCCAGGCTCGCCGAATACGAGCACGGAGACGCTGGGCTCTCCCTTCCCCGTTTGGGTGAACTCGGTTGGTCAGCACGATCGCGAAGCGAGCCGATTCGAGGTCGATTCCAATCCAAGTTCCTGTGTAGCCACTTTGCGAGATCTTGCCCGTCTCGGCGGTCGTCCATTGGCTGAGGAGACGTCGCGAACGCTCGGTCAAGAAGCCGCGTTCGAGGAGTTTCCTTGCAAGAGCAGCGAGATCGTCTGCTGTTGAAAAAAGCCCAGCATTTCCTGCCATTCCCTCAAGTCGAAACGAGCGCGGATCGTTGACAATCCCGTGAATCATCGGGGGCGGAGCCCCCCTGCGCGCCGCGAACTCGGTGGGAACCAGACGCTCCGCCAGCGCTCCGGCTCCAAAGCGGACGCTTCGATACCCCATCTCATGAAGGCCGGCCGGGGAAATAAGATACTCCTCTAGGAACTCTTGAAGGGACTGGTGCGTCGCTCGTTCGAGGTACGCACCGAGCGCGATATAGCCGACGTCCGAATAGCGTCGCTCCGAACCGCCTCGTCCCCCTGCGTGCTGAAGAAGTGTTGCGATCGAGTCTTCGCGATCTTCACCATATTCTGAAAGCGGATTTGCGGGCGCAAACCCAGCCGTATGCCCAAGTAAGTCGGCGAGCCGAATTCCGCGGCCAGCGAGCTCCGGAAGGACCGAATCGACCAACGCCTGTTCGCTGCCAGTCTCGTTCTCCTCCATCCAGCGAAGCGCAGCGATCGCCACCACGAGCTTGGTGACTGAGGCGAGGTCAAAAATGGCGTCCTCTCGCATCGGTCTTGTCACTGGGACTCTCGCTGCGTCCCCATAGGCACGCCGAAACGCGACCCCGTCCGCATCTCCCAGCACGACGACGGCGCCAGGTATTCTCCCCCTCAAAAGCTCCGCATCGATGATTTCGTCGAGCGCTTGTTCGTCTTCCACCGAGATCCGAATTGGCGTCGGCCCCGTGCAAGGGACCGTTGCGGGCTCCGCGGAGGAGACCTCTGTGGGCGCAGAACGCTCGAACGAGGCTGGAGCCGGCGAACGTTCTTCTTCTACGGACGGCGCAACCTCGGGCTCACCGTCACACGCGGAAGCAGCGAAAGAGACGAAAAGCGCAAAATGGGCAGCGAGTGAAACGCGCAGCCCGCGAAGGCATAACTCTCTACAAGGCTGCCGCAGCGTTCCCATTCTTGCACCAGCGTATCGTGGAATGCACCGGAGGGACCAAAACCCTTTCCTCTTCGCGGAGCGGGCTACAGACTGGTGCGGGGATCACATCGAGAGAAGGGATGATCTTTCGTCAGGGGCGCCGAGGCGAGCTTCGGTCAACGAACGACATGCCGAGTATATCGAAGGAAAAGCGAAGCTCGCCTCCGCGTTCCTGGCGGAAGAGGGCCCTTCTAGCGATGTGAACCACGCACTAGATACCTACGAAAAAGAAGAAACGATGCTAACGCTCTACACCGCCCCTACCCCCAACGGACACAAGATTTCAATCGCTCTTGAGGAGCTCGGCGTCGACTACGAAGTAAAGCCGATCGACTTCCGAAAGAAGGAGCAAAAGGAGGCGTGGTTTCTCGAGCTCAATCCAAACGGCCGAATCCCTGTTCTCGTGGATGGTGACTTTCCGATCTTCGAGTCGGGCGCCATTCTCTTGCACCTCGCCGAGAAATTCGATGCGCTGCTGCCGAAGAGCGCAGAAGGGCGGTCCCGCGCGATCCAATGGTTGATGTTTCAGATGGGCGGGGTCGGTCCGATGATGGGGCAGGCCAATGTCTTCTTTCGCTACGCGGAAGAGAAGATCCCTTTCGCCATCGAACGGTACCAGCGGGAATCGCGTCGTCTCCTCGAGGTGCTCAACCGCCGACTCAACGAAACGGAGTACCTGGCGGGAGACTATTCCATCGCCGACATCGCGAACTTCGCTTGGGTTCGGACCTACGAGTGGTCCGGGCTCACGCTAGACGGCCTCGATGCTTTGCAGCGTTGGCATGATGCGATCCGCGCCCGGCCCGCGGTTGAGCGGGGCCTCGCAATTCCCGAGCGCATCAAGCGGGGCGACGGCGACAAGAAAATCCAGGCCACCGGACGTAAGATGCTCGTATGAGCTCACTCCTCAAACTGGCCCCTCTTATCCTGGCCATCTCTGCCTGTGGAAGCGCGGCGCCGAGACCCGCGATCGCCGCTCCCGAAGAAGGTACGCCGCCGCTCGTCGTCTCCCTTCGCTTCGAAGAACAGGAGACCGACGAAGACGAAGCCCCGGAAACCGAAGTGACGCTCGTCCTGATCGCGCATACGGGCCTTCGAGAAGAGACGCCGCTTGGAATCTTCGAGGGCGCGTGTACCCATCAACGACCGACCGAGGGTGAACTGGTTCGCGCCCAGTGTTGGTGGGGGCCCAATACCGAGACGCTCATCCTTCGACGGGAACGGCTCGAACTGGTGGTGCGCCGCGAAGACGATGAAGTGTTGGCACGTCGAGCGGTCGACCCCGAGGCGGAGATCCGTCCGCTCCCTGAGTTCTGAGAACGTTACCTCTCCGCAGCTTCCGTCAGCGCATCATCGAAAAGAAGGAACTCGCTCGGAACGCTCTCGTGTTCACTGCGCTCCGCAGAAACGATCAAGCGATCCGGACGCTCTGGAGCGACGAGCATCGACCGTCCCGCTCGATGCTCTTCGACGTAGCGAACGGTCTCCGAGGCGATCACCTCTCCTTCGAGGAGTGCCCAAACCACGTAGCGGTGCTGTCCCCCAATTCGCTCCGGTGCCGGAAGCTGCTCGAGGGCAACGCTCACCATCCACGAACCGCCTTCGACCTGCTCAAGTTGAACTTCCCCGCTCGCGCCGGAAACGAGGGAACTTCCTTGAATGGCGAGCGTCGATGGACTGACGCAAGCGCTAAGGAGCGCACAAGAGAACCAGAGGAAAGAACTTCGAATCGTCATGGGGATATTCAAACGCCCTCCAAACGAAGATCGCAGGAGGGCGCAATGTCGGTCAGGAGCGTCGACCTTCAAGCGATTGAGCCACGCTTAGAACTCGTCGAGCCCTTCGAGCGCTTCTGTATCCACGTCGCTGTTGTCGGTCGGCGTATCGGATTCGTAGCTTGAACCACTATCGCTATTGCTATCGTAGCTATCGGATGAATCGTAGTCGTCGTATCCACCGGAGGAGCTACTCGACGAACCGCCAGAGCTTTCCATGCTGGTGCAGCGCGTCGGACGGCGACGCTCATTGAGCTTCGCAGCGTTCCAAGGTCCGCCTCCGGTCTCTTGCTCGTCGACCCCCCACTCGCCAGTGAAGTACTGATTGTTGTCTTCGCCCAAAACCAGCTGGAAGTAGCCCCGGCCGCGGGTGACCTGCGTTCGTCCGACGACCATCTGGCGCCGCTCTTCCCACGTGTAGCGGAGCGTATTGCCTTGAATCGTTCCCTGGATTCGGCCCCGGCGCTCATCCTTTTCGTAATCGCCGATCACACTACTCCCCGTCTGGCACAGATGCATATCTCCGTACTGCGGAGACTGCCAAACACCGTGAAAGCTCGCGCCATCGGGCATCGGGGCGATCGTGATATCGGCACGACCCGCTCCACCACAAGCGGCGAGAGAGGCAAACATAGCGAGGGAAATCAAAATACGGCGCATGGGAACTCCTTAGCAGGCGCTGGGCGCAGACTCTAGCAAGCCCGCTGATTTATTCCCATTGTCGAATTGCGGAATTTTTGTGTGCGCCGACGCGTCCACATTGACGCCGAATATTCGCGTGCAGTGAAAAGGCCGGATGGCGGGTGAGTGCTCAAAAGCGCCGTGAAGCGATATTCGAAACCCCGAAACGAGCTCTGGCCGGTGCGGCCCAGAAGGCCATCGAATCAGAGCGCCGGGTAGATAGAGACCACCCGTTGGTCGACCTGGGGCGCCGCGATCGGGATCAGAAGAATATCGTCTGCGCCAGCCTGTAGATTCAGGGTGATCCTTCCACTCTCTCCCGCGGGCAGTGCGGTCGGGGCGTCGTCGACTCGGGCGCCGCTTTCGCCACGCACGCGCGCGGCTCCAAAGCGCACCTCTTCGCTGCAGGTGTTCTCGATCTGCAGCTCTACGATCCCGCCCTCGGTCGAGTCGATGTAGCGAGGGATTTGAATACAGCCGGCAAGCTCCGCCGCGACGCGGACATCTTCTTCATACGTCATCGTAAGGAGCGCGACTTCTCCTGGGCCGCCGACGTATCGATGCTCGAGCTGAACCAAAGAGCCCATCTCGGCGATCGGAATGGCCGCTGCAAAGCGCCCGTCCGCCTCCACATTCACCCGGACATCTTCTCCGCCCGGGGCTGCGATTCGGAAGACGATTTCGCCTTCCGCCGGGTTGGCGGTTCCGGCCGCCGCTTCCACGACAAAAGGATCCGGAAACGACGCAACCCCGACCTGGGGAGGAAGAAGTGCATCGAGATTAACGCTGGCGCTCGGGTTCCCCGTATCCGTCGCAACGCAAGCGCCGGCGACGAGGCTCAGCAGAACAAGAAGGACTTTCCTCAAACGCACGCTACTTCTCCAAATTCTCAGTCAGCGGAAAGAGTTGAATGTTGACATGAACCACCCGCTGCCGGGTCCCTGTCTCCTCGAATGCGATCAGCTCGCGCCGAATTTCTCGAAGGCGTGCCTTGAGTGCCTCTAACTGATCTTCTCCGACCGAGAAGGTCAAGCCTCCAAGCTCTCTTAGCGCATGAGGCACCTCTTCGATGGAGGCGACGGCCTTTCGACTCATCGTCTCGTGAAATGCCGCAACGTGCACGCGCTCCACCAAGGCTCCCGTTGAAACCACGGGGTGGGACGCGTGATAATCATCGCCCACTTTCTCGATCATGCCGAGTCGTTCGAGCAAGGCGAGCGCCCGCTTCACGTCCTTGGACGACACCTTCGGAAGCAAACGCTGACCAATCCACTTCGGATCATTTCGAAAGTGCGGCGTCGCCACCATCTCTCGAATTGCGGGGATGTACCACTCGCTATGATATTCGCGGAAATCAACATCGAGATGCTGAGCGGCGCGGTATCCCCGAAACCGATTGAGCCGCGCGAGGATCTCGCGGCGCGCACGAAGCGTCTTGCTCGATGCAAGCGCGACGAGCTCCTGAAAAAACTCCGCTTCATCGCCGCTCAGATCGAGCGCACGTAGGTAGCCCGGCATCGCGGCCGCGCCGAGGTGTCTATCCCCATCGATCACGCGTTTCAGATGATTCGGCGCCTTCGTTCCCGCACGGCGCGCGAACGCGCGATACGAAAAGCTTGAGCGTTCGGCTTTCTTGAACTCGTAGGTATCGCGCAGGTAGTCGCGATAATCGAGATAGTCGAAGACGTTGGGTTTCGAAGGCATACGCGAAGACAAGCGAGACGCGCCGGCGGGGGCCCACGCGTCTCGCTACTCTATCAAAGGATGATGTCCTCAAACATGCGAGGCGTTCGCTATTCGATAGGTGCGCAGTAGGAGGTCGAGCCGCAAAGCGAGACGGCATAACAATCGTCTCGACGCAGGCACTCTTCTTCGGAGACGTAACGTTCTCCCTCGCCGCACGTGGGGAACGCCGCGCAGGTCACGCCACCATCCGCTTCGCAGAAAATCGTGTGACCGCAGAGCTCCGCCGAGTAGCAATCCTCGCGCCCTTCGCAGCTCTCCACTTCCACCTCGTCTTCCGCGCAAACAGGGATCGCGGCACAGGTCACACTGGCTTCTTCGCAGAAGATGGTCCGGCCGCAGACCTCAACCTCATGGCAATCCGGACGTCCCTCGCAGCTCTCCACTTCGACCTCTTCCTCGGAACAGGTGGGGACGGCGGCACAAGCGACGGCAGGGCGCTCGCAATAGATGGTCGTCCCGCAGATCGATCGGGGCTCACAGAAGTCGATGCCCTCGCAGCTCTCCACCTCGCTCTCGTCCGCTTCGCAGACTGGCAGCGCGGCGCAGGTCGCGACCGGCTCACAATACTTCACGACGCCGCAGGCCCGAACCTCATGACACGGCTCACGCCCTTCGCACGACTCGACCTCGGCCTCGCCCTCCGCACAGACCGGTTCAGCCAGACAGCGCACCTCATCTCGGCGACAGTAGATGGTCTGGTCGCAAAGGCTGCGTGCATCGCAGTTCTCCGAACCTTCGCAGCTTTCAACTTCTTCTTCGCCTTCTTCGCACGTCGGAACGGCGGCGCAGCTTACCGCGTTGGCCTCGCAGAGAATGGTCACGCCGCAGAGGCTGAGCTCCATGCACTCACTACCGGGCGCGCACGTTTCCACCTGGGAGTATCCAGGGTCGCATTCCGGAATCGCCAGACAGGAGACGCAATCATCCAGATCGGCGCGCACGCAGAACTCATCGCACTCACCGTCACCGTACCAGCCATTCAATTCGCAGTAATCCGCGCCGTCCGCCGGATCGATGCCATCGCGCGCAGCGGCCTCCGATTTGGAAACACCGGGCGCACAGGCAGAGCCCAAGGCAGCGACTAGGAGACAGAAAACGGAGAAATTCAAGGATACACATGGAGACTTCATTTCAAGACCTTTCCGGCGGCTTTATCTTTGTTTTCCAACACGCCGATAAGGTTATGATGAGACCTTCGTTGACCTGGGTCGAGGATACACACTCGAATATCGTTCCAGATGAGGATACACCTTCACGGACACTGAACCCCCCTTCGCCAAAATCACTTGCCCCACTGGGGATTGCCTGATATTGGTAATACCAATGAGTGGTGATACCAATTCGAAAACCACGGTTGCGGATTCCGTCGCGGGAACGCTTCGCCGCGCCATTCTATCGAATGAGTACGCGCCTGGCACCACCCTTCCCGCGGAACGTGAACTCGCGACGTCACTCGACGTCAGCCGTCTGTCCCTTCGTTCCGCCTTGTCCACGCTGGAGGCGGAGGGACTCATCGCCAAAGAACACGGCGCAGGCAACCGAGTTCGCGACTTTCGAGAGTCCGGCGGCATTGAAGTCATTGGTCACCTGATGCAGCTTTCGCTTTCGGGGGGAGAGCTGCCGGTACGTTTGATCGAGCAGCTCTTGGAGGTTCGTCGGCTCATCGCGGTGGAGGTCGTGACGCTCGCGTGTGAACGCTCCGGCGAAGACGATATTCGTCACCTCCGGGCGATCGTCGCGGAGCTGCATGAGCTCGTTACTTCGCCACGGAAGTTCATGCAGGCCGACCTTCGTTTCGCGCAGGGCATGGTGCGGGCAACCAATAATCTCGCGCTCGAGCTGCTCTTCAACACCGTGCAAAGAATCATCCTCGGCAATCGAGGTTTTGAAGCTGCCTTTATGCTGAATGCGTCCGCGATCGTGAAAACGTATGAGCGGATCGTGGACCTCCTGGAGGCCGGCGACGCTGAGGCGACGCGGCGCCTTGCCCTGCGAGTCCTTGAGCGTTTGGACGGGGCGACGAGCGCAAAGATTCGCGAGCTAAGGGACACGATGGACCGCGCAAAGGAAAAGAAGGAATCGACATGAAGCTGACATCTCCTGAAAAGAAGTGGATTCAATCCATCTTCGAGAGCTTCGCTCCACCTTCGACGATCACGGAAGAGGGCGAACTTGCACCGGCGCCAGGCGAAGTCGACTACGCCGACGACTTCGCTGTGCTCAACCGGCACGCGACGCCGGTTGCGAAACTCGGGCTCCGCGCCGCGGTTGTTATGATCGCGACGTCCCCCGTATGGACGGGGCGCGGGCTCAAGTCGGTGAATGGGCTCTCGCGTGAGGAGCGAACAGAGCTTCTTGGCGAACTGAGCGCCCACTCGAACGCCGCGGTTCGCGAGCTGACGTGGCTCCTAAAGGTTCAGACAGGGATGGCCTTGCTCGGTGTCGACGATATTCGTCGACGCTCTCGATATGACAAAGAGAGAGATTCAGGCACCCCCATAAAGCTACGCATCAAGAAGAAGTCGGAGAGCGCAAAATGATCGGACCGTGGCGAAAAAAGATTCAGGACGAGCGTGCGGAAGTCGTCATCGTTGGGACTGGCGCTGGTGGTGCCACCGCTGCACGAGTGCTTGCCGAAAAGGGCATTGATGTCTTGATGCTCGAGGAGGGCCCGCGTCTTCACACGAAGAATCGACCCCGGGATATTATCGGTGCGCTCAGCAGCGCGATGCGCGGCGCCGGCACACAGACAACCGCAGGGCTTGCTCCAATGCCGCTCATGCAGGGTTCCTGCGTCGGAGGAAGCACCGCGATCAACTCGGGGATCATCTGGCGTCTTCCAGAGGATGTCCGAGAGGATTGGATCAAAAATCACGGCCTCGCGCCACTCCTCGAGCGTTCTGAGATGGACCGAATCTACGAGACCATCG
Organism: Myxococcota bacterium; assembly: GCA_020629955.1. Taxonomy (GTDB): domain Bacteria; phylum Myxococcota_A; class Polyangia; order Polyangiales; family Houyiibacteriaceae; genus JAHDCI01. Next base: position 19,068 of record JAHDCI010000003.1, on the reverse strand, counting down.
AAGACGAACTCGAGGTGGAGACAACCGGCGATGATGTCCTGGGCGGCAACGCGGCGATGATGCGGCGCGCGTCGGACCTCATGGGGCTCCCCGGTAAATCCATGGAGAGAAACGCGGGACGTTGCGAAGGGTCCTCCCAGTGTCTGCAAGGTTGCCCGAACGAACGACGCCGCAGCATGGACGTATCGTTTGTGCCGACGGCACAGCGTTTTGGGGCGCGCCTGCAGACGCTTCGCCGCGTCGACCGGCTCTGGATCGAACGCGGAAAAGTTGTCGGTGTTCTCGGCTCCGTGATGGATCCCGAAACCCGGAAACCCGAAGCCCGTTTCCGCGTCCGCGCCGAGCATGTGGTCGTCTCCGCCGGCGTCGTACACACCCCTGGCATTTTGCTTCGAAGCGGCATGCGGGGAATGGTCGGCCGGCGCTTTCAAGCGCATCCTGGAGCAGCGATCGTAGGTCAGTTTCCCGAGCCGGTTCGGATGACTTTCGGCGCGACGCAGGGCTACGAAGTCCCGCTTCGGCACCTCGGTTATAAGCTTGAGTCACTCTCATTGCCGCCCGAGCTTTTGGCGGCCCGGCTCCCCGGTGTCGGGAAAGAATGGCAGAAGCGAATGGGCATGATGGACCACTACGCGCAGTGGTGCGCGCAGGTACGCATGCAGGCCAAGGGACGCATCTACTCAGGTCCAGGCGGAGCACCGATCGCGGTCTATGAGCCCACCAGCGATGACCTTCGAAAGGCGCAAGAAGCCATGGTGCTACTGATGCGGATGATGTTCCGCGCAGGCGCCACCGAGGTCTATCCTGGCATCACCGGCCTGCCCGAAGTACTGACCTCGGAGGCAATGCTCGACGAGCACGCCCATCGAAAGTGGAAGCGGGGCGCGATTCACCTCGTCGCCTCCCATCTCTTCGGAACAGCCGTCGCCGGTCACGATCCGAAGCAGAGCGTGGTCGATCCAACGCTGACTTCGCACAAGTATCGAAACCTCTCCGTCATGGACGCGTCGGTCTTCCCGACGAACCTTGGCGTGAACCCGCAGCACTCGATCAACGCGATCGTCTGGCGCGCCGCAGAGTTGCTGGCAGACGTACGCAAGCGGAGCAAAGCCGCTTAGTCGCTTCGCCGAGTTTCACGCGAACGAAGGCCCTCCATCGTCTCCCGATGGAGGGCTATTCGTTTTCGGGCTCCGTCACCTGAAAGAAGCGCACTCCGCCTCGACTGCGTCCTTCGCCGTGTTCCCGAGCGGGTCCCCGAAGCGAGCCGGCCCAGCAGAACCATCGGTGCCCGGGGTCAACGGCAAAAATGCGGACCTCTACCCCATCGGCCCCTTCTGGGACGGCACGCTCCACGCGTTTCCATCCGTCGCCATCTCGATGGGTGTCGAGATACCCTTCTTCCAGCAAGACATCTCCGCGATAGAACGCAACGTCGACCGTCACCGCCCCACCGTGAAGTTCCCGAGCGGACCCGTATTCCATTCCGGAATAAAAAACAAAACGCTCCGAGTTCGGAATCTCGTATCGAACCGCCTGAACGCTTTGGTCTCGATGCGGATGGGTCCAAACGCAGTAGCGCGGCGTGAGGTCCAGGTCTTCCAGGACCGTTTGCCCAATGTAGAAGTAGTCCTCTGGCCCACAATGAAAGCGCTCACGAGGAATCGCAGGACCACGAAACGCGCCGCCAGTACTATTGGGACGATTTACGCGCGGACACGGGTTCCCGTTTAGCGTCACCTGCGCATCCGCGAGATGCTCAACCAAGTCGTAACGGACAGAGGGCTCTCCGAGGTCATATCGGCGGATCCGTACCCGACCGACATCCTCCGAGCTCGCCTCCGACATTCCCTGCACCCATGGAGAGCGATGACCTCTCAGGCTGACTTCGAAAACACGTCGATACGCCGCCAGGTCGCTGCGACCGGCGTGAGGAGGTGGAATCAGATCTCCAAGCTCGGTTCGGAGTAGCGGGTCGGCCCACTCCGGCGAAACAAGGATTGTATCGCCGGGCTCAAAGCGCTCGCGCAAATGCGCGCCAACGGCAGCCCAGTCCTCCGCGTCCACCGCTCGCGAAGCTTGAACGCCGTGCGCGATCAATTCGCCGATCGCGATCAGCGCCGCGACCGCTAAGGCAGCCGCAGCAAGCCGGGTCGCGCGTGGGATCAACTCGCTTCGATCCGTCGAAGAATCGCGTCGCCTGCTGCGACGGTGCCAAGCTGACCGCCAACATCCGTCGTGCACTCACCGTCCGCGATCGCGCCGCGCACCGCGTTCGTCAGGAGCTCTTCTCCCTCAAGCCCGAGGTGGGTCAGCATCATTCCGGCGCTAAGAATCGTCGCGAAGGGATTGGCGATGTCTTTGCCTGCAAGAGGAGGCGCACTGCCGTGGACCGGCTCGAACATGCTCACCTTGCCAGGGTGCACGTTCCCACTCGCGCTCATTCCCATGCCGCCCTGTAGCGCAGCGCCGAGGTCGGTCACGATATCGCCGAAGAGATTGCAGGTGACGATCACCTCAAACTGCGAGGGGTCTTGGATGAGGAAAAGGCAAAGCGCGTCCACGAAGACGTGCTTCGCTTCGATTCCATCGTAGCGCTCCGCGATTTCGCGGAAAGTCCGAAGCCAAAGGCCGTGGCCCTGGGGGAGAGCGTTGTGCTTGTCGGCCATGTGCACGGTCTTCGCGCCGATCGACTTCGCGTGTTCGAACGCCGCCACAATCACGCGCTCGACGCCTTTGCGCGTATTGATGCTCTCCTGAATGGCGATCTCGTCAGGCGTGCCTTTTTTGAAGTTCCCGCCAACCCCAACGTAGAGGCCCTCCGTATTCTCCCGGAAAACGGAGATCTGACAGTCACTCGCCGAGCGATCGCGAAGCGGCATGAGTCGATCGTGAATGCAATGCACTGGGCGGAAGTTGCAGTAGAGGTCGAGCCCAAAACGAAGACCAAAGAGGATATCGCGAGCGTGCTCCATGGAAGGTACGCGAGGGTCACCGAGGGCGCCGAGGAGAACCGCGTCGCACTCGTTTTCGATCATCGCCTTCGTTTCTTCCGGAAACGTCGTCCCATCGCGAAGAAATCGATCGGCTCCGAGGTCGAGGTGCACAAGGTCGAGATCGTGCCCAAAACGGCCCGCGACCGCTTCCAGAATCCGGACACCTTGGGCGACCACCTCCGGGCCGATGCCGTCTCCACCAATCGTTGCGATCTTCTTCGTCTCTGCCATGCCGATGTCTTGTCTTTCTCGCGGATTTCGCGAGGGCCAACCCTAACCCGGATAGCGTGGGACGGCACGTCGTCTTCGACCTCTTTTGACGAGGCCGAAACGAAAGAGAAAAGCCCTGTCAGTCGAGAAGACCGCGAAGCTTGTCGATAAAGCTCGCGCGCTGTGGGTGAGTCTCGGTACCGAGCTCGCGGGCGAGTTCTTCAATGAGCTTTCGTTGCTTCTTATTGATCTTCTCGGGGACCTCAACGACCACGGTCACGAGCTGGTCGCCCTTCCCCACGCCGCCATAGGCGCTGACGCCTTTGCCCCGCAGGCGGAAGACCTTTCCCGATTGCGTGCCCGCCGGCAACTTCATCTGCACGTTGCCGTCGAGAGTGGGGATCTCGAGCGAACCACCCAAAACCGCCTCGGCAAAGCTGATCGGAATCTCGCAGAGAATATCGACGCCTTCGCGTCCGAAAATCGGGTGCTCCTCAATATGAATCGTGAGGTGAAGATCGCCCGCCCCGCCAGGCCCGATCTCTCCTCCGCCCCGCACCGTGCGAACCGCACCCTGATCCACGCCGGCCGGAACCCTCACGTTAAGCGACTCATCGCGGAGCACTTGCGCTTCGCCGCGACACTCCGTGCACGGCGTACGGAACCGTTTGCCGCGCCCGTTGCACGCAGGACAGGTCCTCGCGGAGGAGAAGAAGCCGCGCTGAAAACGAACCATGCCCTGACCGTTACACTGCGAGCATTGGTTCACGGGTGTGCCCGGCTCCGCCCCGACGCCTTCGCACCGCCCACAAGGTCCGGGCTTTCGGATTTGGATCGTCTTTTCGACGCCCCGCGCTGCTTCCTCAAAGCTGAGGTTCAGATCGTAGGTAAGGTCGCGCCCAGGTGGCTTTTGACGGGCGGCGAAAAGATCGCCGAAAATCCCTTGGAGCACATCTTGAAATCCGCTGAAGTCCGAGGGGTTAAAATCTGCCTGACCTCCGCCGGAGAACGCACCGTGCCCCATGCGGTCGTATCTTCGGCGTTGTTCGGCGTCACTAAGAACCCGGAAAGCTTCGGAAGCCTCTTTGAACTTCTCCTCCGCAGCATCTGGATCATCTGGGTTTTTGTCCGGGTGGTACTTCCGGGCGAGGGCGCGATACGCCTTTTTGATCGTCGCATCGTCCGCGTCGCGTTCGACGCCGAGGACTTCGTAATAATCACGCTTGGACACGAGATGGCTAGCATAGCCCGTGACGCGTCATCCGCACATGGTTCTTCCGGAAACCCGGCGACATGTTCAAGTGGGGTCTCCGCGAAGGACCATGGCGCCTCGAGAGGCCGAACGAACGTTCTCTTCGCGAGAAGACGGCCCATCTCCCCGGCAACTTCCGCGACGTTTGCGAAAGAACGGCCGATCCCCCGATCGCAACAAGCGATGTTCCTTTACCGTAGAGTTCCGCACGTCCCCAAGGTGTATCGACTACCGCTCGGGGTAGATCAGCGATTTTCGACGGGTGTAGTGATACTCAAGTTGCTGAGGACCGTACTCGGAGCCCTCTCCCAGCGGACAGACAGTTCGAACCTTGACCCACTCGCGCCAGTTGGAGACGACATCTCCTGCGGTCGGGGGGGTCGTGCCGGTGCGCGCCTGTTCGAGCGCCGTAACGCAGGGCGCGTCGCAGCCATCGCAGAGGTTTGGATCCCGGGGGGCGAACTCATCCGAGGGAATGTCGAGAACGATGATCGCTCGAAGCCCAAACCAAGAACCGAGCGACGAATGTACGCAAAGGTGCGCTGGGCCAAGACTCATCTCGCCCGTCAAACGGCCCGCTTCGGTGAGAGACACCAGACGATCGCCCGATTCATGTCCAAAGAAAGCCGCGCCACGTACATCGAGCTCCTCCAAAACTTCGTTCACCGAAAGTTCGATATAGTGCTCAAGAGGGTCCGCGTGCTTCTGAATCTCGGCAGAATCGACGTAGGCATTCGCGAAGGGTTGCCAGAGTGCGCGCGTGTTCCCGAGCAAGTAGGTCCTCGGGTGCGCGTGCCCAAAATCTTCGAGTGGATGGAGCCTGGGATTTAGCTCCGCGAAGGCGTTATACGCCTTGAGATCGAAGCGCCATAGCAGGTCGAGCCCATACTGAGAGAGCGATTCCAGGAGCTTTTTCTCAGCGCGCATGACGCAAGGGTAACAGTTTGAGAAGAAGCGGAAAAGCGTGGACAATCGACGGGCAATGAAGGATGCGAGAACCGGCCCCGCTCCGGAGACCGACTCGTTCAGTCGAGAGGCGGAAGCTGCGCAATAAAGACCAGCGCCAAGATCATTACGAAGAGGGTGATTGCGACGCTGACAAGGGTGCGCGGCAGACCACGCGATTCGTCATTCGCTTCGCTGGTTACTTCGGTCTTGGCTTCGCTCATCTTCTTCTCCTTCGCGCTCTTCGCGCGGGGCGGTTCGCTCTCTTTATCATCGTTGATGTAGATGACGCGAACCGTTTGGTCTTTTCGCCGCTCTTCCGGTTTGGGACGTTTGAACTTGAGAGTCGGCAGCTCCGAAGGGGTTGGGAGCGGGGGCATTTCCGGGCTCGAACGAGTCGCCGGCCGGCGCTCTTCGCGTTCCCTTTCAATCTCCCGTAGCGCAACTTCAACAACCGTCAGAAACTGCTCAGTGCTCTCTCGTTTCGACTTTTCTTCGCGCGCGTGAATCACAAACGCACCGTCGGTCCATCCGAACACATCGGAGAGATCGGACACGCCGGAAAGTTCGATATCGCTCAGCTCTCCCGCGCGGTACTTCAATGTCGCGCTTGCTCCTCGAAACGAAAAGGCCAGCGCCCCAGAGAGGCCAGCGCGTTCGCAATAGTTCATGAGGTCGGCTGGCACATGGACCTCGAGCGAGCCTTCCTTACGGGTCGCATCCCCACGCGAGACGGAGAGCGAGGGAAGCTCTTGAATGATCCAAAAGCTCCCTTCGCGAAGCTCGAGCAATTCTTCGAGGGCTTCGTCATCTCCCTCTGCGAACTCTCCGCGCGTCAGGCGAACCTCCCCCTCACCGCTCGGAGATCGAAAGCAGAGCCTGCCGGTGGCGCATAACGCTTCGATCTCATGAAGCTTCTCCACCAATCCCTCAGCAGGAATTTCGCCTTCCATCAGTCGCACGAGGCTTATTGAGCGAGAACGACTCAGCAATGTCAAATCACAACGATCATCTCACCACGACATCAAGCTCCAATACGCACATCGCCCGTTGCCGCAATTCACGAACGCGCGTGAATTTTTGATACACCTACCGGTTCAGCGCGGCGTTTTCTTTAATCAATTCAATCTGGAACGCTTCTCGCTATGTCCTTCGAGCATGTTCATCTATCTCGCTCTCGTTCTCCTCTGCGCAATCTTCTCGCTCGTTGGTCTTGTTGGGATCGGCATCGCTCGGCTGCGGACCTTCACGCCTGAGCCAAAGGAATCCGTCACAATCCTCAAACCGCTCTGCGGCGCCGATCCCTCCCTCCGGGAGAACCTGGAGACGTTCTTCCAGCAGGACGGTGTTGAGACCCAGATCCTCTTTGGTGTCGAGCGGATCAGCGACCCCGCGGTCGAAGTCGTTCGCTCGCTGCTCCATGCCTACCCGGAGGTCGATGCCGAACTTGTGATTGCCGATGCGTCGCTCCCCTCGGCCAGCGGATTGAACCCGAAGGTGCGAAACCTCCGCGCGATGCTTCGACACGCGAAACACGACATCGCGGTGATCAGCGATAGCAACGTGCAGGTGCCGTCCCACTACGTCGCCGAGATGGCGCATCTTCTCGAAGAAGAAGATGGACTGGTCACAAGCTTGATCGTGGGTCGCGGACAGTCGCTTGGCGCGATGGTCGAGAACCTTCACCTCGCGGGTCAGATCGCCTCCGGTATCGCGGCGTCAAATGTCGCCTTCCGCAACGCGGCCGTCATCGGCAAGTCGATGATGTTTCGCCTCAGCACGCTGCGGAACGTTGGTGGCCTCGCCAGTGTCGCGAACACGCTGGCCGAAGACTACGTGCTGGGAAAGCGCTTCGAACACGCGGGACTTCGCGTCCAGGTCGCGCCGACGCCGATTACCAACATCACCGAAGGTCAGACCCTCAACGGCTTCTACCAGCGACAAAAGCGATGGGCGATGATGCGCGCGCGGCTGACCCCGGGGATCTATTTTCTCGAGCCTCTCTCGATGCCCCTCGTGCTTGGAATGATGGCGCCATTCATTGGCGGTAACCTCGCCCTCGGACTCGTCATTGGCGCAGGCGTAACGATGCTCCGCGAGGCGATTCAGTGGACGCTCCTCCGCGGCACTTCGCAGCCACGGATGCAGACCCTTGGGGAGGTCCTTCAGGCGCTTCCGCTCATCGCACTTCGGGACATCCTCGTACTCGCGGCGTGGGTGATGGGACCGGTCCGGCGACACGTGAGCTGGCGTGGAAACCGCGTCCGAGTGGGACGAAAGACCCGTCTCTCGATCGCCTGAACAAAACGCGCAGCGTAGATGAACCCCCGCGCTGAACGTGAAGTAAAAATAGGAGCGGCAGTTTGTCAAAGGGTGCGAAGTGACTCGAGCTTCCGCTCGAGGACAAGCCGGAGGCTGTGTTCGGTGCAAAGCGAGATCGCTCGGCCCAACGCAGCCTTCGCTTCTTCGATCTCTCCCATCTCGAGACGAGCGTGCGCCAACGTGGCCCAATAGGGCTGAAAATCCTGAAGCTCAGCGAGATTCCCCTCGAGCGATCGAAGGGCGGCATCAGGTCCATGGGCAGAGAGCAGCGCTGCAGCCCGAGCCACCAACGCACCGCGCGTCGGAGCGAAAGAGAGTAGGCCATCATAAAGCGCGGCGATCTCTTTCCACGGAGTCACTCCGGTCCGTCGACGCGACATATGGGCTGCTTGAATCGCAGCCTCGAGCTGAAATCGTCCCGGCGTACGGGCCATCGAAGCCTGCGCAAGGGCACGCTCTCCCGCTCGAAAAAGCGGCGCGTGCCACCGATCCATCTCTTGCTCTTCAAGCGCGATGACGGCCCCCTCAAGATCGAAGCGCGCTGGTTGACGCGCTGCGGAAAATGCAAGGAGGGAAAAGAGACCGAGCGCTTCTGGGACCGCAAGCGTCTCGCACACCAGGCTCGCGAGAAAAAGCGCTTCTCCGCGAAGGTCTTCCTCCAGCGAGTCGGCGCGGGTCCAATCCAGAGCGTAGGCCCCGTAGATCGCTTCCAAGACAAAAGGCAAACGCTCTTCGAGTTCCCCGCCGTCCGGAATTCGAAATGGAATCTTCGAATCCCGAATCTTTCGTTTCGCGCGGACGAGGCGCTGCGAAAGGGTCGCGGCCGGCATGCAATAGAGATTGGCGACGAGGGCCGCGTCGAGCCCAAGCACGGTTTGCAACATCAGCGGCGTTCGAACGCTCTCGGCGATTGCGGGGTGCGCGCAGACAAAGAGCAGTTTGAGGCGACGATCTTCGTTCGCTGCGAGCAGCGCCTCCTCGAGGAGCCTTTCTTTCGGTCCGACGCTCGCTTCGGGCGCGTCTTCCAACGAGGTACGCGTTCGCTCGGCTGCACTTTTGCGTCGGTCGCGATGGATGTTTCGAGCAACGGTCAACAGCCACGCCTCGGGATTCGAGGGTGGCGTTGTCCACTTTTGAAGCGCTCTGGCGAAGGCCTCGGCGAGCGCATCCTCCGCCATAGAGATATCCCCGGTCGTCGCCGAAAGCAGCGCGATGAGACGTCCATAGGAACGTCGCGCAACTTCTGCAGCGACTGACCGGGGGTCACTCACGAGGCGTGAGGGTTTCCGCCTTCCGGCATGGCGGACGCACGAACTTCAACCGTTCCATAGTGTGCCGCTGGGCATTTTGCTGCCCAGGCGAGCGCGGCGTCCAGGTCGGGGACATCCACGACGAAGTAGCCGCCCAGGGTCTCTTTGGTCTCGGCGAAAGGACCATCCTGAATCTGCTTGGAGCCTGTCTTCAGCGAGACGCTGGTCGCCGTCATCGCCGGCTGAAGCCAATCCGTATCGACAAACACACCGGCGGTTTGCAGGTCCGCAATATAGCGGCCGAAGACCTCGAGCTGCTGCTGCATCTCTTCTTCGGTCACGTCTTTGAAGTCGGAAGGGTCGGAATAAAGTAGGAAGGTATAACGCATGTTGTTTCGAACCGGAGCAAGCGTGCGCCCCGGATTTGATGTGGGGGAAGTGTATCGAGATTGTGAGAATGAGAAAGCGCGAAGCGTCTCTTCGCGCCCAGCGGTTCAGGCGCCAGCGAGGGCCGTGTCGAGATTCTGCAAGCCGCGCTCGTAGACCTCACCGAGCATCCCGTCGGCGAAAATCCCAAAAACGCGCTGCAACGGGTTGTGACCGAAGCGAAGTTCCGTGGTCCAAGAGACAGCGGTTCCGCCGTCCACTTCTTCCCACTGGTAGGTGGTCACGGGCTGGCCCATCGCTCCGAGGTCGATATCGACGACGACCTCGCTCTCGGAGCAGGTACGAATCGTCTGCGTTCCGCTGCCCTCGGCGCCGTCGAAACGGAAACCAGCGCCCTCCCCTTCAGGCTGTCCAAAGAACTCGATCGAGAGCGTCGGGTCGGTGTCCTTGTAGGGGTTGATGCGCTGAAACGCGCGAGGAGAGCGAAGCAGTTCGCTAATTGCCGCAGGTGAGGCGGAAACAATCCGCTCGCGCCGGACGGTGCGACGCGCGGGCAATACGAAGGCAGCAAGGAGTGTGAGGAGGAGGAGAGCAGAGCTAACGATGAGAGCGATTTTGATCATGGGAGGTTCCTTTTCCGGCGCGAAACATTTCCGCGCTCACCTCCATGACGACTCGAGGATTCCCCGATCGACATTTTCCCGATCTTTTTTTCACATTTTTTCGACAGGCCATTTTACCCAATGATTACAAATCATTAGGAACGTGCGACCGGCGCGCATATGCAGCGGCGCACGCGATGTGCGCCCCATATAACCTAGTTCGCGGCCGTTGCGGCGCGCCACGCTTCGCGAAGCTCCCGGGAATCTGCGAAGCGCGCTGAGGCCGCTTTTTCGAGACAGCGCGCGACGAGGTCCGCGAGCGCCGACGAGACTCCAGGTGCGACAGTGTCGAGCCGTGGTGGGACTTCCTCAAGAACCTTCTGCAAGACCGCGTGGGTCTCTTCCGCCTGGAAAAGTCGAGTGCCACTGAGCAGCTCGTGCGCCACGACCCCAAAGCCGTAGATATCGGCTCGTGCGTCAACATCCTCACCGAGCACCTGTTCGGGCGTTAGGTACGTGGGCACCCCAAGCAGATCATCGGGGTCCGTCATCCGCGACCCGCCGACCGGTTTTCCGAGACCAAAGTCGATGAGCACCGCCGCCATGCGTCCGAATCGGACCGTCATGAAAATATTCTTCGGCGTAATATCGCGGTGGACAACGCCCACATCGTGGCACGCGACGAGCGCGTCGAGAAGCTGTTGAAGGAGAAGCTCCTTCGGTACGTCTTCACCGTCATGGAGCGCCTCTTGAAGCGTGCGCCCCTCGAGCAGTTCGAGCGTAATGAACCCGTGCTGATCGTCGGTGCGTCCCGCATCCAAGATCCGCACAACGTTTGGGTGACGAACCGAGCGAGTGATCTCCACTTCCCGGAGAAATCGCTGAAACGGCTCATCGCCGCTCCCAAGGTAGGAAACCTTTAATGCGACTCGGTTGAGGGTTTCGAGCTCTATCGCCTCGAAGACGCGCCCCATCTTGCCTTCGCCGAGCACACCATCGATGCGGTAGCGATCGGCCACCACAACCCCGCCACGAACCTCGGGCTTGGCCGGCGTCGGAACGCGGGTGCGTCTGATGTTCATCTCCACAAGGCGAAGCCTACCACGTTTGGGGCGGAACAAAACCCGGCGGGGTTGTGCGATGTGCGTCATTGAAAACTCTGCCCATCGCTGCCCAAAACCCAGCGCTCGGCGGCGGTTTCTTCTTCTACCAGGGGCCGTCTTCTCTTTCGAGGACGGCTCCGGCCGCAACGAGCCGCTCCACAAGCTTCGCCTCCAAACGCGTCGCGAGGTAGGGCTGCGCGCTCAACGTGATCCACATGCCGTGGAAAAACGAATGCACGAACACGGCGCGTTCGCGGACCTGTTGTTCATCGGGCGCAAGCCCACCGCTGGCCCACGACCAATCTACGCGATGCGGCTCCTTGTCGGCGTAGAAAATTCCCCACGGCTCCATCCACTCCGCAGCGAGACGTTCATCGAAGGTCAAAAGCCTGAAAGCTTCGAACTCCGAAAGCCCGATGTCCAAACAGAGAGCGTCTTCGATGGCCCGCAGCGCCCCCCCCCGTCGCCGCAGCTCGTCCGGCCCCCAACCAAACTGCGAAAAATCACCGAGGCGCACATGCCGCAGGGACCGATAATCCTCTACCCCGAACCGAAATCGCACGCCGTCTCCAATGAATAACATTTAAACCGACGCCAAATCTTTCCACTTTTCCGATTGGGCGAAGAAACGATTTTGGACGACGTAGCACGGGCTCGTTAGAGCGAACCCTGGTCATCCAGAAATTTGTCGAGGTCCGGCACCACTCTCTTCAGGACCGGAACGACCTCGCTTGACGCACGCCGCGATTCGGCATCTTCCGTGAACTCAAACACCCACCCATTGATCCCCCCACAGGCGATCAGACGTTGAAAGAACCCATCAAGAGACAGCGTGATCCGGCGCATCTCTCTTTGGCTATGATCCCAGACGAACAGACCTTCGTTTTCCAGATCCACGAACACGTCGTCCTCCGCCCGAACGAGATGTAACAACTCGTGATGCTCAGGCCGACAGGCGTTTTTTAAGACTCTGCTTGCCCGAGGGGCACTGAGCAACTCGTAGAACGTAGGCAGGCGCCATTGTCCGTGCTTCCAACCAATCGATAGCTCGTGTGCATATCGGTTCTTCGGATAGCCTGCGCTGAGCAGCGTTGTATAGAAGCGCGCCAGCGCCGTGGGCACGTCAACCCCCATCAACGAAGAGGAGATTTGAAACGGGGTCGCAAGACGGTAACCGTTGATGAAAGGACGCTTTTTCGGCCACCACCCTCCTCGAAAACGCTCAATGTAATCGCTCCAATCGGAGCTCCTCCCCGCGAGGACATCTGCAAGTTCCAGTTCGAGACTCGCCCCAACCCGTTCTGGTACGAGACCAATCGTGATCAGCTGCCATAAGGGTGCGCCGCCATACCGAACGCCGTGCGCGATGTAGTCATCAACATCTCCCGGAAATGGAAATGTGCGCGTCTCTTGAGAGGTCTTGACCTCGACGACGAGGCCTTCGGCCGTCCCATAAAGATACAAGAAGACGCCTTGGTAAGCGGAGTTTGATAGCAGAATCCGCCCATCGTCAGCCCCACCCTTGAGAGTCGAGAAGCGCATATCGCCATCTCGCCAAGACAGCCGCGCTCCCCAAACACCATCCATGGAATCGAGTAACCGAATCTGGTCAGGACACGCCTTACGAAATCGCTTCTCCGCAGCTTTTGACGGTGTCTTCGCCAACTTCAACTCATACGGCTCTCCCGCCGCTTCGAGTCGCTCAACGAATGGTTGGAATGGATGCTCTCCTGTCATGACGTCTTCATACGATCGAAGCGGGTCGTGCCTTCCTTCTTGAGCAACAAACACGCCGAGCTCGACGAGGAAGAGCGGAGAACCGTTTCAGGTCGTTCGCCAACCGAAAAGACTCGCTCCTTTTCGGAAGAGTCTCGCACCGTCGCACGCCGCGAAACGTTGTTTTTGGCTCTGCACGATTTCGAAACAAGAAGGCAGAGGTCAGCGCGGAAATCGCAAACGAATCCCCAAAATCCGAGCGCGAGGAACGGTAAGCGTCGTGAACGAACACACCAGGACGGATACCGACCTTGGCAAAAGTACACTCGTAAAATGGCGCAGTCGGCTCTGAGCGTCTTTGGCTCAGTCGAATAGGAACAGAGAGATTGTTGGCCTGGGCCTGGATTGACAATCTTCCTATTTGACTGGGTCGGGGTGGCCGGATTCGAACCGACGACTTCTAGTTCCCAAAACTGAATCAGCCCCTACCAACCATTGGGCAAACGTTGAAAACACAGGCGAAAACGTCCCCGAACGTCGCATGCCAGCCTGTGTTTTCGCGTTTCAGGGGTGGACGGAGGGGTGGACAGAATCGACGCTCCGACTTAGCTCGACGCGGTGAACCAGCCAGATAAGAACGCGAAAACCTCGACGCCGAAAGCCGAAAGAACCACCCAATCTGAGCGGCTAGCCGAAGACAAGGACGTCAACGTGTGGAAGTGGATGGGCGTTGCGTTCGCAGCAACGCTCGTTTTCATGGCTGTAGGTCAGGCAATTTCGTGGTGGGTGTATCCCGACAGCGTGCAAAACCGAGGCGCATTCGGTGATTCGTTCGCACCAATCGTTGGGGTTATCTCCGCTCTCGCGCTGGGGGCTGCAGTGCTCTCGGTGTTCTTGCAACGCAAGGAGCTTCGGCTTCAACGTCAGGAGTTGAGAGAGAATAGGCGAGAGCTCGCGAAGCAAGCCGAGTCCCTTGCGAGTCAGGCTGCAGCCATGACCCAGCAAGTTGGCGCTCTTAACGAACAGGCTCTCCAAACTCAATCGCTCGTCTTTGAGATCTTCCATGCGAGCCAAGCCGCAGACCGACATCATCGCGCACAGATTCAGGCAAACCTGCTAGCTGCGAGAGCAGAGCTACAACGATGGACAGAGCTAGGAAGCGCGAAGTGCTCTGAAGGAAGATGGCCAGATGTCATGGCTCGCGTCGAGACGGGACTCGGCAACACGACCCCAGTCCAAGCTTTCTTCGCCGAGCATGCCTTGGAAGCGCGCAGACTGTGTGATGCGATTGAGAAAGAACTTCGAGCACACGAGAACCGTCCGCGACGAATAGTTGAGAAGCTCTAGCTCCACCCCTTTCCTTCCCACTGATAATCATCGGGATTGCGGCAACAGGGTAGCAGCGGACGAGGCGGCGCGAAGCTACTCCGCGAGGATGAGGTCGATCGGGTGCGAGCTGATCTCGGTGACCCGGTTGAGCTCGAAGTCAGCGATCAATCCGCCCGCAGCCATAAGGTGCCCATCCGGCAAGAGGACCATTCCGAATGCGCCGCGCGGAACCGACAAACTGGACATTGACTGCCAGCAATCAGCACGTTCGTCGAAGAGGTGCACCGTGGCCAGGCCGTAGCCGTCGCCATCATCTTCAAAGTGTACCCCGCCGGCGACGACAATCCGACCATCGGGCAATGTGACCGAGGCCATGTCTTCGGCGGACAAGGGGAGCGATGCCGTCGGTGAGAACTCACCGGTCGCTGGGTCCCAGATCTCCGCCGAAGCAAGCGTCTCGGTGCGAGCTCGTTGCCCACCTACGACAAGGACTCGCCCCGATGGAAGGAGCAGCGCCTCGTGGTAGGCGCGGCCCGTTGACATCGAACCGGTGCGCTCCCAACGGTCTGTCGCCGGATCGTAGACCTCCGCGCTGTCGAGGTGCACGACGCTTTCGTCCTGCCCTTGGAGGCCGCCAATCGCCAGAACCCTCCCGTCTGAAAGCATCGTGAGCGAGTGACTCCAACGAGGGTCGTTGAGGCTTGCAACGAAACGCCACGCATCCGACTCGACGTTATAGAGCTCACATGTCCCCGTAACTTCGCTGGGTTCTCGACGGCTAGCCCAGCTCCAGCCACCTGCAACCAAGACCTGCCCGTCGTCCAAGGTCACCGACTCATGATTCCCGCGGGACAACCCCATATTCGTAACAGTAGTGACGGCCCCATCTTCGTAGACCTCGGCCCGGTCTGTGCTGAAACCGTCTATTGTTTCCCGACCTCTTCGCCCTCCTCCGCCAGTGAGGAGTATCCGATTTCCTTCGATTGTGGATGCGGCCTCGTTTCGGGCTCTGCCCTCGGCAACAACTCTCCATTCTCCCGAATCAATGGAATAGGCCAAGATATCCGGGCCCATTCGGAAGTCACCTCCCGTCACGACGGCCTCATCTCCGATCACAAGGAAATCGCTCACATCTTGACTCAAAGGAAACTCGTCTGCGCGAATCCATCCAAACTCGATCTCTTCTTCCGAGCAAGTCGGGGGAGTTCCTGTATCGGCGTCGGCGTCGGCATCGGGCGAGCTCGCATCGCTGTCGACCTGTGCGTCGAGGGGCTCGGTGGCATCCGCGCCATCGACTCCTGCATCTCGCCCCCCATCGGAGCCACCATCGAGTTCGTGGCTCATCGAGCAGTCGCACGCGGTAAGCACCACGAGCAACAGCGGTGCGATGGCCTTCACCGTTGTTCCTCCAGGGAAGTCTCAACGCAAAAACTTGGAGATTGAATGGACGAGCACCAACGAAGCGGGTCGCTCGTTCGAAGCCCCGCTTCATATCGTGCAGTTTCTGGGACTTCACCGTCTGCGTACACTTCAAACATCGAAGTGTCCCAGTTAACTTGCAATCGTGGGTGATAGGTGCCGTCTATGGTGACGATCTCGTCGTCGAAACCTGTATCTGAATCGAAAAGTCGCCAAGTCACACTGTGTTGCGTGTACGCGCCCGCTGGCGCTCGTTGGGTCAGGAACCACGGATCCATACACTCGTTATCCGCGGCGACGAGCGAACCAGCGTCTCGGTTGTCGCAAGACGCCAGAGCTCGAATGCCTGGAGAAGGTACTGGAAGACCGGTTCCCGCGTCGGTTGCCCATCCCTCAAACTCCACAAATGGATCTCTCGGCCCGCAGAGGTCGAGGAAGCAATCGGGTTCATTCGTCAGCGTCACGCTTGTGACCCTGGACCGCACGGTGTGATTCCACGCTGGGTGGAAGCGTCCGGGGTGCCGAAGCGTGAGGAACTCAAGCTCCGTCACGATTGGCCGGTGGTCACTGATGCGCGGAAAGTCGCTCGGAATCCCTTCCTCCTCTGTGGCAGCCTGTGCGCAAAGATGTGAACGGTCTCCGTCCGGGGCATCTGTCGGCCAAAGCGGCAGCCAAAGAGGAGCGGCATCGAGGGTGCGGGCGAGGAAGTATCCCGGAGGATCGCCATCCTCTCGCGCTGCGGGTGGACGAACGAACAAATAGTCAAGCCGTTCGTGTGCTTCATCGCCAGCAACATCGCATTCCCATGCTGGGCAGTCAGGGTCGAGAGCACTGGGGAAGGAACCATCAGCGAAGGGATTCTGACCGATTTGCAACTCTGTTCCATGGGACGTCCCGTGCCCGCATCGCTCCCAATCGTATTGAGGTTCTTCTCGCGCCAGGTCGCTGTGATCGATATCCCAGGAAAACGCCTCTGGCGCAGTGGAAATCAAGTCGTCAGTTGTCTCGAGATCGCGGCCGAGCACGTCATCGAGCATGCCGGCGTATTCCTCTTCAGCAATCGTCAGCGTTCGCCCGTCGATGTTATAATCGCCGCCCAGAATCGCAGGTTGGTCGGATCCCTCGTCGACGACCGATGCGACGAACTCGCGTAGTTGCTCAAGTTGCGACTGCCTGACCTCTTCATCACTTACGACGTTACAGGAGCTCGCGAGTCCCTTTGCGATAGGGCTCAGCGACTCACAGAGCCCGGGCGGGATTAAAGCATTTCCGGCGCACAGTTCGAGAAGGAACGCGGAGGCATCTACACCATCGTTGCAGAGCAAAGGTCCGGTGGCTTGAAGATGCGTGTTGAAGACATCTACGTAAGCTTCGTCGGTCGCTTCGGGCGGGCATCCACCATCTTTCGCCCGATCGGCGAGGCAACTCTCCGGGATGGCGTCCTGCCCGCGCAACCGGAGACGGGCCCACTGAATCCCTTTGGGCTTCAAGCAGTCCTCGCCGCGGCACCGATCGTAAATCCGGAATCCTTGGTCCATCACCTCAAATCGCGAGAAGATAAAGAGTCCGGCATCAGGATCTCCAAGGGGCGCAAGTCCAATCTCTTCGATCGCAAGAGGAGACCGAGAAGCTGGCCCGACCAGGTGGAACTCCGGCAACCCAGCGAGGGCGCGTTGCGCGTTCGCCTCTTCCAAAAGCGCATCCGCGTCCGCACGCCCCCAGAGCTCGGACCATGACAATATCGTGCGGGACCATCGTTGCTGCGATGGATGCAAGAGGAACGTCGCCGAAGGGGTCCTGCGTGATCGAAGCTTCTAGCCCTTCACCCCACCGGGCGACGTTCCACGACATAATCGACAGCGGAACACCCTGAGGTCGACCGAAGAGGAGAGTTGTCAAAGACCGGCGATCGATTGCGGCGGCCCCCTCTGTATCGGCGAGTTCCTCGGGTTGGCCCGTCAAGAAAGCGTCGTCGAACACACCCAGGCCGATTCCGGGCAAAGTGTCCGCTGTTGGTGCGACGAAAGCTGATTCAGGGAGAGGGATCGCGAGCTCGATGGAACAACGTGTCAGGTTCTCCGTTACATCATCGAAGCAGGAAGCGACTGCGTCGAACGGTTCGGCTGTCGGCCCCCAAATGCCCCCATCGGAGAGTTCTTCCATTTGAACGTTGCCGGTGTCCACGTTTGCCACCAGCCGACGGTCCTCCGTGCCGAACAACGGAGAAGCGTTTTCGAATCGTTTGTGGTCGAAGACGATAAAGAGCTCTGTCGAGTTTAGTTCAACAGCGATTTGGTCAAGGAAGACTCGCAACGTCTGGGTCTCATCTTCGAGTAGCACGAACATTCGGCTTGCCCGCTGGAGGGACACACTTGTGACAGGGAGTTCAACCGCCCCCCAATATTCTCTATCCCCCATTTGCCCGTCGATCTCGACGGGAATCGAGCCACCGCGCGGAGGAACCCGAACGCACTCCTCGGCTCGAATCCCTTCAGAACATTCATTCGAGTCCGCGATTTGAATCGGGTCGAAGTCGGTCCCTGGATCGCACGCGAGGCCCAGCAACAACGTCAAAACACAGGGCAACGAAGCCCGCCCACCTAGATTTCCCATTGTTCCGGGATATCACGCACACTCTCCTAGGTGCAAGACCGGGCGCTCAACGAGTCCGCAGGTACGCGATCGTTCGCTCGAGCTCTTCGACTGTCACGTTCGCTTTGACGATCGTCGCCGCCAGCCGGCTCATCCAGAAGCCGCGAACGCTCTCCGGGAAGTGCGGCGAGCCAGCCTCGCGGGAGAGCGCAACGCCCAAGATGGGGCATTCGTCGGGCACGTGCGGCGACGACCTACGGCAAGCGAGCCGCTTCGCGAGAGGCGCGATGCCGGGCCGGAGATACATCTCTTGCCGCGGCCGGTTCGGGGAAACATCGCCGGCGAGCCAGTCTCGGAGCGCTTTCGGTTGTGGTTTGTTCATCTCTTCACCTTCTCCCGGTCCTGGAGATCGAAGCGCGGCGTTCGACGAAACGAACAATGTTGGCGCTCACCTCGATTCTCCGAACGACGTTGACGCGACCTCCGATCACAACGCGAGGCTCGACGCGTTTGGGACCGTGGTTCAGTCCCTGCGCAATGCCGCCACCGCGGGTGTTTAATCCAGAGCCGATCGTCGTTTCATTCTCTCTCGTTCGAGCCGTTCCACGAACGCAAGGGCGCGTTCCTCGGGCGTGGGTAGCTCCTTCGGTCCTGCGTCGTTCGGTACCGGAAGGAAGGATTGCAGGACGAACAAGACGGTTCAGAAATCGATCGTCGGACACGTCACGGATCAGATGTCAGAGCACTACGACGCCGTGGAGCTCGGCGAGAAGCGCGAGGCGATGGCTTCGATAGTGACCCTCGTTCGGGGTGAATCCCACCCTGAGAGGGGTGGACAGCGGGGTGGACGGGATTTTGAGCCGGGTTCCGTTGAGGTCGTTTAGGCCTATTTAACTGGGTCGGGGTGGCCGGATTCGAACCGACGACTTCTAGTTCCCAAAACTAGCG
>JAHDCI010000341.1 GCA_020629955.1 Myxococcota bacterium | reverse complement strand
TTAATGGTCGACCATTTACTGTGACCGCTCATCGGCGATGCTCCCGTTCTTCGGTTGGTTGGCGAGCGTGGCCCGCAAAATCTGAAAGGTTCTTATAACACTCGTGCGGCCTTTGCTCACCGCGTTGCTCGTTATCGTTCGTTCGAGGCCGGCGCGATACGCATTACGCGATCGCTCGCGAGAACCCAGATGCCGCCTTCGGCGTCGATCTCAATATCCTTTAGGTCCGCGCTGGGGAGCCCTTGTTCGGCGCCGAAGAGTTGCCACTGTTCACCATCAAAGCGGACGAGCCCAGAGGGGCCCGCGCCCCAGATATTGCCGCTCGGATCGAGCGCAAGCATTCGCGGACGCGAAGCCCGAATCGCCTCCGGCATACGGAATTCGAACCGGTCCTGCTGCCGGTAACCGGGGCCTTCGGCCGCAGCGACCCAGATTCGTCCGCGAGAGCCAACAAGTACGTCACTGACAACTTCACCACGCACTCCGCGCGCTTCGCCGAAGGTGACAGCCTGGCTTCCGCCAAGGCGAACGGCTCCAAAAATCGTCGCCATCCAAACGTTGTTTTCGTCGTTCATATCGATCGCGGAGAACTCGTTTGGCGTACGCAAGGCCCCTTCGCCATCGACAGCGGGGTCGCTGGTATGATGGTGGTAGATGGCGCTTTGTCCATCGGCGCTGAGCTGCACCAAGCCGCGCATGCCTTCCCGTTCACCTTCTCGAACGCGAATGCCAACGTAGGCCGTCCCGTCGTCATGCATACCCAGGAATGGGGTATCGATGAGGGTGTTGCCCTCGGGGAGGGTGAGAGTGGCTTCGTACACGAGCTCCCAGCCCTCCGTGCTCATGCGATGAAGCGCAAGCGTATTTGGGGAGCCTTGTTTGATGCCGACGAGGAAGAAGCCTCGCGCAGAGGAGGCCATTGCTCCGGTACGGGTTCCTTCGGGCGAAGGCATCGCGCGGAGGGTTCCGCTTCGATAGAGAGCGAGAACACCATCGTCCGACAGGAGCCAGGTTTGACCGCGTGGGTCAACGGCGAGGCGAAGGTCTTCGTCGGCAACAAGATCACGTCGCTGTAGCTCCCGCGTATTCCCGTCTCCGGAGAGCACGGAAAGACCTCGGCCGATGTCTGCGACATACGCATTTGAGCCATCGCTCCCGATCCAGTAGTTGGTCTGTCCAACGGCGGCGAGTGGCGAGATCACCCAACCCGGTGCGTCGATCGTGGGCTGGTTCGGTGGAAGGTCCGCGAGGCGTGAGGGAGGCCGTGGGGGCTGAACTTCGCCAGTCCTTTCGGCGACGCCACCTTGGGTAATCCGAGCCTGAAAACTGAGAACCTCGAGGCGTTCACCACGCGAAATCGGGTGCAGAGGTACGCCACTGCCGGTCGCAGCATCTTGGATTTCGAAAGCGTAGTCGCGCGAGAGCAACATGATCTTTCCGCCAGCCCGAACAAGACCGACCGGCACGTGATCGAAGTCGCGGAGCGTGTAGCCGTACCAACGGTTGCCATCGAACCACGCGAGATAGCTTGCCGTTGCGCTTTGAACCAAAGCGAGCGCCTGACCCGGCTGCGCAGGTACGAGGCCCCTGATCCATCCGCCGGGGAGACCGCGCCCCTCGCCATGCTCTCGAATCACGTCATCGGAGTCGATATAGATGAGCCCGCGTGTTGTGCCGACCCACAACCTACCTTCAGGCGTTGGAAAGAGGCCAGTGCACTGAATGGGTTCCCCGTATCCTTCCCAGCGACCTTCACGAAGTCGCGCGAGACCATCGTCACCACAGGCCCAGCGGGTGCCATCGGCGTCGGCATGTAGTGCTCGAACTCGACCGACCGGGGCCGGAGGGACAACCGGGTTCTCGACGCGGGCTCCGCGCACCTCGACGAACCCAGCGGCTGTCGCAGCCGTTGCGACTCCGGACGGGGAGACGGCGACGGCATATACGTCATTGCTCGGGAGGCCGCTGTCGGCTCCGAGGATTTCTGGCACCGTACTCTCCGAGTAGACCTGCAAGCCGCGATCGGTCGCGACATAGGTAAATGCAGCGTCGGAAGCGACGGCCCGAACGGTGCCGAGGTCCGTAAAGGACTCGATGACCAGCGGCTGCCCCGCGACCTGCATCTCTGGCAGCGGCGGGGCTTCGACACGGACCTGAGATGGCCCGCACGCGACAGCGCTTAGGGCCGTCAGTGCCGCAAGTGGCTTTCGAAGGGCAGAGAGATGAAATCGGATGCTCATGCTTGAATCCTTGCCTCGGCCCACGCGATGACGCGGGCGGAATAGTCGATGCCGTCAAAGCGGCTCATCTGTTGAATGCCGGTGGGGCTCGTAACGTTGACCTCGGTCAGCTTTCCGCCAATCACGTCAAGCCCAACGAAGAAGAGGCCGTCTTCCTGAAGCTTCGGACTGAGAGTCTCGATGATCTTCCGATCGTGTTCGTCGATCTCCGCGGCTTCCACGGAACCGCCCACGTGAATATTGGAGCGAAGGTCGCCTTTTTGAGGCACCCGCCAAATGGCGCCCAGGGGCTCGCCATCGATTAGCAATACGCGCTTATCACCACGAGTCACTTCGGGGACAAATGCTTGCACCATCGCGACGCGGCTGCTGTTCCGAGTCTGATTCTCTACGATGGCGTTGAAGTTGCTGTCTTCCAGTTTCAGCGCGAAGACCGCGTCACCGCCGTGGCCATCGACCGGTTTGATCACCGCTCGTCCGCCAACCTCTTCGCAGAAGGAACGAATCCGAATCGGATCCGCACTCACGATCGTTCGGGGCATCAGCTCTGGGAAACGCGTCGCGTACAGCTTCTCGTTGGCGCGCCGGAGCCCGTTCGGATCGTTGACGACCAGCGTCTGTCCTCGAACCGCTTCGAGGACCAGCGTCATCCAGAGGTAGCGGTCGTTAAAAGGAGGATCGGTCCGGATGAAGACCGCATCGAGATCGGCGATATTGTGCCGCTCTGGCGCTGCAAGACGCATCGGCGGCTGTGGCGCCGGCAAGACTTCGATGCGGCGTGCTCGCACTTTTGCGATACCGTCCTCGAGTTCGAGGTCGCGGGCGTCGGCGAAGAATACTTCGTGTCCTGCTTCGTTCGCGGCGCGAAGGAGCGCATAACTCGTGTCCTCGTCCCGAATCACGGTCGCGACGGGGTCCATTACGAAGAGAAATCGCATGGCAATCGGTACCACTATCCGC
>JAHDCI010000082.1:1717-19838 GCA_020629955.1 Myxococcota bacterium | reverse complement strand
AGGAACTTCAGTGGATTTCCCCGGAGGACTACCTCGGTGCTGAATCGGGCGTTCGCTCACCAGTCGAGCCCTGAGGCCACGTCGAAAATTCGCATTACTCTGGCATCGCGGATTCGCCCATCCGCCGCTGAGCGTATCGTCGAGCGGTCCGAGAATCCGGAAAGCGCTCGAGCAATCGCAAAATGAGCGCGTCTGCGGCGGATGTACTTCCTGATGAGAGTTCCGCTTCAATGAGGATGCCAAAGTCCGATGGAGTTCGGGGTACGAGATTCTCGATGATGCACTGTTGGTCTCCCTCGCAGTAAGCGAAGAGGTCGCGGCCGGAGAGCCTTTGCGGATCAATCTCGCTTTCAATTTCAGGATCAAATTCCTCCTCTTCGGCGCTCTCTTGTGTAGCCGCTTGCGGACGGCGCGTACTCATGGAGCTAGCTCGCGTCCGCGCCGCCCGCGATCTTCGGCGCGTTGGAGTAGAGTTTATGGAGGTAGATTCATCGCTCTCGTTGTCTCTTGCCTCTTGTTCATCGGGTGCCCGCGCTGCCGGGGCCGGTCCCAGCGATTCCGCCGGCTCCGCCCTCGCTGGCGGCTCCGCTGACGGCTCCACTGGCGTAGTGGTCTCTGCCATAGGTGCGCGGTCCGCGCCGATATCGGGCGAGTGTGACAACTCGTAGAATCCGATGGTGCAGAGAGTGGGCAACGCAGCCAGCGCGAACCACATTTTGGAAGGTCGCTTCGTTTTCGTGGAGGGTGGACGGGAAACCGAGGTCGCGGCCAATGCTTCGTTTAGTTGGCGAATCTCTGCAGTCGCATTCTCTCGAATCCATTCGGCTAGTTTCTGGTCCGCGAATCGAGTCTCGGCGGCCGCTCCAAGGGCGTTCGCGAACTCGAGCATTGTTCCGAAGCGAGAATCGGGGTCACGCTCAAGAGCGCATTTCACCACTTCGGATACCGCCACTGGGATCTCACCACGAAGCTTCGTCGGCGATTCGACTTGTTGTTCCAAGATAGCAGCAATCGTCGCGGCAGGATTCCCCGACTCGAAGAGACGTTTCCCGACGAGCGCTTCCCACAGCACAATCCCAAGAGAAAAAATGTCCGTTCGCCGGTCAAGATCCTTCGCGCGAAGTTGTTCTGGAGAGACATAAGCGATCTTTCCTTTGATCTCGCCAGTCGAGGTCTTCGATTTGCGGTAGAGCGCCTTTGCGACCCCGAAGTCGGTGATTCGTACGCGACCATCGACCCCGACGAGGATATTTTGTGGGCTCACATCTCGATGGATAATATTGAGCGGAAGACCGTCCTGGGAGCGTGTTTCGTGCGCGTGGTGCAGACCTAACGCCGTCTGACGAATGATCTCAATGACGACAGGGATTGGTAGTTTTGTCTTCTCCCGGGCCGCGGCCTTGAGCAAGCTCGAAAGGGATGGGCCGCGCACTAGGCCCATCACGATATAGAGAGAATTGTCCTCCGCCGCACCGAAATCCAGAGTCTGCACAACGTGCGGGCTGACGATATGGGACGCGATTCGGGCCTCATCGACAAACATCTGAACGAAACGTTCGTCCTCCGCGATCTCGGCTCGCATTCGTTTGAGGGCGACCGCGCGTTCGAATCCAGCGTGTCCAATGAGCCTCGCCGCGTAGACCTCCGCCATACCACCGACTGCGATCTTCTTCACAATCTCATAGCGCCCGATCCGGGACCCTGGAGAATAGAGTTCCACCTGGGGGCAGAATGCCCGGGCGATGAATTCAATTCAACGAAGAATCTCGATCGCTGCGGTATCCCCCGTTAGCGAACCGGCATGCAGATGGGTTCGACCCCGACGGGATCGAGTTCGATGGTTCCGAGGTCCACGCCGTCCACTTCGAGGCGCCATACGGGGTTGGTGCGATCGTAGGTATTGACCCAGCAGCTCGTCGAGACCGGCGTGCACACCCCAGGTTCCGGATCATCGCAGGCGCCATCGCAAAATGATTGGCGGAGCGATGTTGTGATCCGAATCGTATCGTCGAACGTGCTGACGGAGCATGGGCCTGGATAGGACGGGCAGTTGTCTTCATTGCAGTGGACGACCTCGACCTCAAACGCGGCTGCGTCCGAACGTGCTCGCGGCGGGAAACAGACCTCCACCGGTTCTACACGTCGCTGCCGAATGTCGGCGCCGCAGCCGATGGGTAAGTCGGGGAGGCTTTGGCAGAGGTTGCCGCGTTCGGGCACGAGGCCGCCCTCGCTCACGTTAAACGAGAAGAGCGGTTCTCGTGATTCCTGGCCGATCACCTGCCAGTCGCCTGCCGGCAGCCCGGGAAGGGTGCAACGACCGCGCTGGAACGGAAGGCAAGCATCGCAATCGATGTCTTCGAAACACTCGAGTGCGCGCATTTGAAGAACGCCCTCGGAGACTACCTCCAGTTCACACGAGAGCGACTCCCCGCAATAGCAACCGTCCGGTCCGCCGCCGAAGAGCTCAAAGTCGACCTCGGTGAACTCGGGGATAACGTCCAAGCACACTCCCTGGATCAGACCCTCTGGTTGTGTCGGGACACACCTCCCGCAGTAGGGCATGCAAACGGTATCGTTGCACTCACCTTCTGGCGGTGAGACTTCGAATCCGCAGCAATCGCACGTGATCGGTGGCGGCGGCGGGGGGAAGAGGCAGTACGGGTCGCAAATACCTATCTCACAACTCTCGAACTCGTTGATCTCGACCGTGGTTCCACAGCAATCGCATGTTTCGACCGGGCAGACCGCGGGGCATGCGTCCTCGCATACTTCGCCTTCCTCGAGCGTGACCTCACTACCGCAGCAGATACATGGATCGGGACTTATCGGTTCTTCGAGCTCGTGACTTTGGTAACACCCAATGAGGCTCGCGGCTCCGGCGGCGAGGAGAAGACAAGAAAGACTGCGCATTCCAGCAAGCCTACCTCGGAAAGTGCGAGGGGGTGAGCGGCGTTCAGAAAAGAGCTGCGATTCTTGGGAAACGAACCTGAAAAAGCGCCTCTGGTAGCGTCTGAGGAGCGCCCCTGCTAGCTCCTTCCAATGACTACTATCGCGGCCAAGAAGGTCGTTAGCCTCGAATATGTCCTGAAGAACGATGCCGGCGAAGAGATCGATCGCTCGGAGCCGGGGAAGCCCATGCTTTACCTGCATGGCGCGCGAAACATTGTCCCCGGTCTCGAGAAGGCGCTCGAAGGGAAGAGCGCCGGAGATGAGGTCGATGCTGTCGTTCCGCCTGAGCAGGGCTACGGCGTCCGCCAGAAGGTGAAGCCGATTACGGTGATGCGATCCAAGCTTCCTCCGGAACTCGACGTGCAGAAGGGCGCACAGCTCGTGATGCAGGGGCCCCAAGGAAACTTTCCGGTGTGGGTTGCTAAGGTCATGGGAAGCCGCGTCCAGCTCACGCCGCTTCATCCTCTGACAGGCGAGACCCTGCATTTCTCGGTGAAGGTTGTCGAGATTCGCGACGCATCGGAGGAAGAGCTTGCCCACGGACACGTACACGGTCCTGGCGGGCACCATCACGAGGAAGAATAAGCGTGACGGAGGCGAGAGAGCACGGGCGCCCATCCCGCGAGACTCCGCTAACGTTTGAAGGGGTCCCTCGCTCCTCTCACGCGGAGAGCTCGCGCACGCTGATGGCGCGTTTCCGAACAGGAACGCTCAGCACGCTCAATGGGGAAGGGTTTCCGCACGGATCGTTCGTCTCGTACGCGATGGTCGGTCCGGACCCGGTTTTTCTCGTCTCGAAGCTCGCCACTCACACGAAGCACTTGGATGTCGATTCGCGAGCGTCGCTGATGGTCGCAGAGCCTCAGGAAGACCGTCCACTGGCCTCGTCTCGCGTCACGATCGTCGGACCATGTGAACGCACCGAGGACGTCGAAGTTCGCGAGGCCTTTCTCCAGCGTCATCCCGAGGCGAGTTATTATGTCGACTTCTCCGATTTCGGCTTCTTTCGCCTTCGGTCCGAGAGCGCTCGCTACATCGGCGGATTCGGTCGAATGTCGTGGCTGACGATCGAAGATTACCGAAGTGCCGAACCGGACCCTCTGCACGAAGCAGAAGCGGGCATTGTTTCCCATATGAACGAAGATCACGCGGATGCAGTCCTGGCAATCGTGCGGGCGTTCACGCGGGCGACGGAAGCGGAGGTTGCGTACATGGTGAACGTCGACCGTTACGGTTGCGATTTTTCGGTGGAGACAAGCGGCGGCATGCGGCCGGCACGTGTTGGCTTTGAAAAAGCCCTCAACAGTGCCGATATGGCGCGCGCCGCGGTTGTTGCGCTAACGAAGAAAGCCCGCACCAAACTCGCGGGTCCAGACGAGTAGAAAAGGGCGCCCACGAGGCGCCCTTCTTTCTTGAGACGTCCGCGATTTCAGCGTCGCCGCCGCACGAATACCAATCCCAGCGCGCCCAACGCGAATGCGAGCACCCCAGCGCCATCGCCCGCGGCAGAGCAACCAATGCTTGAGCTGCTTCGCGAGGAACCGGGAGCGCCCCGGAGCGTTCGCGTCGAATCCACGCTGCCCTCCTCGAGATCGAAGGTCGCGACAACGCTGTGTTCTTGGCTGGGATCGAAACGGTAGGAATAGAGGTCGCCGGTTCCGATCGATGTTCCGGAAACGGTCCAGCGTGGCTCAACTCCGAAAACTTCGTGGTCATCCCCAGTGATGCCGACCGCACGTACCATCATCCAATCACCGGGGAGCGCTCCCGCCTCGTCGCCTTGGAGTTCGAGCCCTGCGATGGATTCTGCGTCCACGCCTTCCACCGTTAGTGTTGTCACGTCTCGACCGGCGATGGAGAGCTGAACCGTCGAGAGACCTGGCTCTGAGGGCGTTAAGCGTAGCCAGCTTGAAAAGGAGTTGAGGACGCTCATATCGGTGCCAGCGTCCATTCCCCGTGCGTCGATGACATTTCTTCCCCGTAGCTCTCGGCCCGATGCGTCGTAGTAGCGGGTCCGGAAGGTCGCCTCGCCGCCAACGATCACACGAAGTGTTTCTTCGCTCATATCGATACCTGCGGCGGCGCCCACGCCCGACTCAAGGATCGCGTTTGAGACAACGGATATGCGCGCCGCCTCTGCGACCTCAACATCGAACTCTTCTTCGCAGTCGCCGTCTTCGTTCAGCAGACGAATATGGGCAACGCCTGCGCCGCTCGCTGCGAAAACCCCTTCGTCGTCGTCAAATGAGACGAATTCCATCACCTCGGGTTGCTCACTCACGAACGTCCAGCCGCGGGTTTCGTCGGCCCCAACCACGCGAAAGCGAACTTCCGTACCCGCAACATAGGGGTCGTTGAGGTCGTTTTCCCGGTTCTCGGGGAAGAGTCCGAAATCGAGTTCAATGTTGAGGCGGTCCAGGTCGTCCTCGACCGCGACTTGATCGCAGCCCGAGAGAGCACCCATGAGAAGGACAAAAAGAGATGTGTATTTCATGACCTGACCAATGAGCAAAGTCAGTGCCAGCCCGAAAACGTTGATGAATTAGCGGATTTTGGGATCCTGGCACGCAATCCGTGATGCTCGTTCACGCGACCGAAAAGCGTGCGGCACAACGTGCCACGCGCGTGAAAGCGTCTCGCGAATTCCCGCTCCTTCGTGCGGAAGGTGAAGGTCGACGAGCGTTGCATCGAATGACGACATTTCGGTGACCACCTCGCCGTCCAGTGTTATGCAGTTCCGCATGTCCAAAGATTCGAAGCCAGCGACCTTTGAAGAGGTCTCCCCACGCGTCTCGTTTCCGGCCCTTGAGTCGGAGACGCTGAAGTTCTGGGATGAGGCGAAGATTTTCGAGCGGGCGGTCTCTGCGAACGAGGACGGCCCCCGATTTGTCTTCTACGAAGGTCCCCCGACGGCGAACGGCATGCCGCATCCCGGACACGTTCTGACGCGCGTGATGAAGGATGTCTTCCTTCGTTATCGCTCGATGTGCGGCTATCACGTTCCGCGTCGCGCCGGCTGGGATACGCATGGCCTCCCCGTTGAAGTCGAAGTGGAAAAGGCGCTTCAGATCAACGGCAAGGAAGCCATCGCGGAATATGGCGTCGAACCCTTTGCCAAGAAGTGCATCGACTCCGTCTTCGTGTACATCGACGAGTGGCGAAAGCTCACGCAGCGCATCGGTTTCTGGGTCGACCTCGACGACGCCTACGTGACCTTCCACAAGAGCTACGTCGAGAGTGTCTGGTGGGCGCTCAAGCGTCTCTTCGACGAAGGCCTGCTCTATCAGGATTACAAGGTTGTCTGGTGGTGGGCGCAAGGCGGAACGGCGCTCTCGAGTGGCGAAGTCGGCCAAGGCTATAAGAAGGTCGACGACCCTTCCGTCACGGTTCGCTTCCCGGTGAAGGGCGCCGAGAAGACAGCGTTCCTCGCCTGGACGACGACGCCCTGGACTCTGCCTTCGAATATCGCGCTCGCGGTGAAGAAGGACGCGGACTACGCCACCGTCGAACTTGAAGATGGCTCGCGCGTGGTGCTCGCGGAAGCGCTCGTCGCGAAGCTCGTTGGCGAAGACGCAAATATCGTCGAGACCAAGAAGGGCCACGAATGGGTCGGCGCGGAATACGAGCCGCCTTTCCGATACGCGGAGCCCGAAGATGGTCCGGCCCACCGCGTGATCGAAGCGGACTTCGTCGAGCTCTCGAGCGGTTCGGGTATGGTGCATATGGCGCCAGCTTTCGGTGAAGATGACTTCCGCGCGTGCAAAGCGGCAGGTCTTGGGTTCTTGCAGCTTGTGAAGCCCGACGGCACCTTCCCCGAAGAGGTCACCGAGTTTGCGGGGCGTTTCTGCAAAGAAGCCGACCGCGACATCATCCGGAATCTGAAGTCACGCGACCTTCTCTTTAAAGAAGAGGTCTATCGCCACGACTATCCATTCTCCTGGCGCCGCATGAGCGATCCCTTGATCCAGTACGCGCGCACCAGCTGGTTTGTGCGAACGACCCAAGAGATCGAGCGCATCAAGGAGAACAACCAAAAGGTTCATTGGGAGCCGGAGCACATCAAGAACGGCCGCTTTGGTCAGTTCCTTGAAGGCAATGTCGACTGGGCGCTCTCGCGTGAGCGCTTCTGGGGCACGCCCCTTCCCATCTGGATCAACGACGAAACCGGCAAGATGGCGGCGGTCTCCTCGGTCGCAGAGATCCTGGAAAAGAACCCGAAGGCCTTTGCGCACTTTGACGCCGCGAAGGCCGCTGACCCGTCGCTTTCGGAAGACCTCATGGTGCACAAGCCGTGGATCGATGAGGTGACGTGGCAGAACGAAGGCGAGCCTGGGACCTATCGCCGCGTGCCCGAAGTCATCGACTGCTGGTTTGACTCTGGCTGCATGCCCTTCGCGCAGTGGGGTTATCCGCACAAGAACCAGGACAAGTTCGAAGCGAACTTCCCGGCCGACTTCATCACCGAAGCTGTCGATCAGACGCGCGGATGGTTCTACTCGCTCATGACCATCAGCGGGCTGCTCTTTAAGGACGCAGACAAACCGCATCCGTTTAAGAACTGCTTTGTCATGGGCCTTCTCACCGACGAGAAGGGGAAGAAGCTTAGCAAGCGCGATAAGAACTACACCGACCCGCTCGAGCTGATGGATGCCGTCGGCGCGGATGCGATGCGCTGGGCCCTCTACGCGGGCACGGTGCCCGGACAGAGCGTTCGCTTCTTCGACAAGGCGGCGACCGAAGCGGTTCGTGAGCTTCTTTTGAAGGTCTGGAACGTCTACTCGTTCTTTGTCACCTACGCGAATATCGACGGCTTCGATCCCCGCGCCGAGCGCCCCGCGCTTTCCGAGCGCAGCGATATGGACCGCTGGATCCTCGCAGAGCTGAATCACACTGTGACGGCCGTGCGTGCGGAGCTTGATATCTTCAAGAGCCACGTCGCCGTTCGGCACGTTCAGTCCTTCGTGGACGCACTCTCGAACTGGTACGTGCGCCGCAGCCGCAGCCGCTTCTGGGCGGAAGGGCAGAGCGCCGATAAGGCTTCGGCGTTCGCGACGCTCTACGAAGTGCTGGTCGATACGACCAAGCTGCTCGCGCCTTTTGTTCCTTTCATGAGCGAGTCGCTTTACGGGAACTTGGTGAAGCGTCTCGAAGAAGGTGCTGCGGAATCAGTGCATCTCGCGGCGTATCCGGAGCCGAGCGAGGAGCGAGTCGACGATGCGCTTCGGGAGGCGATGGCGCTCACGCGTACGATCGTGACCGCGGGCGCGCGCGTTCGAAACGAACACAGCCTCAAGGTGCGTCAGCCGCTTGGGGAAGCCATTGTCGTTGTTGCGTCGGATGCGGAAAAGGCTGCTGCCGAGCGCTTCGAGACCGAGATCCGAGACGAGCTAAACGTGACGAAGCTGAGCTTCACGGACGAGCCGACCACTTACGTGAACGTCGAGCTTCTCCCGAACTTCCGGGCCCTTGGGCCGAAGCTCGGAAAGAAGATCCCGCTCTGCAAGAAGGTGCTCGCGCAGGCCGATGCCACGGCGCTCTTTAACGAGATGCAGAGCGCCGGAAAGATCAGCGTGGACCTCGAAGGGGAAGTCGTCGAACTTGGACCCGAAGAAGTTCAGGTTCGCCTTCGCGCGAAGGAAGGTTTTGCTGCGGCGGACGAGGCCGGACGCGTCGTCGTGCTCGACACTGCCGTGACCCCCGAGCTGAAGCGTGCCGGTCTCGCCCGTGAGATCGTCGCGAAGATCCAAAAGACGCGAAAAGAACTCGACCTTGCATACGATGATCGCATTCACGTGACGTACGCCGCGACAGGCGAGCTCGGCGCGGCGATCTCGGAGCACGGCGATTACATCAAGGGCGAGACTCTCGCGCTCTCACTCGAAGCGGGCACAGCGAAGAGCGAAGCGCTCAGCATCGATGAGGATACCCTCGCGTTCGACATCACCAAAGCATGAGCGAAGTGAACGCGTCCTCGAGGGTTCAGGTCTATCTTCTTGATGGGACCTACGAGCTTTTCCGGATGTTTTACGGAGCCCCTTCGGCGAAAGTCGACGGGGTCGAGGTTGCTGCGACCCGCGCCTGGCTTCGAAACCTGCACACGCTCATCTCGAAGCCCAGCGTCACGCATGTCGCAGTCGCCTACGACTACGTGATCGAGTCGTTTCGAAACGAGCTCTTCGATGGCTACAAAACGGGAGCCGGAATCGACCCGGACCTCTACGGTCAGTTTCGCCTCATCGAAGAAGCGAGCGAAGCGCTCGGCGTCACGACATGGCGCATGAAAGAGTTCGAGGCGGATGATGGAATCGCCTCCGCGGCAGCGCATCTTCGCGAGGATCCGAACGTCGAAAAGATCTTCTTGGCGTCGCCGGATAAGGACCTCGCGCAGTGTGTTCGCGGAGACCGAGTTGTGATGCTCGATCGGCGCAAAAATGCCGTGCTGAATGAGGGCGCCGTGGTCGAGAAATTCGGCGTCGCTCCCGCGTCCATCCCGGACTATTTGGGTCTCGTGGGAGACGCGGCGGACGGGATCCCCGGCATCGCACGATGGGGAGCCAAAGGCACTGCGCAGGTTCTGCAGCGCTACGGCCATATCGCGTCGATTCCCGCCAATCATGACGATTGGGATATCAAAGTTCGGGGCGGCAAAACGCTCGCCAAGAATCTCGAAAACGAGCGCGAAAACGCGGAGCTCTACCGAAGGCTGGCAGTCTTGCGAGAAGACGCATTCGACTCGCTCGACCTAGCGGATGTTGCGCTTCAAGCGCCGGACCGAGCGCGTCTTGAAGCACTCGCCGAGAGGCTCGGAGACCGCCGAATTCTCGAGCGCGTTTTCCCGCGTTAGGGACGCGAAATCGGTGCTACTCGATGGTGCGCCGAGGTTTTTTCCGGGGCGCGATATCATGACGCTTCATGCGGCGGTAGAGCGTTGCCCGCGAGAGCTGCAGCGCCTCCGCCGCTTTGCCGACGTTCCATAGCGTCTGTTCTAACGCGAGTAGAATACGGCGTTTTTCAAAGGTGTCCGGGTCCTCGACGGGAGCTTGTGTATTGGAAGGAGTTCTTCGCGCGGAGCCCGCGATCGGCAGCGAGTCGATCGTATCCGCGTCGCTTAAAACAGCCGCCGTTCTGAGCACATTGAAGAGCTCCCGAACGTTTCCCGGCCAGTCGTGTTCGAGCGCTTGCTGCGCGGCTCGGGGAGACAATGAGAGCCCTTCGCGTTCAAGCTCTTCTGCGACTCGTGAGAGCAACAAGGTCGCGAGCTCCAAGACATCCTCTTTTCGTTCTCGAAGGGAAGGAATCGCGACTCGGACCACACCGACGCGATAAAAGAGATCCTCGCGAAACCTGCCACGGTCGACCTCATCGAGAAGGTCGCGATTGGTTGCGGCCACCAATCGAAAGTCGACCGGATGCGTTTGCGTTCCGCCCACTGCGCGGACTTCTCGACTCTCGAGTGCCCGAAGCAACTTCGCTTGCGTCGCAAGCGGGAGTTCCCCAAGTTCATCGAGAAAGAGAGTTCCGCCTTCCGCGGCCCGCATCAGTCCAAGCTTGTCCTTGTCTGCGCCGGAGAACGCTCCCTTCACGTGTCCGAATAGCTCCGATTCCAGAAGCTGCTCGGGCAAGGCAGCGCAGTTAATGGCGACAAAGGGGCCCTCGCTTCGACGGCTGTGATCGTGGGCTGCACGAGCGACGAGCTCTTTGCCGGTCCCACTCTCGCCCTCCACCAGTAGGGAAAGCGGCGAGTCGATGACGCGATCGAGTGTATCGAGCATCGCGCGCATTCCCGGGCTTCTCGCGATCAGAGCTCCGTAGTCGTAGCGGCGCTTGAGTGACTCGCGTTGGGTTTGCACCTGGGCGGTGAGGTTCGCGATCTCGATCGCTTGTCCCTCGCTGAGCGCCTGGACTCGCGCCCGTTCCGCTTCGAGGAGCTTGGCTTGTTCTTCGAGCGCCGCCTTCTGCGCTTCAAGCGCCTCAAGTTGAGAAGCGTTTCGTAGCGCGACCGCAAGCTGGTCCGCGAATGACATCAGAAGATCGACATCGTCCTCCGCAAAGCGGCCGCGACGAAAGCGATTGTCGAGATAGAGAGCGCCACGTATCGAACCCGCACCGGGAAGCGGGACCGCGAGGATCGAGCGGAGCTTCATCGCGTGTACGGAGTGCTGTTCCTTCAATCTGTTGTCATCGCTCGCGTCCATTGTGAGAAGAGGTTCGCCACTCTCGACGACGCGTTCTGCAACGCTCCAGCTCAACTTCGCACGAGATTGACCGATCTTCTCTCGGTCGAGGTTTCGCGCGGCCCGGACCACCAACTCGTCGTTCTCCTTGAGCACTAAGAATCCTCGTTCGGCTCCGGTGAGGTCGATCGCCGCGTCCATTGCCATTCGGAGAACCAGGTCGGTGTCGAGGGTAGAGCTCATTGCGCGATTGATCGCCAAAAGACGCTGAAGTCTCTCGGCCCGCGGCGAGTGAGATGTGATTTCTCGATCGCCCCGCGCGAGGTCTCGGACTTCCCTTCGCCATGGTACTTCCCAGAACGCACTTTCAAGCTCGCTGGGTAATCCATCGGCGAAGTTCTCCAGCATGGACATCGCTTCGATCGCGCAGTTTCGAGCGTTCTGCGAACCGCCGCGCTGAGACCAAAGGCGCGAGAGTGCGGCAAGGGAACGTGCGTGAAGAGTGCCGAGTCGGTTCGACTTTGCGTACTCGATCACCTTCTCGAGCGCGCCGCGGCGTTCTTCTTCACGCTGGAGCGGCAGCGCCGCGAGCACGAGCTTTGATCGAAGCTCCTTATCTCCCTCGGTTGCCTCAGAGAGTTCGCGATAGAGTTTCGCTGCAGGTCCAGTTCGTCCGGCGGCAAGGTGAGCACGTAGGCAGAGGAGAGCGACCTCACGAGCTTCCCGTTCGCAACCAATCTCGCGGAGACGTTCAGTGGAAAGTTCCGCGTGGTGCGTGGCGTCGGCGAACTGACTGTCGAGCAGCGCGGCTTCCGCGAGGACCGCTTCGCCGGCCGCGAAGACCATTGGGAAGCCGCACTTTTTTGAGAGTGTCTGTGCTTCTTCTGCGGCTGTTCTCGCGGGCTGGGATGCGCCGATATCCACGAGAAGCTGCGCGAGATTAAAGAGGAGGAGAGCTTCGGTGCTCGTCTGACCGTGAACCTTTGCTCCGAGACGGCCACGTCGGTAGAGCCTGCGAGCCATCGAATAATCCCCCCGGACGTGCCGCGCCGTTCCGGCGTTCATCGCCATTGCAGCGACTTGGTCATAAAGTCCGCTCTGATCTGCAATCCCCAGCGCGTCTTCGTATGCGACGGCCGCCATTGCGTACTCTCCGCGTCGCGAGTGTGCGATGCCGATATAGCTGAGAATTCGAGCTTCTGTGAGCGCCCCGTTTTCCGTTTCAGGAGATAGGCACGAGCGTGCGTTCTTCAAGATTTCAAGAGCTTGCTCGGCCTCCCCCAGGTAGCTGAGCGCCACGCCCTCCGACTCGAGAATTTGAGCGTGACGCTCTCGCTTTTCTCCGAGTTCGCGGAGGCTCGCAAGAGCTTCTCGGTGGAGGCCGCGTTTGAGCAAGGCGCGCGCGCGCAAGTCTGCGACTTCGATTTGCTGGGCTTCGTCGAGCTCTTGTTCTTCGATGGCTCCGAGGAGCTCTTCGAGCCCCTCGATTTGCTCGAGGCGTAGTAGGCATCGAGCATGCGCGAAACGATCGGAGAGGAGATGGGCGTCCGTGATGCGCTGAAACGCTTCATGCGCTTGGCGCGCCTCTCCAAGTCTCGTCGCTAGGAGGGCTTCCGCCCGATGATGCGATGCTTCAGATGCAGGCTCTTGAGTGAGCGCTTCGAGTATTCGTCGATACGCCGAGTTTGCGCGGACTTCGCTCGGCGGGATCGTCTTTAGCAGCGTGGTGAAGTCCTCGTACCGGCGGGCGATAAGGTGCGAACCAAGCGTTGCGGCGCGATTCATTGCGTCGGACATTCGAGCGACGTCGAATGTCGGGGGTTCGAGAGGGATATCCGGGAGCGGATAGCGCAACGTCGGCACGAGGCGCCCTGCGTTTTCTTGCACGCTTCCTTCCGGGAATGACTCATGGTGAAGAGTGCCGGTCGGCACGTCGCCGAGGAGGGTCAATAAGGCCAACGCAGCGCGTTGAACATCCGTTGTTGGTCCTTCGAACTTCGCGGCCGAATGGTTCGAATCTTCTCGAAGTCGACCCGGATAGCCGCCAGATTTGTCGAACGCCTTTCGAGCGAGAGCGGGGTCACCGAACCAACGCTCGAGTGCTTTTCGGGTTAAGGGCGCAGGAGCGAGCTCGACCGCGTCGTCGCGGATTGCACGTTCGCTGACGTGCACCAGGGCGACGTCCTGTTCCGGGGAGAGAGCTTCTGCGAGTTCGCAGAGGCGAAGCTGCTGTCCAGGATCAAAGCGATCGGCATCATCGACCAGAAAGAGGCGCGGCGTTTGACGGCCGATGGCTGCCCCAGGAAGCCAATCTGGGAGCGCGAACTGGAGGGCAAGATCGAACGGCCGGTGGGCCGGAAAGTCCCAGACCTCGACGCCTCGCTGGAAAGCGAGCGCGGCGATGGCTCGCATTAGCCGCGTTCTCCCCGAACCTTGAGGCGAGCGAATTACAAGCTCCCTCGGACCGCGCCTTTGTGAGCGGAGCGTATCCAAAAAGCGGCTTGCCGTTTCGAGCTCGCTTGAGCGCTCGAAGAGCTCGGAATTGCGCACGGGTCTGGAGTCACCGAGAATCGCTCGAAGGTCGACAGGTCGATCTTGAGGGCGCTCGTTCAGAGCGTTCTCGGCGAACGTCCGGATTCGCTCTGGAAGGTCCGTGATCGCCAAGAGCATTTTGCCGAGGGAGTAATAGTCCGCGCTCTTACCGGCGATGCCTCCAGCAAGAACCTCTGGGGCAAGAGCGCTGAGCAAACCGGAGACCTCCGGGGTCGCGGTATCGAGCGGCCGCGCGCATCCAAGATCGAGCAGGGTGGCGCGCTTGTCGTGCACGAGGATATTGCCAACATGAAGATCGCCGTGGCGTAGCCCGAGCTCATGGAGATAGTCGAGCGCGCTCGCAACCAATCTCACGCGCTCTGCATCCACCTTCCATGAGCTGGGTCTCCATACGTCGCCTCGAACGAGCTCGCTCACGTAGTAGGGGCGACCCTGATGCTCGCCGAGGTCCATAGCGCGAGGAAGACCAGGGTGAGACGTTTCCTGGAGGCGGTGAAACTCGCGCATCAAAATATGTGGCGAGGTTCCCTGGCGAAGCCACTTCAGAGCGACGTGTTCCTCACGAAATGGATCGTATGCGTGATGCACCTCGGCCGAGCCTCCCTCGCCAAGGGGTTGTCGAATCTGGTAACGTGAGATGCGATCCATCCTTAGAATGTATCATCAGGGAGATGATGAGACAAAATGAGAAAAATGTTCCCTTCGCTTCTCTGAATTTACAGGGTTTTTCAGATGATGTCCTTGGTACGTGTCGTGCAACGTTTCTGTTTGAGTTTCATCATGAACCAGTCTCTTCGATCTCTCGCTTGCTTACTCCTCCTTCTGGTCACTGCGTGCGCGATCAATCCGCAGCCCACGCCACCAAACCTGGACCCCGCGCTTGTCTCACTCGATCACGGGGAGGCGGAGCGTTTTTTCCCAGGCGCAAGAATCGTTGGAGCGCCCGGTTCGGTACTCGTGCCAAACGGCGTGATTGCGG
The DNA here is from genome assembly GCA_020629955.1 of Myxococcota bacterium. GTDB lineage: Bacteria > Myxococcota_A > Polyangia > Polyangiales > Houyiibacteriaceae > JAHDCI01. The sequence goes on along the minus strand of JAHDCI010000082.1, from coordinate 5,183 downwards.
CGATTCCGCTCGACTCCGACGCACCGACGGCCATCGAACCGATCAACCCAGACGGTAGCTTCGATGTGTCCGCTGCCGCAGGTCCCGGCGAAGAAGTTCGGCTTGAGACCCGAAATGGAAATGAGCGCTCGGAACCCGTTGATCTCGTGATCGGCGCCGGCGGGCTCACCGCTGCCTCTAGGCCTTTCGCTGACTGTTTAGTCCTTCGGCTCATCGAGGAAACGGACATCTTGGGTGTCGGCGGTCGCCTTCATTTCGAACTGGGCAACGCTTGTCAGGAGACGATGACGTTAAGCGCTTCGCTTCGCACTGACCCAGCAGGCTGGGACCTGCGCGAAGTTCCCGCGTCGCTTGAGAGCGGCGAGACGATTGAGATCGAGGTTGGCCTTGATTCGACCCCCGCGCAGGTCGAGCAGACCTTGATTCTCGATGTCGAGTCCGAGGACGGGACCTCCGACCGACGCGCCGGCACCTTCTTCGCAGCCGGGATGTAAACCGCCTCCAACCTTCGCCGTTCCTGAAGCCTGGCGGTTTCAGATGACGGCTGCCCTGCACCTACCTACTTGTCCCTCATTTCCGATTCGGAGCCCATCATGAAACGTGTCTTAACTTCTCTATTCCTTGTTTCTCTCTTCGCCTGCTCCACCTCGATGGAACTCGAGTACACAAAGGAGGAAGCCGCGGCCCTCGGGGGAGTCTCGCCCGGCGGGATTGATCTCTGTGCGGCGTCCGCGTGGTACGGCGACGGTGAGTGCGATTCCTTCTGTCCGCTCGCGGATGACGACTGCGCGAGCTGCCCAGATGCAGCGTCTGGGGCGGAGTATATCTCGACCAGCCCCGAAGACTGCGCGGCGCTCGATATTGATTGCGACCCCGGCTTTGTCGCGTTTTCAAACGATTGTGGGTGTGGTTGTGAGCGAGATGTTGCACCCGGCTGCGAGGCCCAAGATGCGCGAGGGGAGGGCGGCTGTCGCGCCTCTGCTGGGATCTTCTTTACCGGACGCGTCTGCGAACACGTCTGGGGTTGCGAGTGCGTGGGGGCCGACTGCGATCAAAACTACGCGTCGATCGAAGACTGCGAAGAAGCGCATCGAGAGTGTCTGACGAGCTGCGAACCCGTGGCATGTGAGCTCTTCTGCGAGCACGGTTTCGAGGTGGATGCCGCCGGTTGTGAAGTCTGCAGTTGCGCCCCCGCCCCGACCTGCACTCCCGTGACCTGTGAGCTCTTCTGTGAGCATGGGTTCGAGGTGGACGCCTCGGGCTGTGAGGTCTGCCGCTGTGCTGCGGCGCCGACCTGCGGAAGAATCGCTTGCGACCTCGAGTGTGAGTTCGGATATCAGCAAGACGAAGACGGCTGCACCATCTGCGAATGCGCTGAGCCGCCCCCGCCGGTCTGTGGGCGGATCGGGTGCACGAATGAATGCGAGTTCGGTCGCGTCATTGGTGAAGACGGTTGCCCCACGTGTGAGTGTCTTCCTGCGGACTGCGCGCCTCAGGATGTTCAGTGGGTCGGTGGATGCGAGCCGGTTGGGCCGTATCACTGGAACGGGTCAAGCTGTGAGTTCGGCGTTGGCTGTGAGTGCGTCGGGGAGGATTGCGACGCACAGTTCGCGACCGAAGACGAATGCCTCAACGCGTATCGCGCGTGTTTTGAGCGCTGAGAAGAAATTCGATTTCCGATAGAAAATTCGCCCGGAGCGACCGTGTTGGAGACGGTCGTTTTGGGCGGTTTTCATGGGTAACGATTCAAATTCATTAACCGAAATCGAAAGTGAGACCATTTTTGTCAAGTAGCTGAGGTTGGGTGTTTCCTCTTTGCTGTTTGACTTCGATCGTGACGCGGCGTAGGCGCGTCGGATGAATCGAAGAACCCTAAGCTCCGCGATGGTCCGTACGACCCTCGCGGCCCTTTGTGCGCTGGCGTTTGCTTGCGGTGATGACGACGACGTCGACCTGGATGGCGGCACTGGCGACGCTGGAATCGACGCAGAAGTCGACACCGGCACCGACACCGGCGAACCTCCGGATCCTTGCCGCGGCGTCGCTCCGGATCGCATCTGCGAGACCGCAGGAACGACCTGCGAAGGCGACTCCCTGGTGACCTGCGAAGCCAACGTGAACGGCTGCCTCGTGCAGACCACCGAAGACTGCGCTTCTGCGGGCGGCACCTGCGAAGCGGGCGAAGTCGCGATGTGTTCGACCGATCCCTGCATGGGGGTCACGAACTGCGCCGAAGAGACGCGCTCCTGTGACGAGAACACGCTTACGGTTTGTGCCCCGAACGCGATGGGCTGTCTTGTCGAGAGCACCACGGACTGCACCGAAGAGGGAACGTCCTGCGACCTCGTCGCTGGCACGCCTGCTTGCGTTGATGCTTGCGACGGCATCACCGACTGCGCCGAAGAAGGTCGCAGCTGCGACGCGAACGAGCTTGTTGTCTGCGCTCCGAATGAGATGGGCTGCCTCGTTGAGACGCGCACGGCCTGCGACGAGAGCGGTGTCGGCACCTGCAGCGACGAAGGCGAAATGCCCGTGTGCGAACTCCCCGCGTGTGGTGCGGCGGATGTCTTCGCGATGGAGCTCTCCTGCGATTCCGAAGGCGTTGTCGGCAACACCGACGGTGGCACCAGCCTCAATCCCAACTACTGCGGTTCGACTCTCTCCTATCCCGGTGCAGAAAACGTCTACCGCTTCGCCGACGAACGCGTCGCGGCCGTGACCATCACGGTAGAGCGTACCACGGGAAGCGCCGACATGGACCTCTTCGCCATCGATGGTGGCGAAACCGGCGCCTGCGGACCGGCTACGACCTGCCGTGACCGCTCCACCGGTGGCGGCGCGACCGAAATCGTCGAGTTTAACCATGTGCCGGGCGCCAACACGCTCATCGCGTACGACGTCTACAACAACGCCGATGCGACCTCGGAATACACCGTGACCGTCGCGTGCGAGTTCAGCACCTGCGGCGATTCGGAAATCTCCGGCGCGGAGCAGTGTGACGACGGTAACGAGGAAGCCGGCGACGGCTGCTCGAACTTCTGCCAGGTCGAAGATGGGTACTTCTGCGAAGAAGACGAAGGTGGCGTCAGCACCTGCATGCTTAGCTGTGGCGACGGCGTCATCAACGGCGAAGACGTTTGCGACGACGCGAACACCGACGATGGCGACGGCTGCTCCTCGAGCTGTGAAATCGAAGAAGGTTACTTCTGCGAAGCAGGGGAAGAAGGCAGCGTCTGCATGCTCAGCTGCGGCGACGGCGAGATCAACGGTGAGGACACCTGCGATGACGGCAACACCGAAGCTGGCGATGGCTGCTCCGACAGCTGTCAGATTGAAGACGGCTATTTCTGCGAAGAAGGCGAAGAGGGCAGCGTCTGCATGCTCAGCTGCGGCGACGGCGAGATCAACGGCGAGGACACCTGCGATGACGGCAACACCGAAGCTGGCGATGGCTGCTCCGACAGCT
>JAHDCI010000082.1:0-1617 GCA_020629955.1 Myxococcota bacterium | reverse complement strand
GCCAGATCGAAGAAGGCTACGTCTGCGAAGCGGGTGAAGATGGCGCGAGCGTCTGCGAGCTTGGCTGCGGCAACGGCGAAGTCGACGGCGAGGACGAGTGCGACGATGGTGGCACCGAAGACGGCGATGGCTGCTCCGCGACCTGCACGATCGAAGAAGGCTTCATCTGCCTTGACGAGCCTTCGCGATGCCGCGAGCAGTTCGTGAATATCGACGGCGTTCTCGAAGATACGGACACAGCTTGGACGCGCCCGGACGACGACTGCACGGAGAGCAGCCGCGAGACGGTCTTTGAGGTCGTCGAGTATACAAACGAGAGTGACTCGGATCGCAACGTCGACATCATCGCGTCCTACGCGTTCGACGGCTTCCTTTTGGTCTACAACGCCGAGGTTATGGCCGATGCTCCGATCGAGGGGTGCGTGGACGGAAACGACGATGGAACCAGCACCGCCAACAGCCTCGTGCTGAACTTCACCGTTCCGGCAGGTGAGACGATTTACGTCGCTGTGACGTCGTTCTCGACGGGTCGAGGCGAGTTCAACGTTTCGATTTCCGATTCCCTCGTTCGCTGTGGCGACGGAGCGATTGAACTCGATGAGACCTGCGACGACGGCAACACGGAAGATGGCGACGGCTGCGCGGCAACCTGCGAAATCGAGGAGACCTTCGTTTGCGCCGGAGAGCCTTCGGAGTGTCGCGTCCCAGCGTGTGGCGACGGATTCATCGACGATGGCGAAGCCTGCGACGACGACAACGAGGACGCCGGCGACGGTTGCTCCGCGACGTGCGAAGTTGAAGACGGGTTCCTCTGCGAGGGCGAGCCTTCCATGTGCTCCGAGCCCGTCTGCGGCAACGATATCGTCGAGGTTGGCGAAGTCTGCGACGACGGCAATATGGTCGGCGGCGACGGCTGCGAAGCGGATTGCACCTCGGCAGTGTTCACGGGAGCGCTCGAGGACACTGACCCCCAGTGGGCCCGAGCGAGTGCGATTTGCGGCGGCGGCTTCGGCACCAAGTACTTCGACATTGTTCCGTTCACCTGGAATGGCACGGTTGATGCCAGCCTGACGTTCACCGCGAGCTGGCCGGATCACGACGGTTACCTCCACGTCTTCGAAGGCGGTTCGATGCCGGCAGACTCACTCGCCGGTTGCATTGCGGGCGACGATGACTTCGAGGGTACGAGCGGGAGTCAGGTCGCGGGCGAAGAGATTACTGCCGGTCAGTCTCTCGACATCATCATGTCCTCCTTTGGCGACAATGTGACGGGCAACTGGGTCCTGACCATCACGCGTGACTAAGGTTCGCGAACCCGAAGAGAAGGGCGAGGCACTCGGTGTCTCGCCCTTTTTCTTTGTCTCACTCTTTGGTCCTGTGGTCTGCCGGTTGGCAGTTCCCGTATGCTCTTCGCCATGTCCGGATCGAAGAGCAAGCTACTCAAACCCTTTGGCCCCAGCGACGAACGCCCGGAGCTTCTACGGAGCGACGATGGTTCCGCTTCGCTGATGTTCGAGATGATGCCCCCGTGCGACAAAGACGGTGAGCCAATTCCTTTTGAACGCGTCGAGAACCTGGATTCGTTCTTGGCCGCGGAGCTTCGAACGGAAGTGATCT
>JAHDCI010000340.1 GCA_020629955.1 Myxococcota bacterium | reverse complement strand
CGTCGCTTGCGGCGGTGCCTCCGAGTACCTCCTCACCGGAACCGAGCGCAGCGCGGTGACCGACGGCATCGTCACGGTCGAAGAGCTGGAAGGAAACCGCATGGTGACCGTCGAGCTGCTTCACCTTCCACCGCCCGAGCGCGTCATGGAAGGCGCCACGCTCTACATCGCGTGGATCCGCCCAGCCGGCGCCGAGCCCACCATGGCAGGACGCCTCGAATACGACGTGGACGATCGCACGGGTGTGATGCGCGCCACCACGCCGCATGACAACTTCACGGTCTTCGTCACGGCCGAAAACGACGCCACCGCTGCCGCGCCGAGCGAGTACGTCGTCGCCCGTCAGTCGGTCGAAGAATAAGCGGACCCCGCAAAGGAGAGAGGCGGCATCGAAAGGTGCCGCCTTTTTTCGTCTTTCGGGGCGGATCCCGGCTCGAAGAAAGTAGAGGTCGCGAGAAACGATGCCCTCCATCCGATCTCCGTTTTCTTCCGCGCTGGAGTGAACCGCGAGCGTTGGTCGCCGGCGCGTAGACGATTGGATTCGTAGAGCTTCAGAATCGAGGAGGAAAAGCGGTGCTCTTTCGACGGCCGAAGAATGCTCTGTAACGGCTTCGAATCGAGAGCCAGCCCTAGAACGAGGTCGGCTTCTTTACCGGCGTCTCGGTTGGCCACGTTCGGCGTAGCGCACGCTTGAGCTCTTCGTAGAAGCGTGTGCCCGTTTCGATGTAGCCCAGGTAAACATCGACAAAGTCGCCGATGGAGTCGTCGCTGGCGAATTCAACGAAGGAGTCCCAACCGTCGAATCCCCAAAAATCATCGTGGAAGAACAGCTGAAGGTTTTTTCGCGAGAGAACGGTCTTCTTCTTCCACCAGTCGCTGGGCGACGAAACGACTAAGCGCTCTGCTTCGACTCGGATCGAAACCTCGGAGATACGTCTGGAGAGCCAGACACCGAGCACCAGAGCGAGCACTCTAACGGTCCAGCCCGTCAGAGTCGGCCGGGTCATGAACCATGCAAGCGAGAAAACAAGGGGCACCATCCAGACCGCGAACGAGAACATGGTCATCAGAGCCCGAGTCGAAATCGTGACGGAGTCAGGTCTTTCGATCGTCCGTACAGGCGCGTGGAGCACGCGAGTCAGGAAAGCCATTGCCCCTGCCCATCCACGGCGTGGGAACAAGCCCGCACCTTCATGGCGGCAGCGACTCTTCGAAGGGACTCACTGAGCTCTGTCGCCATTTTTCCGGTCCACATCGGAATCTCGACCTCACCGATTTCGATTCGCGCCTCATTGGTAAAGGGCTCCACCCAGCTCTCGATTCGAGCGGAACCGAGCACTCGTCGCGGACGAGGCAAACCGAAGAGGAAGCGGCGATGCACGATGGACCTCTCCCGGAATCGAAAGACGTCCCAAGATCCGAGAGTGCCTAGCAGGGTCACGGCGACGAGGATCGGCAACAGACCCGGAATCCACTTCAAGGGATAGAACAAGAACGGACAAAGGCCGGCGGCGTAGAGCACAAAAAGCGCGGGCATAAGAAACACATCCCCGCGCCAAATACGAACCTCCGCCTCGGGCTCGCCATCGATGGTTCGCCACACAATCTTTATACGCATCGCTTCACCTCCATCTGCTCTCCTTGCCGCAGGAGCGCGATCTCTTTGGATTCGAAACCATCGGGATAGGCGATGAGGCTCATCTTCTTTCGGATCTCGGGGTCGAGCTCTCGCAAGGAAGCGTAGTCGGTATGCGCGCCGCCGAAGTTGGTCTCGTGAACAACGTGATCACACTTCGCGAGCCATTCGATCAGAGCGGGGTCAAAGGCGGTGTCGGCGCTATAACCAAGGGAGCGGCCGTAGGCGTGAACGCGGAGGGCGATGGTCGGGATATGGTGCCAAGTGGTGCGACACTCGATTCGAAAAGGGCCTACAGCGATCTCATCCGTAAACGTCTCAACATCGAAGTAGGTCTCAAGCTCCTTCGGCTGACGAACGCCGCGCTCGATCAGGACGCCCATGCTCGGCGAAAGGCTCGACCAGAGATCGCGCTTTACCTGCGGGTGGGTGAGCACCTTCGCCTGTCGCCCGAGCGCGAAGCGATGAAAGAAGCCCCAACCTTCGAGACCGGAAGCGTGGTCGGCGTGAAGGTGGGTAAGAAGGAGCGCATCGAAATCTCCGATATCGAGCGGCTTCTCCCGCTCAAGCGTGGCTTCGCGGAGAGCCTTTCGGACCGGATGCGCGCAATCGATCAGCAGTCGATTCACTTCGCCATCCGGGCCCTTCGCTTCGATGGCCAGACACGCACTATAAGAAAGCGCGCTGAACGCGTCGCCGACACCGACCGCGAGAAAAGATAACGTCACGAGAGCACCTCCAGCTGAGATTTGGGTTGTCCGGCGAGCCATCCTTGAACGAGCTCGCGAATATTCTTGAGTGCAGAGCCGCTCTCGATGAGCGCAGGAGATAGGATGCCGACGCGGAGATAACCTTCGATGCTCGCAATGAGCGTGGTCGCGAACGCCCGCGCCCCAGATTCCGCGAGGCCGTCTTCTTGGAGGACGCGGCAAAGCCTGCGTTCGATTTCGTTCTGAAGTTCGGTAAGCGCGGCGCTGTAGACGCGCCGGACCTCCGGTCGATGAAGAGCCTCGCTGCCGATCACGATCCAGCACTGAGCAGCTTCCGCCCGCCACGCTTCTTCCGGCTGAACCTCAAGATAGGCGCGCAACAACCCGTCGAGAGAGAGGCGCGGCGCGAGCAAATCCTCATTCCGTGGAAAAAGCCGCTCCTTCAGCGTTTCCACAAGCTCGAGCAAGATCTCTTCCTTGTTCGCAAAGTGATGGTGGACCAGTCCAGAGCTCAACCCCGCAGCCTTCGCAATCTCCTTCGTGGAGGCACCGACATAGCCGAGCCGAGGCAGCACGGAGGCCAGCCCATCCACGATTTGTCCACGTCGAAGTTCCCGATTTGAAGGTCTCGGCACGAATATAAGTTGGTTAACCAACCAACATATGTCAAGGGCTCTTGTTCACTGTTCAAAAAAGTTATCCACAGAAATTGGGAACGTTGGGGAAAATGTCGTACAAGTATTCGAAAGAAAAGGGGTTTCACCGCTGTGGATCAACATCGAGACCCCCAATTCGGAGCCCAAAGGCACAAAACGCAATTAAACCAAACAAAATCAGGTACTTAGAAAATGACCGATCTTGGACTCGCTTTAGCGATGAATCTTTTGTG
>JAHDCI010000339.1 GCA_020629955.1 Myxococcota bacterium | reverse complement strand
ATGCTGAATCGCGCTCTCTCCCTCACGCGGCGTCAGCGCTTCCTGTTCAAGGCGCGCCTCCGATGCGCCACCTTCCGCGCGCCGCCTCGGAGCATCGCAGCCCACGTCCTGCGGAGAACACGCGAGAATCGCGCAGGGGAGGGCGAGGTTTCGAAATGTGCGAGCAATGAGGCGAAGACCCATGCCGCTGGCATAGCATGGTCAGGAGTTTGAAATCGGTTTTGTGCACAAAGAGATCGTCCGATCGGCTCGTCGTTGTGTCGATGACGCCACAATGGAGTTCTCCCTTTTTGGAGGAATGCGGGAAAACGGCTTCACCCAGGCTTGGCACGTATCGTGTACTCTTCGGCGTTGATGTTCCGAATGTCCATGTTTCTGCTCGCTCTTGCGCTGCTCCTATCCGCCTGTGGGGAAGCCCAGCGACTCCCGACCGAGAATACGTCGGCGCGTTCGACCCGCCCGGTCGAATCGCAAGGGCGAGGCGATGTCCAAGTCTCAACCCAACGAGCGCCTCATCGCTGTTCGCGCGAAGGCATCGATCGGTGGCTAGAGGGGTACTACTTCGAGTGTGTTGGTTGGCATTTCGTCGATGCTGAGGAGGCTGAGTTTCGGCGCAGCAATGGTGAGCGTGTTCCGGAGGACGGCATCGTTCTCGGGATGGATGGCAATGGTTCCGAGACCTGCCTCGCCTCCCACCGAGCAACGTTGGAGTGTGGTTGCGGCTTCGAAGAAGCCTATTGCGAGGAGAATCCGGGCCTTCGGAGTGGACTCGTGGATTGTGCCTCGGCGAACCCCTCTTCGGAGCAAAGGTGCCGCTGTGGGGACGCCAGCGCTTGCCGGAGCCTGCTCTCCGAAGTTCGTGACGACGGTAGTGATTTTCTTTCGCGCTTCTTTGGAATCGTCGACGCTCATCCCTCGCCGCGTCGAGAGGTGGTTGAAGGAGCGCTCAGAAGCTTCTTGGAACCGAGAACGCATGAAGAAGTACTCGCCGAAGGTCGAGCGAGTGTCGCCAATCAGTCTCTTTAGTTTCGGCTACGAGCGGGTTCCGTCGACTTCGGTTTCGTCGTTAAAGGGATTGGGGAGCAACCCAAACGTCTGCGTGCTGCGGCGCGCTCGGTCTTCGGGCGTTTGATAGAACTCTTGAAGCTGGTTGCTGAGTTCTTGGCCGAGCGCCCAGAGGAACTTCACGCCGACGACCGGATCTTGCTGCACGATGCGGTAGAACCCCGCTCTTGGGAGTACGAGCAGGCGCGATGGAGTGAGCGCATGAACGGTGGCGGCGCGGGGGCGCTGGGTGAGCAAGGAGAGCTCTCCGAAGTGAGCGCCCGGTTTGAGAACGAAGAGCTGGTTGCCATCGCGCTCGACGGCGACCGAACCATCGACGAGGATAAAGAGCGAGTCAGAGACGTCGCCTTCTTCGACAAGCTTATGCCCGGATTCGACAGTGAGTGCGTGAAGGTGTTCAAAGACGCGCGTGAGCTCTTTGAAGCCAAGCTCCGCGAAAAGGCGCACATGCCTGACCGCGCCGTGATCGGATGCGATATGCGAGGCGTGCTGGGTGGGCTCGAGGTGTGCGACCACCGCGCTGATATTGTCTTCGCCGCCGAGACGATTCGCTTCTTCCACGAGACGTTCGACCGCGACTTCCGGAGTGCCCTCGAGCAGCGGGAGTAGGTTGCCGCTCTGTTCGAAGTATCCATGCAACCCATCGGAGCAGAGGAGCAGCCGATCCCCGGGCATGACGTCGAAGGTCAGTGTGTCCACGAGCACCTCGGGTTGCGGACCCACCGCACGGGTCACGACGTTCGTGTGTTCACAATCTCGCGCCTGTTCCGGGGTCATGACGCCATGACGCAACGCTTCCGCGATATAGGTATGGTCGGCCGAGAGCTGGTGAATCTGCTCGCCGCGGACAAGGTAGAGGCGGCTATCCCCGACATGGGCGAGGGCGGCTTGAGAGCCGACGACAACCACCGAAGTACAGGTAGTGCCCATGGAGCGCGCGACCTGTGCGGTGCGCCCACGCTCATAGACCTCATAGTTCGCTTGGCGGATCGCGCTGGAGAGAACCTCCGCCGCCTCTTGAGCGGTGCGGACCATCGCGCCTTTTACGCGCTCGTGCACGCGCGCTGCGGTCATTTGAGCGGCGACCTCACCGGAGTCGTGCCCGCCCATGCCGTCGCAGACGACACAAAAATTAAGAGCCTGGTCGACGAGGAAGACATCCTCGTTGTGACCGCGTACCTGGCCTACATCCGATTTGCCCGCGACTCTCATCGGTGCGTCATTCCAAGCCTCATTCCAGCGAGTATCGGAGTGAAACGCGCGTCGCGTCAAAGGGTACCTGCACTTCGCGTTGCTTTTTTGAGTCCGGTCGATTCGAACGAGCGCCGTGCCCGATCCGTGCTGGTTTTCACCGAGTTCGGTATGTCGTGACGAAGCGATGGGTTTCGCCCCGGATGCTTTTATCCAAGGAAGCGCAAAATCGCCCCGAGACCAATCCCCAGGAGGGTGATTCCGCCGAGGAAAAGGAAGGTTGTTGTTGCCGCGGGCCCGGCGATCGCATCGCGAGCGAACGAGTCGACCGTGTCGCTAGCTGCCTGAAACGAGCGTTCCAGGTCGATCTGACTGGGATCCTCTTGCTTTCGAAATTCGCGCAACGTGACCAGTTCGATCTTCTCAAGAACGAGCTTCCGAACCTTTCGCGAGATCTTTCCTTCACTCTCGCCCGCACTCCCGAGCACGCTCTCCGTGCCGCGCAGAAGGAGCTGCTCGGCTTTGTCGAGGGGAACTTTGTGCGCGAGCCGGTTGGCAGTGGCCGTTTTGCCCTCTGGCTTCTCAGCGATCTTTCGTTGGACAACGCTCTTTACTTGGCCGGTAAGCCGGGACGCGAGTTGGTATTGCTCGAGCGACTGCAGCGCCGCGCGGGTCAGGGCGCGCTTGGTCCCAAAGGGAACGCAGAGCAATAGGCCGGCTGCGACGGGTAAGACGAACGCGAGCCAGCCGAGTTCATGAGCGCCGGCGATGAGCCAGCCGATCCCTCCGGAAAAGAATCCGAAGAGGATGAGCATCATGACGCCGAGGACAAACGAAAGCCCGGCCGAGGCCGCGATCTTCGCGAGCTCTCGGACGGGCGAACCGTCTTGATTTTCAGGTGCGTTCACACCTCGAAGATAGCGCTACCCCAGGTAAATCCGGAACCGAAAACGGCCGAGAGAACGATATCGCCCTTCTTGACCTTTCCTT
>JAHDCI010000081.1:4056-20113 GCA_020629955.1 Myxococcota bacterium | reverse complement strand
TCCGCGTCGAAACCCTCGACGCCTTCCTCGAGGCCCGGTTGGTGCGGTACGATGGGACCGGACAACGAGAGGGCTCCGGGAAACGAGGCCCATATGAAAAAGACCAAATACCCCGGAGTCCACAAACGGCCAGATGGCCGATATCAAATCCGAGTGAAGGGGATATCCCCAAAGACCGGAAAGATGAGAAACCTGACTCGAGTCATCACAGTGCCATCGGCAGCGGCCGCAAATCAGGCGAGGGAAGCCCTGAGACAGCGGCTATTGCAGGGCGAGACCGAGGAAAGAAAGGCGCGCCTACGCGTCGAAGATGCCGCGACCTCGTGGCTGCGTATGAAGCTTCCAGCGCTGAAGACCTCGACACGTGAGCGGTACGCGACTTCGCTCGACCACGTAATCGAGGCCATCGGCGACATCTATCTCGATCGGCTCACCTCTTCGGACATCGTTCGTTTTCGCGATTCTGGAAAGGCGGCACCGCCAACCATCAACAGTTGGCTACGCATTCTCAAGTCGATGCTCGCGGACGTTTGCCATGAAGCTGGGATCCCAAATCCAGCGGCTCGCGTGTCCGCGCTTCGAGAGCACAAGCGGCCAGCGTCCGAGAAGGCGCTTTCCGGGGAGGAGCTCGCGCTTCTTCTTGAGACGACGAAAGAGCATGAGCCGGATTGGTATCCGCTCTTCGCGACGCTCGCGTTCAGCGGGATGCGCCTTGGCGAAGTTACCGCCCTTGAGTGGCCTGACGTCGAGTTCGCTAACCGCGTGATTCGGATCCGTCGAGCTCGCTACAAACAAGAAGCGGACACGACCAAAACGGGCTCGGTTCGATCAGTGCCGATCTCCGGCCTTCTCGTCGAAGTTCTTCGCGACCACCGCCGCACGCTACTTGCCACCCAATCGAAGGGACTCGCATCGAACTTGGTGTTTCCCTCGCGAACCGGTGGCTACGTCTGGAACAGTTCGATCCGAGACGCGCTCATCCGCGTGAAGGAAGTCGCTCAGCTTGAGCGCCGATTCACGCCGCACGGATTTCGCTACACGTTCAACAGCCTCATGCGCCAGACCGCTGCAGATCACATCGTCCGTTCGATGACCGGACACACCACCGAAGCGATGACCGAACACTACTCTCACGTCAGCACTTCCGAGAAGGCGGAAGCAATGGAAGCCTTCGTGCGTCTGGTGTCGCCAGCACCGGAAGTGTCGGAAGAGGTGTCGGTCGCCGAAGCACCATAAAAAAACGGCTAGCCGAGTTTCCTCTAACTAGCCGTTTTCTTTGTAAGTTATTGGAGCGGGAGACGAGATTCGAACTCGCGACGTCAACCTTGGCAAGGTTGCACTCTACCACTGAGTTACTCCCGCGGGGACCGTCGATATGTCCCCTCGGAGCCAACGTGTCAAGGAATGTTCTGAAAAAAAATGGGCGGCTGGCGGGAAGGTCGTTATGAGGGAGTCTATGCTCACTACGCGGACCCTTAAAAACAAAGACCAAGACCTTCTTGAAGGCTTCCTTCGGGACCGCCGATATACCTCGATGTTTATGCGTTCGAACGCACGCTCCGCGGGCCTTGAAGCTCCCAAAGAGCCCTTTGGCGGTCGTTACGTGGGGGCATTTGAACGCGGCGAACTCCGGGGCGTTGTGGCGTATTGCTGGAACGGACATTTGACCGTACAAGCGAGCGGCGCCGCGCTCCGCGCGTGTCTCGAGAAGCTCGTACCACCGGGATTTTTCGAGCTGTCGATTGACAAGCGGCGCGAGAGTGCGGCTTGGCTCAACGGGATGACCGGGGACACCGCCAGGGTCCGTGAAGCGATGGACTACCTTGGCCTCGAAGCAAAGACCTCACTCGAAGAAGGGCTCTACATTCTCCCTTTCGCGGAGCGAAAGCCCGCGGCGCTTGGCGGGGTGCCCATCACGCAGTTCCACGTCGAGCGCCTCGACTTTGGGACGCTTAAGGAAACCGAAGTGGAGCAGCTCGGCACCTGGCGACGCGACTACGAAGACGAGACCATGGGCATCGCGATCACCGCGGACGAGGGCGCGAAGAAGATGGCGCTCTGGGCAAGCCGCGGGCTGCTTTTTGTCGCACGCGATGCCGAGGGCGAGCTCTGCGGCATGACCGGTTTTAATGCGGCGCTCCCCGATATCGTTCAGATCGGCGGCGTCTACACGCCGCCCTCACTTCGCCGGGCGGGCATTGGCCGATCGCTGGTCTCGGGTTCGCTCGATATCGCGGAGAAGGAAGGCGCCTCCGAATCCGTACTCTTCACCAACAACCCTTTCGCAGCGCGCGCCTACGAATCGCTCGGCTTTCGTCGCATCGGCGATTTCTCGCTCTTGATTTGCTAGCAGGCTGCTAAGGTCGAACGATGAATCGCCTCGCGATAGTGGTGAACCCGGCGGCAGGAAGCGGACGCGCTCTGAAGATGAGCGAAGCGCTTCGGCGAGCCTTTGCCGAACGTTCGGTGGAGGTCGCGCTTCACCTGACGAAGCGAGCCGGGCATGCACCGGAGATCATCCGCGAGCTTCTCAAGACCGAGCCCGGAGTCGCGGTCGTCGGCGGAGATGGGACGTTCAACGAGGCGGTCCAGGGCTTCTATGGCGAGGAGCACGATCCAGAATCCCAGCCGACAAAGATCGCCCAAGACCGCTGGCTCGCCCCCTTGCCATGCGGAACCGGCGGCGACTTTCGGAGAACGCTCGGCTACCCCGAAGGCGTCGATGCGCTCGCTCAGCGGCTGCTTCAAAGTGAGCCCACGCCCCTCGATATCGGATGGCTCCGTTTCGCGGACTACGTCAGTGGTGAGCGGCGCTCTCGGATGTTTCTGAACGTTGTGAGCTGCGGTCTTGGCGGCGAAGTCGACGCGATGGTTGAGCGCATCCCCGCGGCCATCAAAGGCAAGCTCTCCTATATCGGTGCCACCATCGCAGCAGGCCTGCCCTATCGCCCCGTCCCGATCGAAATCACGACACCGGAAACAGCACGCGAAACCACGGTCGTGAACTTCGCCATCGCCAACGGTCAGTACTTCGGCGCCGGCATGCAAATCGCTCCCAGTGCGGAACTACGCGACGGCTTCTTTGAGCTCGTCTCGCTCGAGCGCACAAGCATCCTGTCTCAAATCGGCCTGCTCCCGCGGCTCTACGATGGCAGCCTGCTTGAACAAAGCGGCGTGTGGCACGCGCAAGCGTCCGAGGTTTCTGTTCGCTCTCTCGATGGGCGCAATGTCCGCATCGACCTCGACGGTGAGGCCTGCGGCAAGTTACCGCTCGCGGCCACGATGATGCCGGGCGATCTCTGGATTCGCTAAGCGTGCTGTTGACGCTTCGAACGCGCATCGGTCTCAGCGCCATCGCCGGGCTGTCAATGGCACTCTCGGTGGTCTTTGGTCCGGTTCCCGCGTTGATGCTGGGCGCCTTTCCTTTTTGGCTCGCCGCCATCGACGAACGCCCGCTCTTTGGGCACGGTATCGCAAGGCCCCAAGAGAGGCGGCTTCGAGACCGCGATATCTTCGTGATCGGCTGGGCCGCCGGCGTGACCTGCAACGCGCTCGCGCTCTATTGGATCGCCGGCCTGCTCGTTTCGTTCGCGCATTTCCCGCTTCCGCTCGCCATGCTCGTCGCAGCGCTGCTCTTTCTGGCGCAAGGAACGCTGCTCGGCATTTTGGCGCTCTTCGTTCGAAAGCTCGCGTACTCGGGGGGTTCGTTTCGTCTTGCCTACGCTTTCGGCGCCGCCCTCCTCTTTGCCTATTACCCGAACCTCTTCCCCTGGCGTCCCTCGACAGGTGCAGTCGGCGCACTCGAGTGGGCGCAGACCGCGGACCTCGGCGGCGCGCCGCTGGTCGATTTCATCTTCTGCTTTGTCGCCGCCTCGGTCTACGAAGGTTTACGCGGTGATCGGCGCGCGATGTGGCATGGCGCGCTCGCGTTCGGGCTGACGCTCTTTTACGGCGACGTTCGCATTCAAGAGATCGAAAGCGCGCGCATCGCGGCGCCCACGATTCGAATCGGCGTTGTGCAGCCGAATATCTCGATCGAGGACAAACACGACGCCTCCAAAGCCGAGAGCAATATCCGCCGCTTGCACGCCGATACGATGGCGCTCGAACGAGAAGGTGCGGACCTCATTGCGTGGCCGGAGACCGCGTTTCCCTTTCGACTCCATCACGATATCGTCGGCTCTCGTCACGATGGCTCGGTGCTTCCCCGAGGTCTCCGCACGCCCGTTTTGGTCGGGGCGCTGACCCAGGGGCGTGAGCCCTGCGATCGATTTAACTCGGTGATCGCGTTTGACGATGTTGGCCGCGCGACCGGCATCGTCGACAAGATCGAGCTCATCCCGTTCTCGGAACAGATCCCCTTCTGGCACGTTCTTCCACCGCTTCAGCACTTCTTCCGCTGTCCTGGGTTTCAGCCCGGGGAGGCTCCGACGCCACTACTTGTCCGTGGCGTCCGTGTGGGGATCCTTAACTGCTACGAGGATGTCATCGAGCGCGCCACGCGCGACGCGGCACTTCGCCAGCCAGATGTCCTCATCAATGTGACAAACGACGCCTGGTTCGGTGATACGCGCGAGCCGCACCTGCATCAGCTCGTCGCCCGAACGCGCGCGATCGAAGTCCGGCGCGATCTCGTTCGCTCGGTGAACACGGGCGTGAGCTCGCATATCAGCGCAACAGGGGAAAGCCTCGCGGAGACCGCGACCTTTGCGCCGGCGAGAGAAGTCTATAGCGCCGCATCGCTGAGCGGTCGTACGGTTTGGACGCAGTTTGGCGACTGGGCTTCGCTCCTCGCCTATGCCTACCTCAGCGCGCTCATCGTGCTCGCATTTCGCGACCGAAAGCGTCGAGCGATCGACCCAAGGCCGCGCGTCCGCTAAGGCGCAGGATGAGCGAAGCACGATACCCCTACGTTCACGTCCGCTGTGATTCCGAAGAGCAAGCCGAGCAGCTTGGTGCCGAGCTTTGGATGCTCGGAGCCTCCGGCATCGAAGAGCGTGATGCGAGCACGATGAGTGCCGCCGACGGCACGTTGCTGGTCGCCTCCTTCGATACCGAAGACGCCGCGAACGCCGCGAGCGCAGCCATGGGAGAGCGCGCGCATGTCGAGTTTGTTGTCGGCGACGAATGGCGCGACGCCTGGCGAGAGTATTTTCATCCGACCCGCATCGGCGAGCGACTGCTCCTGAAGCCGAGCTGGCGCGAGGCCGAGGCTCCGGAAGGCGTGCGCACCATCATCATCGATCCGGGCGCGGCGTTCGGAAGCGGCATCCACGAGACGACGCGCCTTTGCCTGAAAGAAGTCGACGCGCTGATTGAGGGCGGCGAAGACGTGCTCGATATCGGCATGGGTAGCGGCATCCTCTCGATCGCCGCACTGCTCCTCGGTGCGAAATCTGCGACGGGAAACGATATCGACGAACTCGCGGTCACGACGGCGATCGAAAACGCGGAGCGCAATGGGGTCAGCGAAGCCGCGACCTTCTCGCTCGACCCGCTCGATCAGATCGGTGGAGAGTACCCGGTGGTCTTCGCCAATATTCAGGCGGTCGTTCTGATTCCCCTCGCCGATGAGATCATCGCCAAGACGAAGGCCGGAGGCACTCTCGTACTCAGCGGCGTACTCGCCCAGGATGAAGATCGCGTCATTGCGCACTACCTCGCGCGCGGCGTGGAGCTTGTGCGAGTGGGCACCGAAAACGCATGGCGCTCGATTGTCCTGCGTAAGCTCGAAGCGTGAGACGCCTCTTCGTTGAAGACCTCTCGGAAGTAGAAGCTTCCGGCGCGCTCCCGGCGAACGCGAAGAAACACGTGAAGGTCTTGCGGCTTCAGGCGGGCACCCTGGTCGAACTCTTCGATGGCACCAAAGTCGCGCAGGCCACGCTTGGTTTCGATGGGGCAGTCACCCTTGAGGAAGTTCGAAATGCGGAAGATCGTTCCCTACCGCTCACGTTGCTCTGCGCACTACCGAAGGGTCCGCGCGCGGAACAGATCGTTCGCATGAGCACCGAACTTGGGGTCCGAGAAATCGCTTTCGTCTTGAGCGAACGGACCATCGCGAGACCGGACGAGCGCCGCGCGAAGAAACGAATCGAGCGCCTGCAAAAGATTGCCCAAGAGGCAGCACGTCAATGCGAGCGGGATGTTCCGCCGGTCGTTCACCCAATCCTGCCGCTCAAGGAGTGGCTCTTGCGGCAGGAAGGAACCGAGCGCTACTTCGCGTATGCGAGAGCCGATGAGGCCGAGGCTCCGATCGGGCCAGCGCCGAGCTCTGTCGCAATCGGACCGGAAGGTGGGTTCTCCGAATCCGAAGTTCGACGCTTCGAGGAAGCGGGCTGGAAGGCGCTCCGCCTGGGGGTGAACGTTCTCCGCGTGGAAACCGCCGCGGTCTGCGCCGTCGCTCGTTTCTTCCGCCCCTAACCTCCAACGGAAAACGGCGTCGAAGAGCTAACCCGCCTAAGTGCGCGCAGTCCCGACTTTCGCCCACTTCCCCTTCCGATAGGCGCGGACGCCGATGACGCCCTTCACCAAGAAGGAGAGCGGGAAGCCCGCCCATACACCGGCCGTCGCGAGGCCAAGCGGGAAGCCGAGAATCCAGCTGAGCGGGATCTGAACCGCAGTGCCGACGACATTGATCATAAGCGAAGTCTTCGTTTCGCCAGAGCCGCGGAGCATGCCGATGATCGCAATATGGATTCCGACGATGGGCATGCCCGCGCCGAGAAGCTGCATCCACTGGATCGAGTAACGCATCAGCGGCGTGCCGGACTGCACGTCGAAGATTTGAACGATCGGTTCCGCTCCCGCGATGATGAGTAACGCGAGGCTCGTCATGATGCCGGTGCAGAGGACCAGTGCCGCCCGAACGATCGCGCGCGCTTGCGAAACATCGCCTGCTCCGAGCGCGTTGCCGACCATCGCGCCCGTCGCTTGAGACACGCTAAGCCCCGGGACAAAGGCGAGCGCCTGAATCCGAAGGCCAATGCCGTGCGCGGCAACGGCGGTACCATCGATCTGACCGAGCATGCCGAGAATCGAAACAAAGCTGGCGTTCAGGATGACCATATCAAGCGCCGCGGGAGCGCCGATCTGGAAGAACATCTTCGCGAGGTCACGGTCGAGCGGAGCGGGTCGAAGTGGCAAGCGAACGCCGTCAACGCCGCGCGAGAGGAGCACGATGAAGACCACGACACCGATCGCCTGCGACGTCACGGTACCGATCGCTGCGCCGTTCACGCCGAGCGACGGTGCCCCCCAGTTCCCGAGGATCAACGCGTAGTTAAAGATCACGTTTAGAATGTTGGTCAGCAACCCGATCATGAAGGGCAGCCGCGTGTTCCCGACGCCTCGAAGCACCGCCGCGTACATCATCAAGAGGTAGGGAAAGACACAAAATGTGAGGCTCGGCCGAAGGTAGTCGATCGCGTGCGCAACGCTCTCGCCATCCGCGCCAAGCGCCCGAATCAATGGCTCGGCCCCGACATAGCCAATCGCTGCGACAAAGATGCCAACAAACCCAGTGAGATAGGTTGACTGCTGAACAACATGATCGACCTGATCGGATTTGCCCGCGCCGTGATAGCGCGAGACAACCGCCACGGTGCCGACCACCAAGCCCAGCATCGCGACCATGCCGATAAAGACGACTTGCGTCGCAAAGCCGAGTCCCTCAAGCGCGTGCTCGGAATCCTCGAGACGCCCGCACATCGCAGTATCGATGGCCAGTGAGATCACACTCAACATATTCAGCCCGATGATGGGGGCCGAGAGCTTGGCAAGACGCCAAAAGATGGTGCGATCTAAAAACACGTGGGTTCGATTGCGGCGGTCCAGTCCGCAAGGAGCGAACGTGTCGAGACCATCACCGCACTGGAGCTTAGAGCCCGAAGTAGGCCCGGCGCAACGCTCTCGTTTCCCAATCAGGGACGGCGGGGAGCCAATCGAAGCTGCCCCTCAAAACCGAGGTTGACCACCGGAAAGGGCGCAGGATCATAGGTGGGTCCACTCGCGGTATAGAAATGCGCAAAGTTCCCATCACGGAAGATCGCGTCCGCTCGTGGGGACTCACTCTCTCGAACGGAGAACGCTCCGAATGCCATTCCCTGTGCGAAGTTCTCATCGCCTTCGATACGCCTGAGGACCGTCACGGAGAAGACCTCAGGCCCTCCTTGGGTGATGATCGCGTGCCCGGCTGCAGGCTCGGAGAGGATGAGCTCCGGGATATCGTCCGGGGTGATATAGGCCGAAGCGATTCCATCGATTTCGCGTCCGCCGAAGGAAGTCAGCTCGAACTCTCGTTCGCTACTCTCCACGATCAAGACCCGGTCGCCTGCATCGGAGAGGATGAGAATTTCGGCGTCGCCGTTTCGGTCGAGGTCGAGGGTCCCTTCAACCTGTGCGCCGAGGCCTCGCTCGGGAGAGTCCCCACGCCAACTGCGAACCATCTCACCCGATGCGGAGAATGCGAAGACGGCGCCGCGACCTACAGACGGTGTGTTTCTCGCCTCAGGTCGACCAATGACGATCTCCGCGCGTCCGTCTCCGAGAAAGTCAACGCAACCGACCGATGCGCCAAACTGATTTCCAGCGCCCAAATCCGGGTCATCAAAGCCGGCGACGAAGGAGAAGCTTCCGCCCGTTGAACGGAACACCTCCACTCGACCGCTCGCTCGATCCTGTTCGGGCAACCCCACGATCAGATCGCTCAAACCATCGCCATCGATATCGCAAGAAGCGAGCGCGCTCCCAAAGAGTGCCTGCTCATCCCCCGCTTCCGCTTCGATGCGCACTAAGGTGTCGTCGGTCGGGTCCCAAACTTGTACGGCCCCGCGACCGCCGTTCGCGAGCGGCGCGGAGAGCACGACCTCGTCGTTCGCGTCGCCATCGATATCGGCCATGAGTAGGTCCGCGCCAAGGCGAACGCCAGGGTCCCCGATGAGCTCGGCCACCAACTCGCCCGGGCCTCGATAAACCTTCACGGAGCCGCGCCCTTCCTCGGCCTCCAGCGCTGCAACGGCCCATTCGCTCACCCCGTCGCCATCCAGGTCTCCCCGCGGGTGAACCTCGATCAGGCGGCGCTCTCCCGGGAAACCGCACCCGCTTTCTGAACACGCCGTCACCTGAAAGGCCAGCCGCGCTCGGTCTCCGACTTCGATTCTCATCTCGAGAGCGTCCGTGCGAGCAACCTGGTCGAGTGCACAGCCACCGAGGGGACCGAAACACTCACCGTGTCGAACTTCGTACTCGGTCGCCCCCACCGCTGCCTCCCAGCGAATCGTCGTGCTGCCCCGCAATGCGCGCTCGCCCAACAAGGGGGAAGTCACGTTTGGGGGCAGGAGCCCCTCCGGAGAATCAAGATCGTCGCATAGTCCAGCTCGGCACGAGATCGAATCACAGCGCGCTCCACCGGATTCTCGCGAGAAGTCGACAAGAATCGGTTCTTCACTCGGCAACTCCACCGCAACGCATCCCGCCGCAAAGCGACGGCACGTCGAATCGTAGGCTTCGGCAAAAAACGCGTACTCCCCCGCAGGCAAATCAGGTCGCGCGATGGGTTCGATCCCGCGATAGAGAGTGGCGCTGAACGCACTCATGTCCGAAGCGCTTTCGCAGCTTCCCGCCGCGACCCGCACATCAATGGTCGTCCAGCGCGCCAAGTCCGCCGCGGAGTCGAAACGAAGCTCCCAGGCGGGTTCTGCCAGCTCTGGGCTACAACCAATGCTCAAGCCGAGCGCAAGCCACACCCGCAAACGGGTCACCGCGGAAAGACGCATCGTAGGGAAAGAAAGAAACATGGGGGGGAAAGTGTACACCTACACACGCGAGAAACGCGAAGACATGCGGAGCGCTACGAGATGACCGGAGGGTCGCAAGTGAACGATAGGATCTTGCTGCCCCGTGCGCTCACCCCCGAATCTTGCGGAACCCTGCTGGAGCGGTCTAGCCTGTCCAAATGCGCAGGCCCGACAATCGAAGGCGATGGACGTTTGTGAGCACCGCAGTGCTCCTCGCCGCATTGCTCGCGCCACAGCCTGCGTCGGCCGATATCTACGAATGTCGTCAGCCGGATGGCTCGCTTAGCTATACCAATGTCCGAGAGCCAGGAAGGCGCTGCCGCCGGGTCGTGCAAAGCTCGGAGCAGCGCAGACGTCGAGAGCGCCCGGGACGCGATCGACGGCGTTCTCAACGAAACACGAGTCGCTCGAGATACACGGATTACGACGCCCATATCCGAGAAGCTGCGCAGCTCTACCAACTTCCTGAGGCCTTCATCCGGGCGGTGATCAAAATCGAGAGCGACTACAGCCCGCGGGTGGTCAGCCATGCGGGAGCGATGGGGTTGATGCAGCTGATGCCCCGCACGGCAGCTTCGATGGGCGTGCGAGACCCATTCGACCCTCGACAGAATATCCTCGGAGGCAGCCGATACCTTCGGATTCTCGCGAATATGTTTAACGGCGATCTCGTGCTGACCATCGCGGCATACAACGCGGGCGAAGGTGCCGTCATGCGGTACAACGGCGTCCCTCCCTACGAGGAGACCCAGCGCTACGTTCGGCGAGTGCTCGACCGCTACTACCACTACCAGCGCGGCGGCCGTTAGTACGGGAGCAGATCGCTAGAAGGGCGCTCTTCCGCCAGGAACGCCGATCCGCGCTTCGCTCTTCCTTCGATACACTCGGCATGTCGTGCGCCGGTCGAAGCTCGCCTTCGCGCCCTTGACGAAAGATCGTCCCTTCTATCGATCTGCTCCCCCCACAAGGGATCGGGCGGGCTTGAATCGCGGCGCCGATCGCGCCAGAGAGAGTCCATGCGAATCGCGATCGTCGGCGGCGGAGTAATGGGATGCATGAGCGCCTTGCGTCTCGCGCAAAGCGGGGCCGAGGTCATTGTGCTTGAGCGCTCCGTTCCCGGGGCAGAGGCATCCAGTGCGGCCGCAGGCATCTTGGCGCCTTCGGTGGAAGCGCATCACGCCGCTCACTCCGCGAAGCCGACCGCTACTTTGCGGCTCGGGCTTCAAAGCCGAGAGCTTCACGCGCGGCTTGCAGAGGAGCTCCGGAACGAGCACGGCATGGAAATCGGCTTCTATCGCTGCGGCGTGATGCGGGTCGCGATGAACGCGGAGGAGCTCGCGGATCTCCGGCGCCACGCGAAGCTGCTCGCCGACGTTCCTCACGAGCTGCTCACGGCCGAAGAAACCCTCCAACTGGAGCCCTCCATTTCGCCGGATGTGCTGGGTGGACTCTTCGTTTCTGGCGCGGCGCAGCTTGAGCCGCGTCGCCTTCTTCGCGCAATCGCTGCGGCGGCAGAGCGTGCAGGAGCGCGATTTCGTCGGGGGGCGTTGGTCAACGGTATTCGAATCCAGGAAGATTCAACCGGACAGCGAGCAAGCGCGGTGAAGATCGGAAGCGAGGAAATCGAGGCCGATCACATCATCGTCGCCGCGGGAAGCTGGACCCACCTCATCCCAGGTGTCGATCTCGGCATCGATCTCGACCGGGCGCAGATTCACCCCGTAAGGGGCCAGCTCGCCGCAACGCTCTCAAGGCCTCCGGTGTTTCAGCGCGTCATCTTTGGAGGCAGCGGCTATATCCTCACCCGCCCGGATGGACGTGTGCTCTGTGGTTCCACCGAAGAGCTCGCCGGGTATCGCCGTGAGGTCACGTTTTCGGGAGCGCTCTCGATTTTGAAAAATGCGGTCGAACTCGCCCCCTCACTCGCGGACGCCCCTCTACTCGATCATTGGTCGAGTTTTCGGCCGGGCACTTCGGATGGCTTGCCCTTGGTCGGTGAAACGGCACTTCCTGGACTCTCCCTCGCGGCGGGTCATTTTCGGAACGGTATCTTGCTTGCGCCGATGACCGCAGAGGTCCTCGTCAGCTCGATCCTCGACGGCGAAGTTGATGAGAGTGCCGCTGCAATCGACCCGAAACGATTCTCGAAAGCAATGCAATGAGCGAACCGACCGAACGTTTTGTTCTCGCAAATGGCCTGCGGCACCACGTGCTTGAATGGACTCCTGCGTCCCGCGAAGGGGCCGAGACGGTATTGCTTGCGCATGGCTTTCTCGATCTCGCGTGGTCGTATCGATGGCTCGCGGAAGAGTTGGTTCAGCACGGATATCGGGTGCTTGCATGGGACTGGCGGGGCCACGGCGAAACCGAGCGTGTGGGTCGAGGCGGCTACTACCATTTCTATGACTATTCGCTCGACCTCGAGGAGCTGCTCGCAGAGTTGGTTCCAGTGGATGAAAAAGCCCACTTGATCGCGCATTCAATGGGAGGAAGCGTCGCCGTCATCTACGCGGGCACGCGGCCGGAACGCATCCAGAGCGTGTGTCTGATCGAGGGGATTGGTCCCGGAGAGTGGAAGCAGGGGCATGTCGCGAAGATGAAAATCTGGCTCGATTCTGTCGCTCGGATTCGAAGTCGCGAGCTCAAGCCGATGAGCGTGGAGGACGCTTCGCAGCGTCTGCGACGAACCAACCCAGACCTTCCGAAAGAAAAGGCCGATTTCCTCGCCGAAAAGGGAACGCTTCCCATCGAGGGAGGCGTCGCCTGGCGGTTTGACCCGCTTCACCGTTCAACGTCTCCGGCGCCGTTCTCGATGGCCGGTTTCGGAGAGTTTATGAACGCGATCGAGGCCCCGGTCCTGCTTGTTCAGGGCGCCCGAGGATTTCGATTACCGGAAGAAGCGGAGCGCCGTGCGCTCCTCGGAGACCATGAGTTTGTCGAACTCTCCGACGTCGGCCACATGATTCATCAGCTCCGTCCGAAAGAGCTCGCACGCATTTGGCGCACGTTTGTCACGGGATTGACAACGAGTTCGTCTTGATCACGAAGCGTTCCTTCGCCATTCCGGGAGCATGATTCCGCGCTACTCCCCGCCCGAAATGATCGCTCTTTGGAGCGAGGACGCGAAACTCAAGGCGTGGCTTGATGTCGAGCTCGCGGCATGCCGCGCGATGGAAAACGCCGGAACCGTTCCGGCGGGCACCGCAGATTCCATCGCTCCTTTTCGCGACAAGATGGACGCCGAGCGTGTGCTCGAGATCGAACGAACGACGCGCCACGATGTCATCGCGTTTCTGACGCATATCGAGGAGCTCGCAGGCCCGCCAGCACGATGGCTTCACTTGGGTATGACCAGCTCGGATGTGCTCGATACGTCACTCGCTCTTCGCATGCGCGCCGCAAGCGAAGAGCTCGAAGCTCGACTCACGGTTTTGCTCGAGACCTTCGAGCGACGAATCAACGAACATCGCCGGACGCCGGCGATCGGCCGAAGCCACGCGATTCATGCCGAGCCCGTTTCGTTTGGTCTGATTCTCGCGGGACACTATGCGGAACTGAAACGCGGCCTACGCCGCCTTCAGAGGGCGAAGAAAGCAATCTCGGTCGGAAAGATCGCAGGCGCAGTCGGCACCTATGCGCACCTCACACCCGAGATCGAAAGCGATGCCCTCGGCGCACTTGGTCTCACGCCAGAGACCCTTGCCACCCAAGTCGTTGCGCGAGATCGCCACGCAGAGTGGGTGAATGCCTGCGCACTGATTGCTGCCGCGATCGAACGCTTCGCAACAAACGTTCGGCACTGGCAACGCACGGAGGTCGGCGAAGCCGAAGAGCACTTCAAAAAGGGACAAAAGGGCTCTTCCGCGATGCCACATAAGCGGAACCCCGTGCTGACCGAGAACCTATGCGGCCTCGCGCGCGTGGTGCGCGCACAGGTTACGCCGGCGCTTGAGAACATCTCGCTCTGGCATGAGCGCGATATCAGCCACTCCTCTGTTGAACGGATGATGATTCCCGACGTTAGCGCGACGCTGGCGTTTATGCTGACTCGCGCAACCAAGGTCATCGCCGATCTTGTCGTCTACCCCGAGAACCTGATGAAGAATCTTGAGCTCTCCGGCGGTCTCTGGGCCAGCGAGGGAGTCTTGCTCGCACTCGTTCACGCAGGGCTTGCGCGCCAGGAGGGTTACGTTCTTGTGCAGCGAAATGCGATGAAGGCCTTCAACGGCGAAGGCGATTTCAAAGCGCTGCTGCTTGCCGACGCAGACATCACCGCGCGCATTTCGCAGGACCAGATCGAAGCGCAGTTTTCTCTAGAGCATGCACTCGCTCACGCCGACACCATCATCGACCGGACGCTCTCACTCTGAGACCGCCGCAGACTACCACCCACCTTCGACGTCATCCTCAACCCAAGGCTTCACCCATGACCATCGATCGCCAACAAGTCGCCGCCGCCATCCCGCATCCTCTTCTCGCCACGGATTTTCCGGAACTTGGCGAAAAGTACGAAGGCAAAGTCCGAGACAACTACTCCAAAGACGGGCGCCGAACCGTCATCGTCAGCGACCGTATCAGCGCCTTCGATCGCGTGCTCGGAACCTTGCCGCTGAAGGGACAGGTTCTGAATCAGATCGCGGCATGGTGGTTTGAGAAAACCAAAGGAGTGGCTCCGAATCATGTGCTCGATGTGCCGGATCGAACGGCCACCGTCGCGGTGGAGTGCACGCCCCTTCCCGTCGAGTTCGTCATGCGCGGCTACATCACCGGCGTAACCAGCACGAGCATCTGGACGCACTATGAGCGCGGAGTTCGCGACTTTTGCGGACACTCGCTCCCCGACGGACTCGTCAAACACCAGAAGCTTCCGAAGCCGATTCTGACGCCGAGCACCAAGGCTGCGAAAGGCGATCACGACGTGAGCGCCTCCCGCGAAGAGATCCTCGCGATGGGCAAGATCAGTGAAGACGATTTCGACGCCGCCGCCAAGATGGCGGAGGAACTCTTCGCCTTTGGCCAAAAGCATTGCGCCGAGCAGGGGTTGATTCTCGTCGATACGAAGTACGAGTTTGGAAAGACGCCGGACGGCAAGATCGTTGTCATCGACGAAATCCACACCCCCGACTCCTCCCGCTATTGGAAGGCCGACTCCTACGAAGCTCGGATGGCCGAGGGCAAAGACCCGGAGTCCTTCGACAAGGAATACGTGCGGCGCTGGCTGAAAGGCCAGGGCTACACTGGCGAGGGCGAAGTGCCGGTGATTCCCGATGAAGTTCGCGTCGAAGCGGTCATGCGATACATCGACGCATGCGAACAGATCATGGGAGAGGAGATGCACTTTGATCTCAGTGACCCGGGAGTGCGTCTTCGAAATAACCTTGGGCTCAGGGCATGAAGAAGATCAGCGTTGAAGTTCGCTTGAAGGAGGAAGTCCTCGACCCTCAAGGCGATGCGGTCGGACGAGCGCTTGCCCAAGAAGGCTTCGGGAGCGTCTCACGCGTTCGCGTAGGAAAGCTGATCGAACTGGAGATCGAGGAGAGCGAACTGTCGAGTGACGCTCTTGAGAGTACCCTCCAGGCGATGTGCGAAAAGCTACTCGTGAATCCGGTGATTGAAGACTACTCCTTCAAGATTCAGGGATAGTGCGGGGATCAAATCGATAGAAGGGATGCTCTTTCGTCAGGGGCGCCGAGGCGAGCTTCGGAGGGCGGACGACATGCCGAGTAGTTCGAAGGAAGAGCCAAGCTCGGATCGTTCGTGGCGGAAGAGGGCCCTTCTAGCGATGTGAACCACGCATAGCGCGAACAAACAAAAAGCCCTCCATGCGGAGGGCTTTTTGTTTTTCATTCGCGTGCAGCTTAGAACGCGCCAGAGAGGATGAGGCCGCCATTGGCTCCGCCGCGACCATCCGGCGCTGCGTAGGGTGCAAGGGCAAAGCGGCGCTCGCTATGTTCGGCATAGATGGGAACGCGACGGCGAAGAACAAGACCCAGCACGGTCATGATCAATCCGGCCGCCTGGACGGCCGACCAGAGGTAGAGGATCGGTTCATCATCAAGAAGTGCGGGACCCACAACAGGGGCAAAGAGGACCGGTTCCTCTGCGCCGGCGCCCACCAAAAGCGCCGTGCCATACGAAACTCCAAACATGATGATTCCAGGCAAGAACAGGCCAAGCCGGATCCGAGAGCGATAGCCAACGATTTGGCGCCCGCCCTGCGCGTTGTACTGCGGTGCGTACTGAGGCTGTTGAGGTTGCCCGTA
>JAHDCI010000081.1:0-3956 GCA_020629955.1 Myxococcota bacterium | reverse complement strand
GCCTCTTCAACGAAGATGGAACCGCCATCCTCGCTCGGAGCCTGCGCCAACGCAGATGATGCCCCCAGCGCGAGAATCGACAAAAAGGTGATGAAAGAAATCGAAGATCGCATGCCCACACATTAGAGGGTGAAACCCGGCAAACGCAAGAGTGAGTCCCATCAAGCGATCCAGCCCTACTTCGGGATCAAAGGCGACATCGGTGGCGCGCCTTTCATCCAAGCCAGGCCGAGCGGCGCCGCGCCGAGCAATGTACTCAGCCCAATCCATAGAAGTGTGTGCTCAGGCCAGATCAGAATCGCTGCGGCACCAAGCAAAAATCCCGGCGCTGCGCGATAGAAACGGCGGTCGGAGAGAAGCCCGGCGAGCAATGAGCCGCCGCCGAAACAAATCAGCTCGAGGCTGGTGCTCCGCAGGTCGTGAAGACCAAGTGCGTAGGTCGCACCTCGAAGCACCGCGGCGAGCCCCGCAAGCGTGACAAAGGTCAGGAGCAGCCGGCGCCCACGACGATTGAGCAGCGAGCGCTGCGCCGCGATCATTCCGCCAAGTCCAAACACGCCAAAGATCATCAAATCGAACGCGAGGGCATGCCACCAGCGATGCGTGTAGATGCCAGTGCGGCTCATCCCCCACGCGATCGCGCAGGGCACAGCGACGAGCACCGCCGCGGCCATGAGCAAACGACCACGCGCTCTGCCGCTCGGGTCTTGCTCTTCTTCGAGCCCCATTTTTTCAAAGCGAACCGCCGCCCTCCGCTGTCGCTCGGCTTCTTCGCGAAGCGCGTGTAGTTCAGGCTCGTCCACTTCACCAAGCTCTGCGAGTTCCTCGAGCAGAGTCTCTGCCGAAGCCGCTTCGCTTCGGGCCAGATGGTAGCCCGCCATCAGGGCGAGTGCTTCGGCCATTCCCCGCTCGGCTTCGACCAAACCAGGTGATTCCCGAAGCGCTTGCCCAAACCCAAAGCGACAGATCGCGAAGGTGCGCTGAACATTCGCGTTATCCGAATCGCTCGTCGCGTGAATCGCTCCGATCTCGGCGCGCGCGACCTGCTGTCGCAAACGCTTCAGAGAGGTCTGCGCCTGGTCGGCGAGACCGAGCGCGTGACGACGTTCGAGGTAATCCGCGATCGCCGCCCGGAGCTCTTCAACGCTTTCGTAGCGCTCGTCCACGTCATGATGCATCGACCGATGCACGATTTCCGAAAGCTCGCGCGGCACGTCCTGAAGCTGCGGCGCCTTCCATGCGTACGCCGCATAAAGCATCGCCTGAATATTCGCCCCGCGGTGCGGAGGGCTGCCGGTAAGAATTTCGTAGAGCGTCGCGCCGAGTAGGAAAACATCGGTACGCTCGCCAATTTCCTGACGCGCTGGATCCACCATCTCGGGCGCGAGATAGGCCGGAGTTCCCAGGACCTCCGTAATCTCATCGACGACGGGAACCCACCCGCGCCGCTCTTTGCGGAGGCTACACGCCACGCCCCAGTCAACAAGCACGACCTCTCGGAAGGACCCAATCATCACGTTTTCAGGTTTGAGATCGAGATGCACAATGCCGCGGCTGTGCGCGTATTGCATGGCGTCACAAATCCGCATCAATACGCGCAGATGCCAGGCGAGTCGGTCGCGTGCGCGTTTGGGAAACGCGGGGTGCTCGGGGTCGCGGATCATCTCGCGCCAGGGCACGCCTTCGATTCGCTTCATGACCATGCGCGGCGAATCACGATCGTCGGTCTGAAGCGCATAGAGAGGCACGACGTTCGGATGTTCGACCATCGCGAGGATACGCGCCTCGCGCAGCAAGCGATGCGCAAAGGCGGGCTCGAGGAACTGGTCCCGCAGCGTCTTCACCGCGACATCCCGCCGAAGACCGCTCTGTTCCGCGAGAAGGATCTTGCCCATACCGCCTTCCGCGATCGGCCCCTTCATCTTGAGCGTGTGGCTATCTTTTTCTTCGCCGGCGCGAAGAAGAGAATCCGAGCGCTGCCGCGCCTTCGGCCGGCTGCGACCTTGGGTCTCCCGAATCTTCGGAGCGATGGTCGGGAGCAAGGTCTCGTCGAGCGCATGATCGTGCTTCACGGAGCCCATATCGAGCTTCGCCACGAGTTGTTCGAGCGTCATGCGTCCAGTCGCCATCGAGCGCAGCTACTTAACGGTTCTGCTTCGGATAGTCACGCGATTTGCGCCGGTGAGAGCAGAACCTCACTTCGCGCTTCGGAGCTCTTTCGCGCGAAGATACGCAGGCCGCGAGCGAAGCCGAGAAAAGTACTCGGCGATCGGCTCTGGCGGATCTTCGAACTTAAACGCGCGCGCCCAGCCCAGGACGTGCCCCAGCATCACATCGGCAACCGTGAACGCTTCTCCGCACAAGAACGGCCCCTCTCCGAAGCGTTTTGTGAGGTTCTTTAGCCCGCGTCCATAGATCCAGTGGGCGCTCTGAATCGCGTCCGGAACCCGCACCTCTTCCGGCGTCGCAAAGCGATGGCCCGCAGTATTCCAGAGCGGCCGTTCCAGCTCATCGAGCACAAAAAAGATCAGGCTCATCATCTTCGCGTGCTGCACGGAGCCGGCCGGAAACGTGAACTTCTGATGATGGTCCACGAGATGCGTGCAGATCGCCGTCGAGTCGATAAGCACCTCCTCCCCAATCTTCAGCGCAGGTACTTTTCCAGAGGGATTGATCGCCCGAATCTCCGCCGACTGCGGCGCCGCGCGAACAAGCTCGTACTCAAGCTCAAGCTCTTCGAGCATCCAGAGAACGCGAAACGCACGAGAACTAGGCGAACCGATCAGGGTGTACATCTAAGAAATCCTTCTTATCGTCGAGGGAGCGCGACGAAACGCTACGATCAACGATGCCGGAACTTGCCCCTAAAAATCAAACGATCGCGTCAACGCCCCGGAGCGCCGCGGCAGCCCTAGTTCAGAAGCTCCGGGACGCCGATCGCGAGACCGCTCAGACCATTCAGAGGCAGCTTCTCAATAGTGACGCACCCAGCAGTGTTTCGGCCTTGATGGCACTGATCGAGGATGACGCGCTTGACGCATCGATTCGCAATCTTTGCAGTGACACATTGCTCGATCTTGAGAACGCATGGAGCGCAAACGACGAAACGCTTCAGCGCTGGTGGGATTCCGGTGACCTCCCACTCATGCGCCACGCGCTCGGGCAAATGGGGCCAAAGCAGGGCGATATAATCGACAGTGTCCTATCTGATCACAATCACCCCCTTTTGCGAGACGCGATCAGCACTCTCGTTTTTGACTTCGATGACGTTGCGCTCTTGCCGCGAACGCTTCCCTTCTTTCGCCACACGAAGCCTGAAATTCGCGCGGAGGTAAGCAAGACACTCCTGACGGCGGAACCCTTCGCCGCGATGGATCCTCTCATCCAGGCCTGCGAGGACATGGATGCCTCGGTCGCAAGCGGCGCCTTTCAAACGCTCTGCTACTACCCATCCGTCGCTGTCTTCGAGCAAGCCGAGAGGTTCAGCACCTGCTCGAATGAAGCGATTGCAGATTCCGCTTCCAACTGTCTGTTCTACGTTTCCGAAGACTTAAGAGGGGCTGCGAAAGCGTCACCGAGATTGACGCGTTGGCTAACTCGCATCTTGGCTCGCCTAGATACATCCGAGCTTGTCGAAGATCTAAAGGACGAGTCTGTCGACACAAAGCCTGAACCGCCTAAACGGGAATACGAGACGTCGTGGACTGAGACGTTTGCTGCGTTTGAGGAGTACTTCGATCCCGACGATGCACGCTGGAACACGAGGCGTTCGGAACTCCGCACCCCAACCTGGAACCTCGTTCCCGAGGCAGAACGGGCTCGCTTTGTCCGAGGACTCCTCCGATCGCCCGAAGCCTATCTTCGAAGCGTGGCAACTCGTGCGTTTGCGGCGTGGGGAAAAGTCGATGCCATTCTCGAGTTGATGAACGACCCGTGTGCCATCGTTCGAAAGAGCG
>JAHDCI010000002.1 GCA_020629955.1 Myxococcota bacterium | reverse complement strand
CCCTTTCACCCGTCGAGTCGATTCGGGCAAACGTCACCTGCTCGTCATGATCCTCAATCAAACAACCTCTCGGCAAGCGCCGGGAAACGTCATCGAATTGTTCCTCTTTATGAGGGAAAAAGCGCAGTCATCCTGGAATGTTGCAAAATCAAGGCTTTCGCTCGAACCGAAGTCGACCAAAGCTCTGCAGAACCTTGTGCTTCCGGTGGAAAAGGCGCATTATCGCGACCGGTTGAAAGTGAACGAATCTCCCCATGGCTGAACAGCGATATCGCGTCATTAAGCGCCTCGAAGCGGGAGGCATGGCCGAGGTCTTCATCGGCGAAGCTCAGAGCGTTCAGGGCTTTAAGAAGAAGGTCGCCATCAAGCGAGTCCTTCCTCATCTCGCCGAGAACGAGAACTTCATCGGGATGTTTCTCGATGAGGCCCGCCTTGGTGCGCGCCTGAACCACGCGAATATCGTCTCCGTTTTCGACATCGGTGCGGCCGACGGAACCTTCTTCATCGTCATGGAGTACATCGATGGCGTGAACCTGAAGAAGATTGTCGAGAATCTTCGTCAGCAAGGGCTGCAGGTTCCGCTCAAACATGCGGTGAAGATCTGCATGGATACGTGCCGCGGGCTCAGCTACGCCCACGAACTCGTCGACGACGACGATCAAGAGCTCAATATCGTTCATCGCGACATCTCGCCGCCGAACATCCTGATCAGTAAGCGTGGTGAGGTGAAGGTCACGGACTTCGGCCTCGCGAAGGCGACGACGCAGCTCGAAAAGACCGACCCGGGCGTTGTAAAGGGCAAGTTCGCCTACCTTTCGCCCGAGGCGGCGCGTGGCGAAACCGTCGACGCACGTGCGGACGTTTTTGCCGTGGGCGTTGTACTCTGGGAGATGGTCGCCGGTCGACGTCTCTTTCTCGGCGAGACCGACTACGCCACGGTCAAGCTCGTTCAAAAGGCGGAGGTTCCTTCGCTCTCTCGGCTCAATCCCGAAATCGACGCAGAGTTTGAGGCGGTTCTTGCGAAGTCGCTCACGAGCGATCCGAACGAGCGCTATCAGACCGCTCGGGACTTCGGTGACGCGCTGGCAGACTATCTCTTCAGTCATCAGCTGAAAGTCACGAGCTACGATATCGCGGACCTCGTCAAACAGACGAAGGAGTCGGATAAGAAGAGCTCTGGTGATCTCTCCTCACAGCAGTCGATCATCGACAAGTTGATTCAAGAGGAGCTCCTTCGATTCACCTCGCTCGATGATGTCTCGTCGCCCGACGCGCGTCCGAGCGATGAAGATGTCGGCGCTCAGCCGCTTGACGCTGGCGCCTTCGAGAATCCGGCCGATTGGTTTTCCGACGATGCGGATGTCGCCGGGGCGCTCGATAGCGCGACGTCGCAGCGTTCGAGCAAACCGAAGTGGCTCGAATCCGGCGTCGAACCTTTGTTGGACGTCTCCGAAGAAGTGCCGCTCCCGGACGAGCCAGAAGCGCGCGTATCCGAGCCCGGTGAAGAGCCCGTGAAGCTCGATGAGAGTCCAGCGCCGGAGAGACCTTCCCGAGATTTGGATGTGCGTCCATCGCAAGAGACGGTCGTGACCGGGAGTTCTGAAGGTGGCGGAAAGGGCGGTCTGATTGGCCTTCTTCTTTTGCTCCTCTTGGCGGGCGCTGGCGCTGCCTACTACTTCCTCGTTGTGAAGCCGGGGGGCGGCTGAGCGCGTTGCTCCGCAGGTGGGTGTTTCTTCGACCACCCTTTCCAGTCTTCGTCCTTCCTGGCTCGTCTTTCCTGGCTCGTCCTTATTGTGCGGCCTCTGCCCAACTCCTTTCGAGACCTTGGAGTTCGAGCGCATGAGCCATCGCTTCCGGAAGCGGTGTATGGTGGAGCGCTGGCAACACCGCGCGCAGCTTGTCGCCACTCAGCGTGAGCTCTTCGTCAAAGAGATAGCGCATCTCCCATAGCTCGCGAATCATCGGGACGAAGGGACGGAGCAAACCGAACCAGTGCCACGCGAGAGGCTTTACGGGACGTTCTGGGTCGCCGAGAGCTTCCCGAACCGCATCCGCCCATTGTCGACCGGTCAAGGTGTGGCCTTCGAAATGAAAGACCTCGAACTGCGAAAGTGAAGCTCGCTTTTGTGCGAGCTCGAGAAGTGCCGCCACAAAGTCAGGGAGATAGGCCCAAGCATGCGGCGTATCGAGTTTGGCGCTTCCGTAACGGATGGCCTTCCCCTTGAGGGCGTCTTCGGTTAACGCGGCATTCCAGGACTTGTCCCCGATACCTCCGAAAAAGTCGCCCGCCCGGAGAACGATGACCTGCCCCGACTGTGCCTTCGCGCGCGTTTGCAGGTCCTCTTCGATGGCCCTTCGAAGCGCTCCCTTTTTACTCAGTGCGGGCGTTGCCTCTGAGCCCTCTTCCGCGAGGGAACTGCCGAGCTTCAACCCGTAGACGTTTCCGGGGAAGAGCAACGTCGCGCCGTTTTGAAATGTCGCGTTCGCGATCTTCACGCTCAGCTCCCTCATTGCTGGATCCCAATCCGGATAAGGTAGATTGATCGCGTGAAGAACGACGCTCGCGTCTCGAGTGACGTCTTCCAGTACCTTCGTGTTGTTCGCATCACCGACCACGACTTCGCACCCCATGCGGATGTCTGTGCTGAGCCGCTCCGGGTCTCTCGCCAGCACTCGGACCCCGTGCCCTTTGGCGAGTGCGGTCCGTGCAAAAGCATCGCCGAGTCCCCCGCTCGCTCCCAGAACGACGACCCGTCCCAGTCCAATGATTGCTTCACGATGATTCGTTTTTGTTGTCATGAGCCCAATATGGACAAGCCAGGTAGGAACGGGAATATTGAAAAATGCACCATCGTGATTCGAAAATGAATCGTTTATTCGTGTATTCTTCTCGTCCGATGGATTGCAACTGGGACGATTTACGACTGCTTTTATTGCTGCGATCGCAGCCCTCCCTGCGAAGCGCCGCCGAGGCGGCGGGGCTCAGTCAGCCGACTCTCGGTCGAAGGCTTCAGCGTTTGGAGGAGTCCATCGGGGAGTCCCTTTTGATTCGCACGACGCAAGGGATCTCGTGGACGGACGCTGGCAAACGAGCGCTCGCCAGCGCGGAGCGACTTGAACACGAAGTTCTCTCGCTGGGGCGCGCCGTCGAATCTGGACGAGTCGAGATCCGCGGCCGGGTGCGACTGAGCGTGACCGATGGAGTGGCTTCAACGATCGTTCCGCCAGCGCTCAAACTGCTCGCTTCCCGTCATCCGAATGTCGCGGTGGATTTGTCGATCGGCGCGCACAGAGCGGACATTGGAAGACGCGAAGCCGATATTGCGATTCGTATGTTTCGGCCCGAGGGGCTCGATCTCATCGCGAAGAAGATCGGTGAGACCGGTACCTCGCTCTACGCTTCGCGGGACTACCTATCCGAGCATGGTCGCCCGGAGTCGCTCGAAGATCTCCCGCAGCATCGATGCGTCGGGCCAGATCGAGTGCCATTTTTCGTGGAAGCGGCTCGCTCCATGGGGATGGACCCTTCTGCGCTGCCTTACCGCTGCGATTCCGGCACGGCGACACTCGCCCTCGTGCGTGGCGGGGTGGCGGTGGGTGCAGTGCTCGACCTGGTCGGCGAACGGGACCCTCATCT
This sequence comes from Myxococcota bacterium, assembly GCA_020629955.1. Lineage (GTDB taxonomy): Bacteria > Myxococcota_A > Polyangia > Polyangiales > Houyiibacteriaceae > JAHDCI01. The sequence goes on along the minus strand of JAHDCI010000002.1, from coordinate 81,357 downwards.
TGTCCGGCTTTTTGGTCGCTTGATTCCCCACCCCATCTACCTGGTCACCCATCCCGACCTGCGAGAGAGCCCCGTCGTACGAGCGCTCTGGAACGCTCTCGAAGACTCGCTTGCGTAACGCGGAGTCGGTGCGATCGTAGGATTGATATGGACAGCGCCCTCCCTTCTGAGACGACGATTCGAAGCAATTTTGGAGAACGCGCGCTCGTTTACCTCTCGGAGGAAAAATGGAGCCCATCCCCGGCGCAGGGGGTCGACCGGAAACGGCTCGATCGAATCGGCGGCGAGGTCGCGCGTGCAACGTCGGTCGTGCGCTACGCACCCGGGTCCGAGTTTCCTACGCACGTGCATGGCGGCGGAGAAGAGATCTTGGTGCTCGAGGGCATCTTCTCCGATGAAACCGGTCACTACGGCCCCGGGACCTACCTTCGAAATCCCATCGGCTCCTCGCACGCTCCGTTCTCGAAAGACGGCTGCACGATTTTCGTGAAGCTCCATCAGCATGCCGAAGACGATCGGGTGCAGTTTGCGATTCCAACGCACGAGCGAGAATTTGTTCCCGGTCTTGTCGATGGACTCAGCGTGCTCCCCCTTCATCAACATGGAACCGAATCGGTCGCTCTGGTTCGGTGGGCGCCGGGCACTGTCTTTCGGAAACATCGCCACTATGGCGGCGAGGAAATTCTGGTCCTCGAGGGCACATTCGAAGACGAGCACGGCCAGTACCCGGAAGGCACCTGGTTGCGAAATCCTTCCGATTCGATTCACACCCCGTTTTCCACCGAAGGGTGTTTGATATGGGTCAAGACGGGACATCTTTTGTAGGCGGCGCCTCGGCGACAACCTGCTAGGACTGGGTTTGTGTCTCGAATCCCCTCCATCGTGCTCGCCACGCATTGTGAAGTCGTTCCATGTTGCTGAGCGAGCTGGACTACGAGCTGCCGGAGGAGTTGATCGCGCAGCGTCCGACCGAGGATCGAGTCGCTTCGCGGCTCCTCTATTCGCGCGCCTCGGGGCCGCTTCTCGATCATCGCTTTTCGGATTTACCGAAGCTGCTCGCGGAGCCCGTGCTCTTCGTTGCAAACGATACGAAGGTGATCCCGGCGCGGCTCTTTGGGCAGAAGGCCAGCGGCGGCAAAGTCGAGATGCTGCTCATCGAAAAGAAGGAAGCTGCAACAAGCGAGACTCCGTATCGAGAGCGATGGCTTGCGATGCTCCGCTCGAGCCGGGCGCCGAAGCCGGGGACGGTACTGAGCTTTGGGGCGCTAGAGGCCACGGTTCTCGGCCGCGAAGAAGCGCTCTTCGATTTGGAGCTTCGCACGGATGGCCGGCTCCCGAGCGCTGTGATCGCCGAGCAGGGAGAGATCCCGCTGCCGCCGTATATTGAACGCGACGTCGAAGAGGACGACGCGGATCGATATCAGACGGTCTTCGCCGAAGAAGAAGGCGCGGTCGCGGCGCCCACCGCGGGGCTTCATTTTTCGAACGAGCTCATCGAAGAACTTCGATCCCAAGGGCATCGCTTTGCGCAGGTGACTTTGCATGTCGGCCCGGGCACGTTCCGGCCCGTTAAAGTCGAAAACCTCGACGAGCATCCGATGCACGAGGAGCGGTATATTGTCTCTTCAGAGTGCGCCGATGCGATCGCGCAAGCGCGTGCGGAGGGTCGTCGCGTTCTCGCGATCGGAACGACGGTCGTGCGAACGCTCGAGAGCGCCGCGCTCGAAGATGGCCTGGTACGGGTTGGGGAAGGGCGGACAAGGCTCTTTATCAAGCCCCCTTATCGACCGAAGGTCGTCGACCATCTGATTACGAATTTTCATCTCCCCAAGTCGACCCTACTCGCGCTCGTGATGGCGCTGCGCGGAACCGAGCGTGTTCGCGAAACCTACGCGCACGCTGTCCGTGAGCGCTATCGGTTCTTCAGCTATGGCGACGCCATGCTCCTCACGGACCTTCGCTTTCCATCCTGACGCTATGACTGAACCTCAGACCCACACGCTTCCCACTTCGGGCTTTTCTTTCACCGAGCTTGGCTCCAGCGGAAAGGCGCGCCGGGGGCGCTTCGTCACGCCGCGGGCCACGATCGAGACGCCCACGTTTATGCCCGTCGGTACGGCCGCAACGGTAAAGGCGCTTTCCCCCCCGGAAGTGGAAGGCACTGGCGCACGAATCATTCTCGCGAATACCTACCACCTTTGGCTGCGGCCGGGCGCGGAGCTCATCGGCCGACGCGGCGGGGTGACGAAGTTCATGGGATGGCCGCATGCGCTCCTCACCGACAGCGGCGGCTTTCAGGTCTTTTCGCTCGCGAAGCTTCGCGATATCGACGATGACGGAGTGACCTTTCGCTCGCATCTCGACGGCAGCAAGCGCCGTATGACGCCTGAAGTCTCGATGGGCGTTCAGCGCGAGCTCGGCTCGGATGTCGCGATGGTGTTCGATGTCTGTCCACCGGGGGGTGCCGACCGAGAAGTGACGCGTGAAGCGATGCGCCGCACTTCCCTTTGGGCGCGGCGCTGCCTCGATACGACCCCGGCTCCGGGGCAGGGCCGATTTGGAATCGTTCAAGGGGCGACCTACGAAGACATGCGCCTTGAACACCTTGAGGATATCTCCTCGCTTCCTTTTGACGGGATCGCCCTTGGCGGCTTTTCGGTCGGTGAACCGATCGAAACGATGTACACCCTGCTCGATAAGATCGCGCACAAGATGCCAACGCAGAAGCCTCGCTATCTGATGGGCGTCGGAACGCCGCAAGATTTGGTGCACGCGATCGGTGCTGGCGTGGACCTCTTCGACTGTGTACTCCCGACGCGCAACGCACGGAACGGCCAAGCGCTGACTTGGGGCGGGCGTGTCAATCTCCGGCAGGCGCGCCATGCCGAAGACGATGCTCCGATCTGCAAGCGTTGTCAGTGTCCCGTCTGCACAACCTATTCACGGGCCTACCTTCGACATCTCGTGAAGGCGAACGAGCTCCTCGGACACCGCCTCATCACGCAGCACAACCTCTCGTTCTACGGCGAGCTGGTCGCCGCGGCGCGACAGGCCATCGAGGAAGATCGCTACGCAGACTGGGCCGCGGAAACCCTCGAAGGATTCCGGGTGAACGATGAAGTGGGACCGGCGAAACCGCAGCTCAAAAAGGGACCGCGCGCCAAGAAATAGGTCGCGGCTTCATCGAGTGCGAGGAAGAAAGTCTCGATATCGAGCGTAACTTCTCTCGATGCTTCGAAAGATCGCACTCTTTTGTTTCGCGGCGATTTTCTTTCTGGTCGCAGTGATCAGCGTGATCGCCTACTTCGGTGAGCGTTCCGATGTTGAACGACGCGAGAGAGAGCGGGATGCGTTTGGGGTGGACTACGAACGAGCTGGATGTGCCGTTCGCATTCCCCCCGCAGGGCCAAACGTTTTTCTCTATGGCGGCGTGGGCGGCTCGGCGCTCTTGCTCAGCGTAGTGTTTGGAGTCTGGGGAGTCCGCTGGCGGGACCCACTCGAAGACGCGACCGAGAGTGAGCTCCTCGATGCGGCGCTTCGGAGCACAGCGAGTGCCGGACGCTTCGCGGGCATTGTCTTGATGTTTCTCGGGGCTCCGATTGCGGCCGTGCCTTTTCTCGATTCAGAAAGCGGGCCCGGGGCGACGGCCGGTTTGGTCGGGCTGAGCGCGTGCGCGGTGCTTCTCGGCGCGTGGGTTTGGTGGAAAGCGGCGAGACGGGGTGGCATGGGAGAACTGCGTGAACTTCTCTTCGAGCGTCCCGAAGAGTTGATTTGGGTCTACCGGCGGAAGGTCCTGATCAACGGCGTTGAGCAATGGAATATCGTCTTTCACACGCTCTTCGGGAAGGAACACTTGCTCGCGGTGCCGGTTCGTTTGGAACAAGTCTGGCGCGCTGCACTCTCGCGCATGCCCCACGCAATTCAAGGGTTTACGCCGGAGAACTACGCGGCGTACCAAGCGCGTCGAGCGAAACCCCCACAGGGTTTTTAGAGCGTTCTCCTCGCCGAGTACCTCGCGGCGATCGCTATTCCGCGCAGAGTCGTTCGCCCGTTTCCCGGTTGATCCACGCGCCGCTGCGGCAGAGCATCGGAGCGCTGCCCATCAGCGTCACGCTTCCGGGTAGGGCGCAGCCGATCCCGGTCGACTCACAGCTTGGCCCGGTCGCGGAAAGAGCGCATTCGTCCTCCGCGCAACGCGTGCTCTCGCGCCAGAAACTATTGTCTGGGCCCTCGCCTTCGTCGACGCAGACAAAGGGACCGACCCGGGTCCCATTCGGAAGGTCGACCGGTCGACCTCCCTCGAGGACAACGCATCGCTCGCCCGCACGAATCGGTCGCTCACAGGTCCCGTACCAACCGGCGCTGGTACCCGCCGCTTGGGCTTGGCACTCGCTGTCGTAGTTTTCGCCATCGCATCCGCAGACGGGTTCGAATCGCTCGAGACATCGCTCCGGTCGCGCTGCGCACTCCGCGCTCGCAGCATCCTCTTCTTCGCCGCAGCGCCGTTCGATCGCAACATTGCAGAACGCCTCTTCTCCGCACGCGTTCGGCTCGCGCGGCTGGCAACGTTCGACCTCGCAGCGGCCATCGCGCTCGACCGAGACTCCGGCGCGTGCTGCGGCACACGCGCTCGCGTACGTGACGCCATCGCAACCACAGACCGGCGCGTCACTTGGCTCGCAGCGATCGGGTCGCGCGGTGCAAATGCCTCCTGCATCACCGCGCCCGCAGATCGACTCAGGTGCGAAGTTGCAAAAGCTGCCTTCGACGCATGGTCCGAGCCCGCGTCCTCCACAAGCTTCGCCAATGGGCTGCGGCATCGGAGCGCATGAGCCTGCAGCCACGATCGAGATGCCCTCTGCGTGCGCAGCGCACGCGCTCTCGTACGTCTCTCCATCGCAGCCGCAGACGGGCGAATCATCCTCATCGCAGCGTGTCGGACGCGGGACACACTCGCCACGGGCCCCTTCTTCGCAGGCCGCGTCTGCGGGCAAGAGACAGAAGCTACCCTCTGCGCAATCGTCGGCGCCTTGCACGCAGGTTGCGACCTCGCTCGAGCAGTCTCCCTCGGAGGAGATGGAGACGCCGGCGGCCTTTGCCTCACAGCGGTTCGCGTAGGTGACCTCGTCGCAGCCGCAGACGGGCGATTCATCCGGAGGACAGCTCGTCGGGATTTCCCGACATCGGCCGCGCATGGACTCGTCGCAGCTGGCTTCGAGTGTCCGCTCGCAAAACATCCCCATCGGACACTGAGCGAGTTCCGGTCCGCATTCCATGGCCGGAGCATCGCACGGGCCTTCGGCGGCGATCGAAACGGAGGCTGCGTTCGCGGCGCATCGATTGGAGTAGGTTTCCCCATCGCAGCCGCAGACGGGCTCAAAGTCCGACGTACAAGAGACCGGTGGCGTCACGCAGATGCCCTCCCCAGTACAGGTCATCGCTGCGAGCCGGCAGAACTGGGCGGGCGAACAATCGGCGACCGTCGCACAGGTCTGAACGCTTGGGCACTCCTCGTAGCGCGGCGCGCACGCGCCATCCTCGTTCGGTTCACAGCGAGCTGCGATGCGTGTTCCGTCTTCGCAAATGAGAACGTCCGCTTCGCCGCAATCGCTTTCGAAGTCGCAGCTCTCTTCTTCGGTACATCCTGCAATGACCCCAATCCAGCACAACAACACGAGCCGAAACGCGCAGCTCCTTGTTGAAGTTTGAAAAAGGAAAGTCATGAATCTCATTCTGACACACGCAGCCGCCTTGCCAAAGTTGCCTGCAGCCGCCGCGAAGCGTTTCCTCAAATGGAAAGAGGATGTCGCAAAATGATACCTAACCCACTGGGATCATTTTCGAATATCGCGCGAGCGTAGAGGCGTTTAACGTCGACGACGGCGCGGCATCGGACGTCGCTTCACCCGGACGGGGACCATCGCTGGCGCAGGATTGACAATCGCATCCACTGCCTTGACCGCGGACTCAACAGCATCCTTTAGCCGCTCTTTCAGCCCGTTCAGAGCGGAGTTGAGAGGCTTCGACGCGTTGTTGGAATCGGTCACGGTTTCTTCATGATGCGGATCCACCGCCCCGTCGTCAACACAGATGTTCGACTTTTGCACATGCGATGATGTTGAACGCTCGGATCTGTCACCCAATTGGTCAATTTCGAGCGCTTTTGCCCGCAATTTCCAACCGGTGGAGGGCGGATCGCGTCCCGTTCGACTCCGTGATCTTCCAGACGCGTTGACCCAGGCCGACCCCAGTGGGAAGTTCCTCTGGATGGCCGCCAAAAAGCCCAAAGTGGTTCTGCCCGATCCCGAGGATTACCCCGCATCCATACTGCCCGTGATGGGCGATCCGGCGGCGCTCTACGTGGTCGATATCAGCGGCTATCTCTTCCGCGCGTACCACGCGCTCCCGCCGATGAGCACAAGCTCGGGAGAACCCACGCACGCCGTTCGCGGCGTTGCTTCGATGATGATGCGACTGATCGAGGGGCGCGAGCCCGCTCAGGTATGCGTTGCTGTCGATTCTCGGGGCGACTCGAAACGAAAAGAACTCTATCCGGAGTACAAGGCCAACCGGCCGCCGATGCCGGAAGATCTCGAGCCCCAAGTTGCGCGCATCATGGAGCTTGTCGACGCGCTCGGCATGACGCGTCTCGAGCATCCCGGGATGGAAGCGGACGATATCATTGCGACCCTCGCGAAGAAGCACCGCGAGAAAGGTCCCGTGGTGATCGTCAGCGCGGACAAGGACCTGCTCCAGCTGGTCGACGAAGATGAGCCGGGAGTCGTGATGTGGGACACGATGCGGCAGAAGATTTTCGGGACCAAGGAGACCATTGAGAAGTTTGGTGTCTTGCCCGAACAAGTCCGTGACCTGCTCTCGCTCATGGGGGATAGCTCGGACAATATCCCTGGCGTACCCGGGGTTGGTGTGAAAACCGCGGCGAAGCTCCTCGCGCAGCACAAAACGTTCGAAGGCATCTACGAGAACGCCGATCAGATCAAGGGCAAGCTCGGCGAAAAAATTCGTGACAACCGCGAGCTTGCGGATCTTTCACGCACGCTCGTCACGCTCTTCGACGAGCTCGAACTAGAAGATGTCGATTTCACGTACACGGGCCCCGATAGCGAGAAGCTTCGAGCGCTCTTCATCGAGCTCGAGTTTACGAGCATGCTCCAGCAGATCGGCGCGGCGCCTGCAAAGACGAGCGCTGCAACGCTGCTCGAGACGCCCGAGGCCATCTCGAACTTTCTCGCAGACGCTCGGACCATCGGCGAGCTCTCGATGTACACCTTGCTCGATGGGGAAGACCCGCTCGTTGCGCGTGTTGCTGGGGTCGCGTTGAGCCATAGCGAAGGGCACTCGGCGTACATCCCCTTCGCAAATGACGAAGCGCCATCGCGATGTCCTGATCGGGAAGCCACTCTTGCGCTTCTTCGCCCGGTCCTCAGCAACTCTCTTTTTCCCAAGTACGCCGCCGACGTGAAGCGGGAAGCGATCGCGTGGGGACAGCTTGGCGTTGTGCTTCGTGGGGCGTGCTTTGATGTTCCACTCGCAAGCTATCTCTACGCGCCAGAGCGTCGCTCGCACACCCTCTCCGAAGTCGTTGAGGCGGAGCTTGGACTCTCGCTTGCACCGATAAGTGAGCTCGAACGCCCTGCGCGCGGAGTGCGTCGCGTGATGAGCGAGGTTCCGTTCGAAGAGCTCGTACCGCTCGCAGGGCAGCACGTTGACTACACGCTGCGCCTCGCCCGGCTGCTCCGTCCACGAATGCGCACTGAGAACTTTCGGGAACTTTACGAAGGGCTCGAAATTCCGCTCGCGAGAGTGCTCGCCGATCTCGAACGAACCGGGGTCAAGGTCGACTCCGAGCTGCTTCAGGAGATGTCGGTCGATGTCGGCGGACAAGCGGACGCGATCGAAGCGCGCGCCCATTCGATCGTGGGCCGGCCCTTTAACCTTGGGTCGCCGAAGCAGCTCGAGGGCATCCTCTTCGACGAACTCGGCCTTCGGGTCATTAAAAAAACGAAGACCGGTCGCTCGACCAACGCGCAAGTGCTCGACGAACTGGCCGCCGAACATCCGCTCCCGGCCCTGATTCTCGAACACCGCTCGCTCACGAAGCTCAAGGGCACGTATCTCGATGCTTTGCCCGCTGCGATCAATGCGGCGACGGGTCGGGTGCACACGCGCTACAATCAGGCCGTCGCGGCGACGGGACGCCTTAGTAGCTCGAACCCAAATCTACAAAATATCCCGATCCGCACTGAGCTCGGCCGAGCGATTCGTTCCGCGTTTGTTCCGGAACCCGGATTCCTCATGTGTGCGGCGGACTATTCGCAGGTCGAACTCCGGGTGCTCGCGCACCTAAGCCAAGACGAGGAGCTGCTCGACGCCTTTACGCGTTCCGAGGATATTCACGTACGCACCGCGACGGCCCTTTTCGAGATCAGCGAAGCGGAGGTCACCCGCAAGCAACGGAATGATGCGAAGACCGTGAACTACGCCGTCATCTACGGGCAGACGCAGTTCGCTCTTGCGCAGAATCTCGGCACGACGAAGACCGAAGCGAAGCGCTATATCGACGCTTTCTTTGCTCGTTACCAAGGCGTCGCCCGCTTCATGGACGAGACCGTGCAGGGCGCGAAAAAGTCCGGGTACGTGACCACCCTCTACGGTCGTCGTCGCGGACTTGCGGATCTGAGGAGCCGCAACCCGGCCCTCCGAAACGGAGCCGAGCGCATCGCGCGAAATACCCCGATTCAAGGGACGGCCGCCGATATCATCAAGCGCGCCATGGTGACCATGCACCGCGCGCTCGAGCGCGAGGGGCTTCGGTCGCGCATGATCCTCACCGTTCATGACGAGCTCGTATTCGAGGTTCATGAGGAAGAGCGTGAGGTCATGAAGGCGTTGATCCGTGAGCATATGGAAGGTGCTGCAGAACTATCGGTACCGCTCGTCGTTGACGTCGGGTTTGGGCCGACGTGGAGAGAGGCGCATTGAGCGAGCCTTCTTCGATGGGGGCGCGTTACCGCTCTTTGCCGAAGACGCGTCGTCGCGTGCGAACGAGCGGCCGAACGCTCTTCGAACGCAGCGTGATCTTCGCTCTGATCGCCGTCCCGCTCGCGGTGATCATCCCTTCGTTTATCAAAAACCTTCGGACCAGCCGCATCGCGGAGGCGCCGTCCATGCTCGAAGAGATCGCGGGCGCTGCGCAGAGCTATTACGAAGCGCGACACGAAGGGCTTGAGGGGACTTCGCGCACGCGTTGTCTCCCGGAGAGCACCGGGCTTCATCCAGAGCAGCCCTCTGCAGAACGCCGGGAGGTGCTCTTCGTGGATGAAACGTCCCCGGGGAGCGCGTCGTGGGCCGCGCTTGGTTTCGGCGAAGCTCGGACCCTGCGTTATTCTTACGAGGTGATCTTTCCCACTTCCGGATGCGACGTGCGCGTGCAAGAAGGACGGCCGCTCTTCACCGTTCGCGCGGAAGGCGACCTTGACGGGGACGGAACCCGGTCGGTTTTCGAACGCTCCGTGACCATTGAGGCGGAAAGCGGTGAGGTCGTCCCGATGGGAATCCTCTACGTGACGCGCCGTACCGAGTGAGCAGGGCGATGGCGAGTCTGAAACCGTTTGAGCGTCCAGCGCGGCGCACCATTCCAAAGAGACCTCGCAAACCGCATCGCCTAGCAATGCTCGAAGAGTCGCGCGTCACGATCCGCCTTGGGGGCGAGCGAGTTCCGGTGCGCGTGCGGAGCGGCGGTGAGGGATCGCCGCTGCTCTTGATCCATGGGCTAATGACGAGCAGCTATTCGTGGCGTTATCTCGCGCAGCCGCTTATCGAAGCGGGCTATCGAATCGTTGTCCCGGATCTGCCAGGAGCGGGTCGAACTCCAAGCTGCGGGGTGCCATGTGATGCGGCAAACCTCACCCGGGCAATCGCAGAGATCGCAAAAGCAACCGGGACCTACGGGGAGGCCGTGATCGGCAATAGCATGGGAGGCTATCTCGCAATGCGCCTGGCGCTTGAAGAGCCCGCGTCGATTCGCGCGCTGGTGAACCTCCACTCGCCCGGTCTACCTCTGCGCCGCCTTCGAGTATTGCGGGCGGCGCTCTCGCTTCCGGCTGCGCGTGCGGCGCTCCATGCGGCGATCCGCCTCGACCCCGAAGGCTGGGTTTGGCGCAACGTTCACTACCGCGACGAGAGTCTGAAATCCCTGGAGGAACTTACGGAATATGCGTCTCCCCTCCGGACGCACGCGGGTCGTGAGGCGTTCATTTCGTGGTTACGCGATGGACTCGACCCGGATGTCATGGACCAATCGTTTCGCGCCTTCTCCGCGCTCGCCGAGTTTCCCGTTCCTCTCCAGCTCATCTATGCGGAAGAAGATCCGATGGTGCCGCCTCGGGTAGGGCAGGCACTCGCCAAGGCGATTCCGAGCGCCGAGATGCACTGGCTCTCCAAATCGAGTCATTTCGCACATATCGATACCCCCGAGGCGTTTTTGGGGCTCGCGCTGCCCTTTCTTCAGAGGGTAAGTTCCTCTTGATGAAGTGGGAGATACTGATCGCATCGCTCTTGCTCGCCGGTTGCTACGCGTCGCATCAGCGAGAGGTTCCTTTGGACGGGGCGATCGACGCGGCGCGAGATGCGTCCGAGGATAGTGAAGCACCGGACGCTTCGATGGATTCGGCTGCGGATTCCGCGCCGGATGCGAGCCGGGGCGAATGCAATCGAGATGCGTTTCGATGTACCGCGCTCCAAAACTGCATTCCGGACGAGCTTCCGGGTCGGCTCCATTGCGACGACTTTCGGGTCTGCATCAACGGGCTTCCCAGCGAAGAGGAGCTCGCTACGCTCAACCGGCTATCGGACTATATCGAGTGTTTTATTGCCGATTCGTGTGATGTTTTATGCCTCCCCGTTCGGACGGGAGTTTTCGAAGAGACCGGGCCGGCGCTCTGCGAGATCACAGTGCTGCATCCGAGCGCGACCATCGACTGCACGCTCCTCGGTCCCTGAACCGGCGTACGGTCGGGAATCCCTATGTTCCTTCGATCGCTTAGGAGTTTTCATCGGCGGGGACAAATTGAGCGAGTGACGAGATCGCTACGCTTGTGTTTCCGCGCCGGTTGCTGCGACACTCCCAGGATGCGCGGCGTGCCCCTCTTTGGAGAACGAGATGCGTGAGCGAGAAGAGCTCACGACCTCAGGGGAGTATATTCTCGAGGTAGCGCGTGCCGGCGAGGGGGAGCTCTCGCAGATGGCGCAGCGGGTGGCGAAAGAGCGCGCGCGACTCAAGACACTCCAAGAAATCGGAGTCTTGCTTGGGTCGACGCTCGATTTAAACGAGCTGCTTCAGAAGGTTCTCACGCGCGTTTCGGACGTCATGGAGGCCGATCGTTCGACGCTCTATCTGCTGGATGAAGATACGAACGAGCTGTGGTCGAAAGTCGCGCAAGGCGAACACGTCATCGAGATCCGACTCAACGTTGGGGAAGGGCTCGCCGGTTCGGTCGCAGAGAGCGGGCGCGCACTGAACCTGAAGGACGCGTACCTCGACGTCCGTTTTAATGCGGAGTGGGATCGAAAGACCGGTTTCCGGACGCGCTCCGTTCTCTGCGTTCCCATGAAGAACCAACATGGGCGCATCATCGGCGTCCTCCAGGTGCTGAATAAGCGCGGTGGCTATTTTACGCCGGACGACGAAGCGCTGCTGGAAGCGCTTGCTGCGCAGGCGGCGGTTTCCGTGGAGAACAGCAAGCTCTTCCTTTCCGTGGTCGGAAAGAATATTGAGCTGCTCGAAACGCAAGACCAGCTTGAGCGGAAGATTCGCGAACTCGATGTCCTCTTCGAGATCGCACAGGTATCCGCGAGCGCCGCGAAGCTCGATGACCTCCTTCAAGGCGTTCTCGCCCGCGCGATGCGCGCCATCGATGCCGAGGCCGCTTCGCTTCTCCTTTCGATGGACGATTCCGGCGACCTCTGGTTCCGTGCAGCGTTCGGCGGTGGAGCGGAGCGTGTTCATGGAAAGAAGATGGAAGCGGGGCGGGGCGTCTGCGGCTTTGTTGCAAAGACCCAGCGTCCGCATGTGATCCACGAGATCGATGAGGGCGTGGAACATGCGCGCGTCGTCGGTGAGGACAACAACTATCACCCTTACAATCTTCTCTGCGTTCCCCTTCGCTGGGAAGAGGCGGGTGAGATCCGAACCGGCGCGGTCGAGCTGCTGAATAAGGAGCAGGGACAAGGCGATTTCTCCGATGACGATCTAAAGCTCGCGACCGTGATCGCGGGCCACATCTCGACCGCGATCGAGCAAGCTCGTAATCGCCATCGCCGCGCGCGCGAGGAACGTCTTAGCGCTCTGGGGCAGTTCCTCTCGGGCGTGCTTCATGATCTTAAAGCGCCCATGACCGTCATTAAGGGCTACACCCGGCTGCTCAGCGAGGAGTCCGATCCCGATACGCGCGAAGAGTTCGTGGCGACGATTCTTCGTCAGGTCGACACGCTCGAGGCGATGACCAAAGAGACCCTTGCCTTCGCGCGGGGGGAGACCGAACTCTGGGTGCGGAAAGTTTACGTCTACCAGTTCTTCGAGGAACTCGCCGAACAGATCCGGCGCGCCGTCGGTGATCGTATTCACGTCGAAGTCGAGCTACTCGATCGAGGCATTGGCTATCTCGACGCGCACAAGATTCAACGTGCGGTGCACAACCTCGCTCGGAACGCGGCCGAGGCTCTTGCCGACGAAGGTCGAATGGGCACGTTTAAGATCGTCGTCGATCGTACCGACGATGGGGAGTTGCTGCTTCAGTTTATCGACGACGGCCCGGGGGTTCCCGATGCAATTTTTGCGAGGCTCTTCGACTCGTTCACCACGCACGGCAAAGCGGGCGGCACGGGTCTCGGCCTCGCCGTTGTGAAGCAGGTCGTGGAAGCGCATGGCGGAAAGATCCTTTGCCGGAGCAAACCCGGTGAGACCGTCTTCGAGATGACGCTTCCTCAACCTGCAGAGACGACCTCGGCCGGTACCATCGCGGCGCGCTAGTGCGTGATTCAAATCGGTAGAAAGGCCCTCTTCCGCCAGGAACGCCGATCCGAGCGTCACTCTTGCTTCGGTATGCTCGGCATGTCGTTCGTTGACCGCGGCTCGCCTCGGCGCCCCTGACGAAAGATCTTCCCTTCTACCGATCCGATCCCCGCACTAGGCACGCGAACGTGGTCCAGCCAAAAGGGCGCATTCCTCGTTCACCGGTGGGTGATTCGTTTTTTGCTGGCTCTTTTGCTCGTTTTGATCAGAATGAGGACCGATTGGTCACTTTTTGAAGAGGGCTCTATCGTGAGGTCTCGTATGCGGTGATTGATATCGAGAGAATTCATGAAACGATGGATCTTGATCATAGCTCTCCCTCTCATCGCTTCGGTTTCAAGGGTGACCGCGCAGTCAATTGGGTGGAACCTGAGCCATAACGAGGACTACGGAACGTCGGTTCATTTCGTCGACGTCTTCAAGAATGCCCGCGAGTGGCTGACCGCAAATGTGACGCCCGGTGGCCCCTTCGATACCGGGCATCGTGAAGCCATTCCGGTTGATGAACATGGCTGGCCGGCGCGCGTGCCCTTCGATGTGGATGGTGAGCCGCAACTTGTTCATACCCTCGTCGAACTTCAAATCGCAGGCCGCCATACCCTGATCTTCGAAGGAAGCGGCCGGATTCGTCTCCATGGCGTCGCGGGCTGGGAGGAGTTTGAAGCGGCTGGAGGAGAGACACGTCGCGCGGTTGCGATCCCTTCCTCGGGGCAGCTGCTGATCACCATCTTGCGCTCGGATGCCGCCGATCCCATTCGCGACATCCGGTTTATCTTGCCAGGGTTCGAAGAGACCTATGAAGAGCAGCCGTTCCACCCTTCGTTTATCGAAGAGCTCAGCGCTTTTCATGGTCCGCTGCGAACCATGGACTGGGGGCGCACCAACGCGCATCCGATCGGTGATTGGCAAGAGCGGCGTCAGGCCGCGCACTATACGCAGACCGGCGAACTCGGCGTCGCTTACGAATACCATGTCGCTCTCGCCAACGAGATTGGTCGTGACCTTTGGATCTGCGTTCCGCACCTTGCCGATGACGCGTTCGTTGAATCCCTCGCGGAGTTTCTCCTCGAGCGACTCGACCCGACGCTGCAAGTTTGGCTCGAGTACTCGAACGAGACGTGGAACGCCGACGAGTGGGCGTTTCCTCAAAATCCTGTGGTGAACGATCGAGGATTTGAGCTGGGCTTCTTCCCAGAGGAAGAGGAGTTCTATCCCGAGCAGGCCATCCGCAACAATGCCGGGCATCGCTATCACTCGTACCGAACTGCGCAGCTTTGGGGAATCTTTGAGGATGTTTGGGGAAGCGAAGCCTTCCAGACTCGAGTGCGACGCGTGATCCCCGGGCAGAGCTTCAACAATCAGGTCAACGAGATTCGCCTTCAAGCCCTCCATCGCAACGAGCGCTACCGCCGGGCGTCGACCTACGAAGACCCCAGGACCGGCGAACTACGCTATTCGCGTTTCGGTGAGGAGGTGGAAATCAACCCGCGTGGATACCGCGCTGAATACCTCGCGGTCGCGCCCTATGTGATGGTCGAGTTTAATGACGAACACGCTCAGCGAGCGGAACCGCTTTCCGTAGAAGAAGTCCTTCAGGATGCGCGGGAAAGTGTTGGCCTTGAGGAGACGAGTCGCCGGGGGATTCGTTCCATTCCGAGCGCACTTGCCGCAAACTCCGCCACGGCCGAAGCCGAAGACGTGGAGCTTGTGGCGTATGAAGCGGGACAGAGTCTCCGGGTCGTGGGGCGCGCCATTCAACTCCAGAGTGGGACGCCGAGCGAGAACGCCAACCGTGTACGTTTGGTGGAGACCCTCCAAGAAGCGAATCGCAGTGAGGGAATGTACGAGATCTATCTCTTGTACCTAACGCTGCTTTGCGAACACGGCTTCGACCACATCAATCATTTCAACTTTGTGGATCGATATACGCAGTGGGGCAGCTGGGGCGCGAAAGAGTTCTATAACGATAACGATGCTCCGAAGTACCGAGCCTTGTGGGAGTGGAACGCCGGTTTTCATCGTTGCGATATGCCGCCGCCCAGCACCGAGCCACCGAGTCGGCCGCCGGGGGCTCCCGGAGCTCAGCCGGGTGGAGACCACGATCGCGATGGCGTGCCGAACGAGCTTGATACGGACATGGACGGGGATGGCGTTGCCAACCTTCTCGAGTGCACCCATGTCGACGAATGCGAGGATCTCGACGGCGATGGCGTACCGAATCATCTCGATGTCGACAGCGATGGAGACGGACACTTTGACCTCGTCGAGGCGAATGATACCGACCGAGATGGTGTGGCGAATCGGGAACCGAGCGGTGTCGACACGGATGGAGATGGCCTCGACGATCGATTTGATCCGGATTGCTCGGCGGGTTGCGGAGTGGTGATCGGCGAGACGCCTTTGCTGCCGGATACCGATCTGGACGGGAGCCCGGACCTGCTCGACCCCGACGACGATGGGGATGGCATCTTCACGATGCAAGAGGTGACCGACGCGTTGAACTATCGCGGCGCAAATCCGAATCCGATCGATCTCGACAGCGATGGAATGCCAAACTACCTCGACTCGGATTCAGACGGCGACGGACTCCTGGACGAGCAGGAGGATACCCGGCCCGATGCGAGTGGCGATGCGGACCAGAATGGAACCTTGGACTATCTCGAGGCCGAAGAGAACGAGGAGGAAGAGCCTCGAAGTGAAGCGGAGCTTCCCCCTGGGTGTTCCGCTCTTCGGTCACTTCCCAGCGGTGAGGGCACGACCTTCCTTCTGATTGGGGCAGCGTTGTGGAGGCGACGAAAAGGACGTCGCCGGGCTCCGGGAATCACTTCAGACGCGTAAGCGCTACGAAGCTTGTTTGGCGAGATACGTCCACCGTACCCAGGTTTCTTCTGCGAGACGACCGATCGGAATCGCGAGCGCTGGTTCTTTCCGGCGGAGGAGCGACCACAGCTCCGTTGCTCCACCAAGACCATGTTCTCGGGCATCGCGATAGTGCTCGAGCCAGTCGCAGAGGGACTCAATATCCTCTTCGGCACTCTCGTGCGTTGGCTTCAGGTGCCGGTCGAGCAGAGGCGCAATACGCTCCCAGGTTGATTCGCTTTCCATCATGGCATTTGCCAAGGCGCATGCCATCGAGGCTGGCCATTGCGCGCAGTCGCGCTCTTCTCCCAGCAAGATGCGGAGTTCGTCCTGCCCAAACGTCGCGACGATCACCATTCGCAGTGCTTGTTCAAACACCGCTTTGCGCCGCCTTTCCGCTGCTCGTTGATTCGCTCCCATTCTGAAACGTGGGAGTGTTGAGTGCGCAGATGCGTCCGATTTGATGGCAAGTACTGTACATACGTGGCGAGAATTGGATGGCGTTTGAGTGGGTGAAAATGCGGCGAAGCGGGATTCGGTGTAAATCAACAATCCGCTAGGCATCTCCCCGCTGAAACGAGGTAAGTGCTCGCGCTGGACCGGCTTGCTCACAGTTGCCTGCGGCTTCCTCGAGGGTGGCCGTAAGACTCAGAAGAGCAGCTGTGGTGAGGCGGAGCGTAAGGGCGCCAATAGTGAGCTGTATTCCTCCGCACTCGCATCGATGAACGGACGCGAAATCACCTCGGGCAATGAGGCGCTGGGAGTGTTGATGTGGGCTCTTGATCGTCGTCTGCATAGTGGCTCCGTAGATAGGTTGCCCTTGAAAGCGGCATGGCCGAGAGAGTCGCGAATCGGCCAAAGCGAACACGCGTCGCTTCCAAGGACCGATGTACTTTGTTGATAATGATTTTGATTTTCAAGTTCATTATGTGATTGAGATCACAGAGGGGCCGAAGCGTTGATAGGCTTCTAGCCGAGACACGTCCTCGTTGGCGGTCGAGATTCCGTCTCAGCAGGAAGCCGCGGCGAGCTAGCGCGCAGTTCCCTGAATCGGCCAGCTTAGCGCTGTCAGGGTGGGACGGAGGCGCTCGAGGGCGACGCGAATGTCGCGCATTTTCACGCGCTCGGCCGGATTTCTCCGGATGCTGCGCCGAATGATTTCCGCGATGCCAGCCGTTCGAGGGTCGGTGCTCATTTGGCCGACGGGCTTGGGCATTCCGTCGTGTTGGAGATGCTGCGTGATCGTTGCGAGATCGTGCGGGCCCTCAAAAAGAGGTTTTCCGGTCAACAGCTCGAAGGCGAGGCATCCGAACGCGTAGACATCCGCTGCCGTCGCTTCGGGATCGTCCACCTCCGAGTGGCCCCAGACCTCCGGAGCTCCGTAACTCGCGGTTCCGCAACCCGGACGCAACGTGCGACCGGCGAGACCGAAGTCCACCAGCACGGGCACATCACCCTCGCGCACGATGACGTTTGAAGGTTTGATATCGAGATGCGCGATACCCTTCGAGTGCATCACATCGAGACCGTCCGCGAGACCGACGAGGAGCTCGACGGCGCGCGTCATATCGAGATCTTTCATCTCCATGAGGCGTTCGAGGTTCGGTCCCTCCACGAGCTCCATGACCAAAATCGGTTTCGGGCGTGCACCCGCGTCGAAGGTGACGAAGCGCGCAATATTTTTGTGCTGAGGGAGCGAAAGCAATGCGCCCGCCTCCTCTCGGAACATCTGAAGGAACTCTTCCTCCGTCAACGTTCGCGCGGCACCACCGCTGAACTCCGGAGTCTTCAGCGCAAACTGCTCTGCCTTCGGATCTTTTCGCTCTTCGGAGCGAGCCGCGACGAAGACTGAGCCGACCGCACCCGTTCCAATCGAACGCTTTACATAGAAGCCCCCAAGCACACGATTGCTCGGCACCCATCCAGGGAGAGGGGCTTCTTTGGGGCTGGTAAGCAGAATCACGGAGTCATTGCGAGGCGCGTCGACCGGGAGCTTTGGTACGCGCGCGAGCACGCAGGTGATCGAGTCCAGGATGGCTGGGGGAACCTCTTCCTTCAGGGTCTCGCGAAGGGTGCTGAAGGTCTCGCTGAGGTCGACGCTCTTTCCTCGAATCGTGCGCTCAAGATGAATATCGAGAAGACGAATCGCGGAGGTCGCAGAGCGATCTTCCGGATACGAAACGCCCGCGCGGCGGTAGGCGCCGACAACGAGCCGGGAGAACTGCTCGATCGCCGCCTCGACCATGGCGAGGGGGCTCTCACCCGCAGAGCGTTCTGCGATTTCGAGCTGACTTTGGGAGAGTGCGAGCGGCTCGAGGGAGCGGGCGAGATCGAGCAGGGCTCTTCTTAGCGCCTCTACCCGAGATGAGGACGCGGCGGGCAGCGCGTTGGCGCATTCCATGAGTGCGCGCACGCTCTGCCGCGCTCGCGGCGCCTTCTCCATCCGCTCTTGAAGCTTTGCGTACGCCGTCAGCGCAGTGACCAGTTCAGGAACCATCGCCGCTTCTGCCATGGCGACGATGTCCGCTTTGCTCTTTGCGTGGGTGCTCGCCAACAAGAAAATATCGCTGACCTCGCACGTCTCTTCGCGGATGAGCGCGTCGCAAGTTCGCGCCGTGGCGGCGATCATCGCGCGACGCTGTCGGTTGTTGCCGTCATGACGCATTCGGTTGAGAAGTACACGCGCCGCAACAAGGCGCCTGCGCTTTCGAAGCTCCTCGCGTCCATCGACTCGAGTTCCGTCCGCGTCGACGAGGTGAAGGAGCGCTCGAAGGCGGCGCATACGCAGCGTGAAATGCTCGGGTGTTCGATCGACTGGGTCACCTTCTCGGATGATCAACCAGTTGGCGAGTCGCTGAAAGAGATCGCCGAGCGGCTGTACGCTGGAACCGAGCTCCTCTCCTTTCGCTCGAAGCGCAAGCAAGTTCGCCAGAGAATCTGATTCAAGGATTGCGAGGTCGAGCTCACGTAGCGCGCGAAAGCTCATCCGGCGCTCCGTTCCCTCGGCGTCCGCAACGCATTGCTCGAGGAACGCCACGCGCTGTTCTGCGGCTCGGAGAGCCAAGTCGGCGGCGGCTTGCGCGCCCTTGGCGCCATCCCGCACGAATGCGTCGAGGGCCTTCGCGACCATATCGCGGAGGGAATCGTGCTCCGCTTCGACATCGAGTTCGTCGATCAACGCTTGGGCGAGCGCCGCCTCCCCGTCGTCTTTGTTGCGAACCTCCGAGAGGGTCTCCCGGAGCTGAGCGCGCGCCCGCTCCGCGGCCCATTCACCGAATGAAGGCGCGATCCGTTCCCGGCGAAGATCGACGAGAGCTTCTGCCGCAGAGATCCCGCCGACGCGGACGAGCTGCTCGAGAAGCTTTTCGACCACCGCTGGTTCGCGCTCGGCCGCGCGGGGAAGCCCAAAGATCATCGCCGTCGCGATACCGGCATCTTGCTTAAAAATCTCCGAGCCGAGCAGCCGGTAGCACGCCTTCTCCGCTTTCGGATCATGCGCAATGCTTGCCGCAAGGGAAGCGGCTGCCCGGCGCCACTGAGTTACTCCGAGTTTGGTCTCAAGGTGTTCTTGGATTTCATCGCGGAGCTTTGGTCGAGCTGAGCTAAGAAGACCGCGGGCCGAAGCGACATGCCGCCAGACGAGGGATTCACGTTCGGCGAGCAGGCGCGTCCAGGCGTCCTGAACCTCTGGCGTCTCAAAGACGCGCACCCCGCTATCATCTCCTTCAAGCGCTCGATGGGCGGCTTCCCGCGCCGCTCGTTCAAGCAATCTCGCTGCCAGTCGGCGACTCGGCAGGGAGCCGGTGGAGGGCCGGGTGAGCCAATCACGCGAAGTCTCCCGGCGCGAGATTAACGCGAGGGCGAGACCGTCGACGCGCGCACCGAGGCCGATTGGAAGATCGAGCGCCAGCGCCACGCGTGCTCGTACACTTGGGCCATGCAGGGCTCTTCGCGAGCCGCTGGCGAGCTGTGTCGCCAATGAAACGAAAGTCGCCGCATCTCCGCGACGAAGATATTCGAGGAGGCGCCGGCCCAGCTGACGCTTGGCTTCGCCCGTCGGGATGGCCGCTGCGAGTTCATAAAGAGCCGCCGCCGCTGCCGGTCCCGAGAGCCACGCAACATCATCGACAAGACCGTCCTCGATGGCGACCAGCATGGCTCTCTCGAGAATATCGGGATCGAGGCCTTCGAGGGGCAGCGAGCGCTGATGATCCGCCACAGCGCCTGCCAGGGTCGCTAGACTCTGACGCCAGGTCGCGTTGCGCTCAGCCGGATCGCCGATCTCTGGAAGGCGAAGGAGAGCGTCGAGGTAACGTCGTTCGGACACGTTCCCTTAGCTTAAACGATTTCGTACACTCTTTGGGAACACGTGACCGCACAAGTGTGGTTTTTCGATTGGAATTTCGATGTCGTGATCTTCAGGCGCATGAAAGTTGTTCGACCGTCGTCCGCGCCGGATCGGACAGCTCGGATCTGCAACGAGCCCAAACATCGGAGATATCCGCGCGCGCGAGAACCAAGGAACCGAAATCGTTCTTTTTTAATAGCCTGCTGGCTGTGCCGACAAGTTGTGGGTGTTCTGTCGACCGCGTCGCTTCCCCTTTTCGGAAAAATGTAGGTTCCTCTGTAACGAAACAGGCTTCTAGGGGTATGAAGAGCGCATGGAAAGAGCTCGTCGCGTCGCAAACTACTGGTCCTGGTTGCCGGCTTTTCGTGCGGTCGCCGAAACAGAGCATTTGCCGACCGCCGCAAAGCTCGCTTGCTTAACGCCTTCGGCGCTCTCGCGATCGATCAAGCTTCTTGAAGAAGACCTTGGTGAACCGCTCTTTGACCGAAGCGGTGGGCGCTTGTCGCTGAACCTACGCGGAAAGATCTTCTTGTCGGCGGTTCGCGAAGCAATGCGTGTCGTCGACGAAGGCACGATGGCGATGCTCGGCCTTCAGCACACGGGGCCTATCCATCTGTACGCCGATGAGCTCATTGCGCGTCATGTGTTGCTGCCATCGCTCGCTCCTCTCCTCGAGAAATACTCAGCGCTTGAGCCGCATATCCACCCTCGCCCCGCCAATATCGGCGATGCGCTTCAGCAGGGCGATATCGACGTCGCGATCGTGCAATCGATGCCTGCGCGAGAGGACCTCGCCCAACAGTGCATCGCCAAGCTTGAACACGACCTTTTCGTCGCGAAGAAGCCGAAGCGTGGAACGAAGACTCATGAGATTCCGCTCGTCGTGATGGACTCCGACACCACCCGCGGAATCTCCGGGCATCGCGTCGAGCTTCGAGTTGGCACCGCGCAGATCCTCCTCGATGCGGTTCGTTCGGGGGCGTATGGCGCCATCTTGCCGGTTGTGACGGGCGAGCTTGAAGGCTTTCATCGATGCGGATTGGACGGCCTCGGCACGACGGACCTCGTCATCGCACACCGCTCCGAAATGGTCCTCACGACGCGCGCGGAGACGGTTATTGGTGTGGTCTGGGAGATTCTAAGCGAACGGGAAAGCGACCTCCCCGGTTTGAATGTAATGGTCACACCGGAGCTAGAGGGCAGCTGAAGAAATCCAGCGAATCGAAACCCGTTCCGTTGACTGGCGTGCGGATCGCGCGAGAAGAAGCCGCGCATTTTTCGCAGCGACGCGGTGTACTTTGAGAGTGCATGGTACGTCCGGTCCATATCGGTTCGACCCCCGCACCGTGGCTGTCCGGTGAGTTCGGCAAGCCAATGAATTCTGGGCCTAGCAGGCTGGTGAAAAAGGGCCGATTTTGATTCGTTGGATTTTGACGTGCGCAGATGCGTCCGATTGTTGGACTCGTATTGTACATACGTGGCGAGAATTGGATGGCGTTTGAGTGCGTGAAAATGCCGCGAAGCGGTTTCGGACGTTTTTCGCCAGCCTGCTAGAAACCGAGTCTCTGTTCAAATGACATGAACCCTTGGAACATCGTACGGGGGTACAGATGGCCGCTCACGCGATCTGAAATCAACGTCGCCGCATGGAAATTCACGCGCGTTGGAAAGCAGGCCTCACGTGCCTGCTCGCTTTGATTGGCTTTGCGGCTTGTGCGGGTTCAGGAGTCGAGGAAGCTTCGGTTGGAACCGTCACTCAACCGAGCTTCACGGATACGAGCATTGCGCCGCAGATGCTCGCGGGGTCGACGAGCTCCGGCGCCGGTGGTTACCAAATGGCCTTTGGTGCAGACGGTCTTTCCGAATCGGTCGATGCGGCGAGCGGGAACTTGCGCGTCAACGTGGACGTGGCGTCGCTTCCTGGTCTCGACATCTCTGCGTCGTACAGCACGGCGTCGGATTTCAACTCGTGGAACCCTACGATTTCCAATAGTGCGGGCCTCGGTGCGTACTGGAGCAGCAACTGGTTCGGTCGGTTTCGCTGGGACCTTCGCCAGCCTTCGTGGACGGACCAGATCCCCGACGAAACCACCGCGCTGGGCGATCCGTACAGTGGCGGCCCGGCGGGTCTCGAGCTTTCCGGCGGAGGGTTGATTCAGGCCTATCGTCCGGTGAACGAAGATGCAGAGATGCGGGATAACCTCCCGCCCTTTGACGATCTTTCCGATCCCTCATGGCAGGATGGGGACACGTCGAACTCGTTTCCGCTGCCAAGCGGCTTTAGCATCTTGGATCGAGAGTGGGGCCGTTTGACGGACGGTTCCTATTGGCGCGTACTTTCGTCGACGACCTATGCCGTTCCGCACGGGTGCTTCCTCGCGGGCCTCGATGGGCATTGCTACAACGAACTTGGACAGGTCGTGGCCCAGGCGCCGCTTCGCTCCGAGATGGCGATCCCGGACGAGATCGAAGTCGTGCGGCCCAACGGCACGCGCATGTATTTCCGCCACCGCGTGGGTCGTCCGCGTGCGGAAGGGCACGACAACTGGACCGACTATCCGGACGAGTTTTCTCCGCGCGTGGTGGGCGACCATCCTTATAGCGTTGAGTTCACATCGCTTTACCTGACGTCGATCCGTAGCCCCGATGGAAAGGGCGTTCGCTTTTCGTATTTCGGAGACGGCGCTGGCTGCAAAGAGTTTGAACGAACGCCAATCCCTCGCGTTGCGGAGACGGGCTACTTCACGTCGTCCGGAAGCTTCGTGCCGGAGACTCGGGCGATTTTCCACGCCGATGGGTTCGATGGCACGGTGGATTCCTGTTCGCTCGATGGTCAGAGCCGGATCACGCGGGTCGCGTATCCCGGACCTGGAAGCCACCCGCTGACCGAGGGCGCGGACTGGCGTGAGACGCGCTTTGAGTGGTGCGGAGAGGTGCACACGGATCACTGCGCGACGAGCCGCGGGGAGGAGGGACCGGATCTGGTTGCGGTCCACACCGAGCGGACGAGCTATGGATTCGAATACGAGGAAGCGGCGTTCGAACGTCCCCAGTACGGCTCCAAGATGTGGCATGTGCCGATCCCCGTGGGGATGATCGTTGGGGCGCTGAGCGCCGGTACGGTCGCTTCGCCGATCGGAAATGTGAACGTAGGCCATGAGAGTGCGTGGATCGACGTGAACGAATTTCGTCTTCCTCGTCTGTCGGGGATTGCGCTGCCCGGCGGTGACCGCGTGGAATACGAATGGCAGTCGCACGTTTCGCTCATCGAAGGCCGCTGGCGTCGCGATGACTTTATCTTGAATGCGGACGTATCGGCCGCGCCGGGGTTCAGCGGGAATATCGCGCTCGCGTCGTCGACCGCGGTCGAGGGCGAACTCGACCCGGGCCATGCGGTGTTCTATGACGGAGTTGCGTCGCGGACCTACATCCCGCTTCACCTTGGAACGCCCGACCGGTGGGACCTTCATCACACCTTCCTTCAAATGGACGGTCGCGCCTATTCGGCTTCGGTCGTCGTGAATCCGCTGCGCGCTGGTGCGAGTGAACGAAGCTCCTCGCTCTTCCTGCACGCCCCCATCGTGGAACGAAACTACGATGGGTCAGACAATCCGTTCCTCCCCTCTACTTCCGGCCACAACAATCCGTTCCGTCCTTCGGCGAGCCGGGCGGGGGCGCTCGAAGAGAGCTATGTCTTCTCAAACAATATCTGGTGCACGGGCGATACCGATCTTGTTCTTCCGAGCGGCGAGACCCATTCAGAGACGTTTGGCGGCATTTGTTTCGATGCGATGACGGATCCGTCGACGCTCTTGAGCCGAACGCAGATGGGGTACTCGTCGCACATGGTCGGCCTTGGCGCGAAAGCCGACGCCTACAAGCGTTGGGTCCCCAATAGCGAGTGTATCTCTCCTGGTCCAATGAGCTCCGGCATTGAGACGTGCGAAGCGCGCCAATACCAGCCGGTGTGGCTGACCCGAAGCAGCATTACCGCCACCACGGAGTACGTCGATGACAGCACGAGCAGCAGCCCTTCGTGTTGTTACGAAGTGGAGCGCGAGAACCTCTCAACGGGGGTTAACACGACGCATTACTGCCAAACGTCCTCCGGGCTTGAGGAGAGCGCCGGCTGCTGCACGGGAGCGACGAGCACGTCCCCTTCGCAATGCGCTCCGGGGCAGCAATGCGACCTTATCGATAACGCGCTCTTTTGCACCTCCGTTGGAACGTGTGGCGGAAGTGGCGTTTGCGGGGGCAATCCGCAGCTCTCGACGGCGTCTGCCTGCGCGGCCCTGCCAAGCTGCTCGGGCGATGGCGTCGCCGGTCGAGGGATCACGACAGTGGTGGAACAGCGCGTCGACAATCCGGCAGGCTTTTCGCTCGTGGAGGCGTCGCCGGGACGTTCCGAGCTCGACTACGACGGGCATGCGCCGTTTGTGCATACGTGGGTGACCTCGGCGCAGGTGGACGTGGTGAACCAGCGGGATGAGCATTCGTTCCCGCTCTGCACGTATAGCGAGCACGCGGTGACGCGACGCTGGCTCTGCAGTCATACCGACGCGCGCAACTACCGACAAGACACTCTGACGCCCGGGTCTCGCGACGCCGCGCAGGTGATGCGGGAGACCTTCTCTCGCACAAGCTACGTCACCGAAGAAGCGAGCTCGCCCTATCGCAATGCGCACATCACCAGCTTGGTCCGTTCGACATCCTCGCATCTTGGCGGGGACGATAGTGGTCCGCTGCTTGGACTAACGGTGTACGGGTACGACCAAGAGAGCAGCGTGCTCGTCGACAATCTCGCGGGAAGCACCGGCGGAATGACGCGCAGCGCCGCCTACCCGGTGACGCCCGTGCAGCCGCCGCTCGCCGGACACACCTCGCAGGGAACGGGCAGCCTTTACGGCTATCCGACGGCGCGCTTTACCGTCGACCCCTTCGACACTTCGCGGGTGCATTCCTCCTTTGCCTTGTTCGCCAATGGAAACGATGCGCCGGCGGGTGCACTCCTTGAGAGTGCAACCGAAACGCGCCCCGGCTACTTCCTTCGCAATCGCTACGGCTACCACCTTGGGTTCCCGGGGCACACCGCCTACTACGAAGTGGACGAAGGCGGGCATTACCGTTTGCTCTCGACGCGAAACATCGACCCGATGGGCTTTGTCCACAGCGTCCGGGACCGCGAGAATATCACGACGACGATCTGCTACGACCCCGTGACCAAGCTCCCTGCGGCAAACTACGAAGGGACGGAAGCGTGCTCCTCAACCACGATGAACGCCGCGCGGGTTCAGACGCACTACACCCAAGCGAGCGGCACAACGCCGACGCGCGTTGAGCAGATCCTTCGGGATGCGGACGGAAACGAAGTTCGGACGTACTCGTTCTTCGATGGACTCGGTCGTCCGATCGGGGTGCAAAACGAACTGCTGGACGAAGGCGGGAAGCGCGTCTGGGGCCAGTACAACGAGTACATTGGGACGGGCGGCGTGGTTCGCTCCGCGACGCTCGACGCGCCGATCGACGCAAGCGATCCATCGATCTTGTCGATCCCGAATTTCGCGACCCGTGCGCGCACGGAAGCGACGCGCGATGCGCGCGGCCGCGTTGTCGAATCGCGTCTTTACGACCCGACCGGTTCGCTCTACCGAACCACCAACAGCCAGACGACCTTTAACTTTGCCGGCGGCAATAGCTTCGTCCGAGAGTCGCGCACCACAAGCGATATTCCTGGGGTCGGCGTCGTCGAAAACGTGACGGTGGCCGATGGGCTTGGGCGAGTGCAGTCGACGCAGAGCCATGGCGCGCCGGCGCTCACCTATGCCTACGATATGTTCGACCGGCTGACGCAGGTGAATCACCCGGACGGCGAGGTGACAACCTATACGTACGGCGGCCCTTTCGGACGGCGGGATTCGAGCACGCACCCGGAGCACGGCACGCAGATCACCACGTCGGGTCTAACGCGCCTTCTAAGCGCGACATCGAGCGATGGTCGTATCGTGACGCCGAGCTACGATAGCTGGGGCCGAGTAACATCCCGAACGATCGATGGGGTGACGGTCGCGGCAACGGTCTTCGACACGGTGCCGGTAGATTCGCTGCTGACAACGACGGCCGATCCACACCTTGACGGGCGCATTGCACGCGTGGTGGGGCAGGACGAGACGCGCGTCGACTACGCCTACGACGACCATGGGCAGCTCGTGGAGCAGGCGTACGAATATCCGGAGATTGGCATCAAGCGAACCTTCTTTGACAACGATGCCGATGGGCGGGTGCGCGCGATGCGCTACCAGCCCGGAGAGCCCGATGCGATTTCGTTCCGCTACCACTTCAGTGCGCGGGGCACCATCGCCTCCATCGATACGGGCGACGATACCTGCGATATTTCGGTCTGCGGCGATATCGATGGCGACGGCAGCATCGGCCAAGCGGACATCGACTTTGGAAGCGACCCCGGCAACCTCGACCATTGCGCGCGTCTTCGGATGGACGTGGCGCAGCGGGTCGATGCGTCGACCTTCGCGCTAGGCCGCGATGGAACGGCCGATGAGTTTGACCTTTCGGCCATTGACGATGTGGTCAACGGCAGCGGAAGCGCTTCGAGCCTCGAATGCGGGCCCGTTGAAATCGCGCGCTTTGCAAGCGATGCAGAGCACTATCGCGCGCAGAATACCTTGCTGGGCGATAGTCCCGCCCCGCAGCTTCTCGATGTCCAGGCGGACTGGCTTGGACGAACGCTTTCGGTCAACGATCCGTCCGCGTGGTCGGGAACCGAGGTGCCGGCCTTTGGCTACCGTCTCTATTACGAGAGCGACCATCCGGCAGCGCGCAGCGGAGCTGGATTTGCGCGCGGCGACGGGCTCATCACGGCGGTGGACTGGGCGGGATTCCGTCCATGCGCGCCGGGCGAAACCGGCGCGGGATGCGACAGCGCCGCGACGGGATCGTATGTCTATGGTTACGACGACCGGGGCGCGCTCACGACAGCGCTTCGCGAAGACGACACCTCGCCGGGGCGTTTGGAGGCGACGTACAATACGATCGGACAGCTTCAAACCCTGACGCGCGACGGCGCGACCCAAAGCTACACCTACTCCGGACGCCAGCTCGCGCAGGTCACCGGCGCTCTCGATGCCGCGTTTGCCTACGACAGTCTCGGGCGCGTCGAGACCGATACGCGTGCAGGGACGGTGCTCTCCACCGCATATACGAACGTGGGGCTTCCGCGCGTCGTCGATGAGAGCCGCAACGGCGAGGTCAATCGCCGGCGCTACGATTACGATGCCGCCGGGCAACGCTACCGGACGCGTACATTCCACATTCAGCAAGGCTTGATTGGGATCGATACGAGCGGCTTCGATGCATCGATGTTCCGAGAGGGAGAGACGATCCAGCAGCGCGACGTGCTCGACCTCGATTGCCGCGGCCGAAACTGCGTGCTGAACGATGGTGGGCTTGACCCGTGGAACCCGAGCGGTCCGCAAGGACCCACGACCACCACGACGGTGACGACGAGCGACCGCATTGAAACGACCTTTGCAGACTACGTCGATGGAGAGCTGCACTCGTGGAGCTTGCCCGGCGTCGGCTACCGCATTCCGCTCGGGAGCCCGATGGGCTTGCCGGGGGACTACGCGGTCTTGACCGACCACCTCGGCTCTCCACGCGTGACCGTCAATGGTTACGGCGAAGTCGTGGGCGCATCGGATTACGACCCCTACGGTCAAGTGCTTCAAAGCGAAACGACGCTCGATGCGCCGAATCTCGACAGCTACGCAGAGCTTCAGTCGATGGGCTTTTACGGTGCGAATGCCGACGAGGATTTCGGAGCGCCCTATCAGCATGCCCAAGCCCGCGTTTACGACCCAAGCGTAGGCCGCTTTTTGCAGCCTGACCCGCTCGCGCAGAACGACCCGACGCGCGATGGCTACAACTACGCCTTCAACAACCCCGCCAATCTCACCGATCCCTCCGGTTTGTGGCCGATCAGCTTCGCAGGAGGATCTGGTTGTACGGAGTCTGGTTGTATGACCGGAGCCGTTGCCGCTGCCGGACAGACGCTCGGAGGTACCGTCACGGATCCGCCGGGCTGGTTCGACCTCAACGGTACCCGCTACTACATTTTGCACCACTCTTCCTCGGGCGGATTCCCCCTTACGAGCACTGCAGTTCCGTACAGTGAGGATGAGCTTTTCGGGATGTATTACGCCACGAAGCGCAAAGCGGGTGATGAAAACTACAACCGTCGCGCCCTTCGTGGGGATTTTGGTGAAGAAGTGCGAGAGCGCTACACCGCATATTGGGACCGACAATGGCACCGAGAGCACGATGCCATCTTTATCGGGCCGATCGCTGCGGCAGGAATAGCGGTGACAGCATTTGCCGCAGTTCCTACCAGCGCCGCAGTTTCACCAACCGCGATCGGTACGTTCGTGGTCAACGAGGCACGAGACGCTGGCACTGAAACGGTGGTTGGAGCGGTCGGCGGACCCACGGCGGTGACCGCCTATCAGATTGGATCTTCAGTTACATCTCTCAGTGGTGCTTCCAAAGCTATTTTTCGGCGTTTCCGTCGTTCCGGATCCGGTACGCCCAGTCTCTATTATACCAACGGAACAATTCACGAGTATACAAATCCGTATGGTGAGGGAAAAATCTTCGCCGCGTCAGGGGTTAGTACTATACCAGATACCCATTTTGTGGCTTATCGTAATGCATACAGAAACAAGCAGCTCGGTATCAATAGGCAAACAATAATTTTGGAAGGTCATGGCAGCGTTCTCGGAACCGTGCATCCGCTCTATCAAGGGGCTCGCAATACTCATTTGTCTCACTATGGAGCGATCGCAGAGCAAAATCTCCATTTCCTAAATGCTGGTTTGAACGCGTCTGTGGTTGATATCACGAAAGTGGGACACAGAGGGGTCGCGGAACTCCTTCGTAACCCAAACTACGATGTGGTCATTGGCACTTGCTATGGTAGTAATTATCTAAGATATAATCTTAGACTGAAGTACTCTCTGTTTAGTCAGTGAGATATCCTGCGAAGTTGATTTGTCACTGCCTAGTAAGGCGGTGAAAAAGGGCGCGGCGAGTGACGGAACGCGGTAGTGCCAGATTTCGCGTCCTCGAGTTTCGGCGATGTGTATATCGCCGGAGCGAGCGGATGGCGGAAGATGGTGCTGCCCGCCCGTCAATCGCCGCGCACGGCGCGAGCGTTCAAGCTATCGCGTCAGGTAGACGGGGCGAGCTTCGCGAGCCACCCGAAAGGCTCTTCGACTCTTCCGGATCCGTTGACTGGTGACGTAGGAGGCGTGCCGCGTCGTTCTGCGATATTGACGAGTTACAACATCGAGGACGAACGGAGGCATTCTTTGTTTCAATTTGGTGTCCGTGTTTTCGCGCTCGTCGCGTTGCGCATCGAGTGGTCCGAAATACAGCGAGAGAAGGTCAACTAATCTGACTTAGTCGTGCAGCAGTCTGGCTCTGATCTCGTTACGATTCGAGTTTCGAGCGAAGTGTGAGCACGGGACAGGGGGCGTGGCGGACGACTCGCTCGGCGACGGATCCGATCATCATCCGCTTGAGCCCTGTACGCCCGTGGGTGGTCATGACGATCATGTCCACGTCTTCTTTCTCAGCGTACGCGACGATCCCTTTCGCAGGGCTCTCGCTGACAATGAGGACTGTCTTTCGATCCTTTACGTTGCCGAAGCGGTCTTCGACCAAGCGGCGAAGCTCTGCGTTGATACGTGTCTCAACGTCTTTCGGGACCGACTTCCCGTCCCCGGGATCACCACCGAACGCGACTCCCTGAGGGTTGTAGATGTGGACCAACGTGACCTTCGCCTCGTTCTGCTCCGCGAGGAGCGCGGCAGCTTCGAGCGCAAGCACGGATGCTTGCGAGAAATCGGTCGGGACAAGGATATTCGTGGTCAGTTTCGCCATGGGCGCCATCTTAGGGCGGCGAATCCTTTTGTTTCAAGAATGTGTGCGGCCGATGCGCAAAACGCATTCGCGACGAGAAGAGGTCGACAAGCGAATCGACTTCGGCGAACAATGGGCGCCATGCGCCAGGTGTTGATCGCGGATGATGAAGCTCGCATTCGGGACGTCGTTCAATACGCGCTCGAGCAAGACGGGTTTACGGTGACCGCGGTCAGTGATGGACGCGCAGCGCTTGAGAAGGCGGAGCAGCTCGAGTTTGATCTGATTGTCCTCGATGTGATGATGCCCGAGATGGATGGCTTCGAGGTGTGTCGAAAGCTACGCGCACAGAAGAATACGCCAATCCTGTTTCTCTCTGCGCGAGGGGAAGAGTTCGACCGGGTGCTCGGGCTAGAGCTCGGCGCGGATGACTATCTCTCGAAGCCATTTTCCCCTCGTGAACTCGTCGCGCGCGTAAAAGCCATCCTCCGCCGCTCCGATGATACGCAGCGCTCCGGAACTGAGCGTGCGCTTGTGATCGGAGCGCTGACGATCGACCGAGAGCGCCATGAGGTGCGGGTAGGGGGAAATCTCGTGCCGTTGACGGCGACGGAGTTCGGGCTGCTCTATTCGCTTTACCAGCGCCCGGGGATCGTACTCTCTCGCGCGCAGCTCATGGAACGCGCGTACGCGTTCGACAACCATGTCACTGAGAGAACCATCGATACCCATGTTCGAAGAATCCGCTCCAAGTTTCGGAAGCTCGATGCGGAGGATCCAATCGGCACGGTCCATGGCGTGGGATACAAGGCCAACGTCTCGTGAGCGGGGCGATCGTCGAGGTCGACACGCTGCGCTTCGGCTACGATACGGACGAGGTTCTAAAAGGGATCTCGTTTGGCTTGGGGGAGGGCGAGATCGTGGGGCTCCTGGGTCCCTCCGGATCTGGAAAGTCGACGACGGTGAATGTCCTGATCGGACTCCTCCGAGGCTACCGAGGCGCGTGCCGTCTTTTCGGTCGAGAGCTCTCCGAGTGGACTTCTGCTGATTCCAGCTCGCTCTACGAAAAGATCGGAGTGTGCTTCGAGCTGCCCAATCACTACCTTCGCCTGACCGCCCGCGAGAACCTCGAGCACTTTGCTCGCCTCTATCAGGGGCCGACCCGCGCACCGGAAGAGGTGCTCGATTGGGTCGGTCTGGCGGATTCGGCAGACGTGCGAACGAGCGATTTTTCGAAGGGGATGAAGATTCGTCTGAACCTCGCTCGAAGTTTCCTGCATCGACCCTCGCTGCTATTCCTCGACGAGCCGACAAGCGGACTCGACCCGGTAACCGCTCGAACGATCATGGGGCGCATTGAGACCCTCCGCGATGAAGGAGCGAGCGTTCTGATCACGACGCACGACATGGCCGTTGCCGACCGTCTCTGCGATCGCGTCGCGTTTCTTAGCCAAGGGGAGATCGCAGCCTTCGATTCACCAGCGAATCTGAAAAAAGCACACGGGGAACGGACCGTTGAGGTCGTCGTCGAAGCGGGCACGAAAGCGCGTTTCGCACTCGATGGACTGGGCGAAAATGAAGCGTTTCTTAAGCTCCTTCAGAGCTCGCGTATCGAGACGATTCATTCCCTCGAGACGACGCTCGAGCAGGTTTTCGTCGACGTCACGGGCGAGGTACTGAGAGGCGACGAGGGCGTATGAATCTCGTTAGGACGCTCGCTCAAGTCCGCGGCGACCTTGTGCTGCAACAGCGAAATGGGCTCTACCGGATCTCGTTGATTGTCGGAGTCGTCGGGGGCGTCGCGCTCTATCAGTTGACGCCCGCAGAAATGCTTGGCCGAACCTATCCGGCATTCGTCTTGATGTTTGTTGGCGGGACGACGCTCCTCTACATGGTCGGCATGCTTTCGCTCGAGCGGGCAGAGGGCACCCTACGCGCGCTCTCGACGAGTCCGCTCACGCCGGCGGAATACTTGATCGCGAAGTGTCTATCGCTCACGTGCCTCGCTCTGATCGAATCGGGGGTGATGTTGGGGATTGCGATAGGCTGGCTTCTTTACCGAGGCGAGGCGTTCGGAGTTTCGCCGAGCCTCCTCGATGGGTTCCTGGGGCTGCTCGCGCTCGTTGCCCTATCGCTCGTACATGTGCTTGGTGGCGTTTGGGTTGCGGCGCCTCGCCCAAAGATTACCGAAGCGCTGGTTCCAATGGGGGCCCTCGCGCTTCTCTTTCAGGCTCCGATTCTTGGCGCCTTTCAGCTGGTCGATCCGGTCGTGTTTCTTCCGCTCCCGAGCGGCGCGCCCACCTTGATGCTCACTGCCGCGGCGCACCCTCCGAACTGGGAACTTTGGTTTTCGCTCGGGCTGTCGCTGATCTGGGTTGGGGTTCTTGGATGGATGGCGAAGCGATCGTTTGAGACCTTCGTCCTCGGGATCCGTCGCGGAGAAGACGTTTCGTGATTCGCGCGCTTCTGCAAAACGATCTGAAGCTCGTATTTCGTGACCGTATGCTTTTTCTGCTCTTCGGCATGATGCTCCTCGCCGCGGTCGGTCTACGCTTTGGTTTGCCAGCGCTAGACCAATCTCTTGCGAGCGCGGGGGTTCTACCGAGTGCGACGAACCCTCTTCGTCTTCGAGACTTCTATCCCCTGATCGTATCGTTTCTCGTTGCTTGGCAGGGTGCGCAGGCGCCTGGCGTGGTCATGGCGTTTTTGTTGATCGACGAGCGTGAAGATCGGACCTTGGTCGCGCTTCGGGTCACTCCGCTCCTCATGCGTCACTACGCGCTCTACCGCGTCACGCTGCCTTTCGTTTCAGCCGTCTTCTTTGCGCTCCTGCTCGGGCTCATCGCGGGCCAGGTCCTTCCGCGGGCTTTGCCTCCTGCGGCGTTTCTAACCGTATCGCTGTCGTCCGCGTTCGCCGCGCCAGTGCTCATGTTGCTTCTCGCGGCGGTCTCCGCGGACAAAGTCCAGGGTCTCGCGTTTACAAAATTCGTCGGCCTCGCGAGCCTGTTGGTGTTCGTGGGTTGGTTTTCCTCTGAGCCCTTGCAATGGGCGCTCGGCGTGATCTTTCCACCGCTGCTCTCGTGCCGTGCTCTGTGGCTCGCGATGGAGGGGCATCCAGGTTGGTGGCATAGCGCGCTCGCAGCGGCGGGGATTCAGCTTTGCTGGCTTTGGCTTTTGTTAAGGCGCTTCGAGCGGAGTCTCTGAGACTGCGCTCATGCGGCGAAGCCTCAGCGCGGGATCCAGGTCATGCTGATCGGAAGTCGATTCTGATCGGGCGTAAAGAGTCGCCGGAACTCGACATTATTCTCCACGATACTCAGAGCACCCTCGAAGTGTCCGGCAAACGCATTCTTCACGTACTCAAACTTCAGAAACTCAATATCGTAGATCTCGATACGAACGTGCGATTCCGAGAACGCGAAGATCTCCATACTTCCCCCTCGGAACTGCTCCGCGAACCGCCGCACCATCATCTCCAGCATTCGGTTTCGAACGATTTCTTGATTGATGAAACGCCGCACGACGGTTCGCGTGAAGATGCCGTGGGCTCGGCGACCTGCCGCCTGCCCATATTTTCGCTGCTCGTTCTTGTCGGTGATGAGTCGATCGAGTCGCGCATAGTGTGCCGTCGCGATTTCCATCGGCACCCAAGCGTTTGAAACGACCGATCGGAGGAGGACTTCTTCTTCATGGTCGACCAGAGACCAATACTGATCGGCGACCCCATAGCTTCGCAGGGCCGCGAATGACCCGAGAATCGCGATTCCGCGAATATGGGTGGCAGGGCCCTTGACGGAAGTTGCGACACACTCCGCGAGCTGCGTGCTCTTTCGGCGCGTCCGGCGATCTTTGGGGGATGGCATCATAATCGAATTCTCATCACCGGATTTGCCGGCGACCTCGACCCTTCAGTGGAGCAAGAAGCGATCCGCCGACTGCGCATAGCCGATTGTCGTTATTGCCCCGAAGTGGAACACTTGGCGTCCCGTTTCGGTCGCGACTCGTGCCCCTGGAGGAGCACCCTTGCTTTTGCGAATCAGTTCGAGTCCGGATTGCGGAGATAGTTCTCGATCCCTCGGGCGATTCCTTCTGAGATCGATTGGCGGTAGCGCGGCGTGCGTAGCGCGGCCGCCTCTTCGTCTTTGGTCATGAAGGATGCTTCGAGCAGGATCGCGGGCATACGGGCGCCGACCAGGACATAGAACATCGCGCTTCGTACGCCGCGATCGGGAAGCCCGGGCAAAATGCGTCTTCCGCCCGCAAGCGTCTCCTCGTGAACCGCCTGCGCGAGGATCCGAGATTGCGAGACCTGTTCCCTCCGGTAGACGCGGGCGATCAGACGTTGGATTCCTGTGACCGCTTCCGGGTCTGTTCCGTTTTCCCGCGCGGCGAGGCGCACTTCCTGAGCTTGGTCACCTGCATCGAGCACAAATGTCGTGATGCCCCCGGTTTCCACGGGTTCGTCCGCTGCGTTGAGGTGAATGCTCACGAAAAGGTCCGCGCGTACTGCGTTCGCCATTGCCGTTCGCTGCTCGAGACTGACGACCTCGTCGGTCTGGCGCGTCATCATGATTCGAACGTTCGGTATACGCGAACGCAGTGCGGCGACGGTACGTTCCGCCAGATCGAGCACCAGCTCCGATTCTTTGAGTCCTTGGTATCGCGCGCCGTACTCGTTTCCGCCATGACCCGGATCGATCATCACGAGAGGACCGAGCGCCTGCTGCTGCGCGGACGGTATTTCGGCGGAGCGCTCAAGTGAAATATCGATGATGAGGCGAGGCGGGCTCTCCAGCACAAAGGTGCTCGCGTGCGCTCCTGCCTGAAGATGGAATGTGAGGGATCCGTCGGCGACGGTCACTCGTTGAAGTCCGCCTCTCGCGTGGGTGAACTCGCGTGGAAAGTCCGGACCGACGGCGATGGAGCGAAGGGGAAGTGAAACGCGGTCGGCCGACACTGCCGCCTCCGGGAGGTTCGCTGAGCACGCCTCGCTAAGGGATGCCACCGCTCTTCCCCCATGGTCGGATTCGCCAAGTAGAGAGAGACGCTCAAGCGTGCAATCGGGTGGCGGCCCTTCCGTGCACGCACGTGTGGCGGCGACGGCGCGCTCCCGAATTGAGGAGGTTTGGGAGGCGTGCTCGGTCAAATATCGAGCTGCCGCGCAGCCGTCGTCGCCTTCAAGCCGTTGCGCCAGAAGGTCGAGGGCATCGAGCACGGCGATTGGGTCTCCCTCTCGCTCGGCCACCTGATGATAGTCCGTGAGCTGTCGGAGCGAGGCCTCGGAGGCGTGAGCTTGCGCGGCGATGCGCGGCAATCTCGAGGCCGGTGGCTGTGGCTCGTCCGCACACGCCCCAGCGATCAGAAAGAGAACAAGGCGGAGGACCACGCGCGTATGCGGCGCGCCCCTCGCTGGGCAGTAGCGTGCTCGAAATGCCATGATCTCAGGAGAGCTTGGCGTGTTCCGTCTCGGCCTGCTAGCCTAAGCGGCACATGGAGCAAACCGGCAAGGTTGCAGGAGAGGGCACGGATCAGAGCGGGATGTCGAATCCCCCACCTGGTACGGAAGTAGGCGCGGCGTCGAATGGGGATTCGAACGGCGCAACGTCCGCCAATTCTTCAGGCGATAACCCTCGGGCGAATGCTGGAGCCGTCACGGCTGCGGCGCTCGCAGCGGAAGAGGCAGAGAAATTTGCGGAGAGCTTCCGGCCGTCCTGGGGACCGCCCTCAGCTTGGGGGCCTGCCCCGGAAGTTGCGGCTGTTTCGGCTTCGATCAGTGGTGGTCCAACGGTTGCGCAGGCTGCGATTGTCGAGGAAGACTTGGTTCCGCCGACGACGTCGAATCGATGGATCATTATTGGCGGTGCGCTGGTCGCGCTTCTCTTGATCGTCACGGTCGCCTCAATGATGGGTGGCTCGGAACCTTCGACGAGCGAGAGTTCACCGTCACCGGAAACCACGGCCCCCACGGTTCCTGAGCCCGGCACGACTGGAACAGAGCCAACCTCTGTCCCCGCTGCTGCAACTCCGGTGGAAGTGACGGCGCAAGCGGCCGAGCCGGCCGAGCCCGCTCAAGTCGAAGAGCCGGCGGTAGAGCAACCCGCAGAAGCCGTTCCGGCGATGATTTCAATCAACGTGCGCACCAACCCTGCGATCGCGTCTCTCACGCTCGACGGCGAGACGATTTCAAATCCCTTTGAGGTTGAGCGCGAGCAGGATGGGCAGCTGCACACCTTCGAAGCCAGCGCGGAAGGTTATGTGCCGCAACGCTTTGCGCTCCGTTTCGACAGCGACACACTCGAGCGGACCCTGGAGCTGGACTCGATTCCCGAGCCCGAGCCCGAGGCCGCGCCGGCAGTGATGGAAGCGCCGCCCGTGATGCGTCGTCGGCGTCGCCGCCGCCGCCGGGCTCCGATGCGTTCGACGATGCGTTCCAGTCGGATGAGCTCGATGAGCGGTTTCACCGCTGTCAGCCCTTACTAGTCAGCTGTAGGAAAGGGGATGGATGCCTTAGCCCGACGTGAAGTCGGACAGGGGCGAAAAACGTATCCATTCTCAACGCCGCGATTGTTCGCCCACAAGCCAGGTACCTAGCTCCCGTGCGTAGGAGCCAGGGTCCCGGTCGATGAGCTGACGACGATCGGGTGACTTTCGCAACAACTCTGTATCGTTTTGATCTCGGCCTTGCCGCTAGCGAGGCTCTCTGCCAGGTGTGGCTATCAGTTGGCCGATTCGCTCGAAATGAGAGTGGATGGATCGACTCACTGCTTGGAGGAGAGCATGGCGAAAGCAAAGAAGACGAAGTCAAAGGCCACGACCAAGAGCGCGAAGGCAACCTCATCGAAGGCGGCGAAAAAGTCGCCGAGGAAGCGGTCGAATTCGAAGACGACTCCGCTCGTCGCAATCTTGACTGGGAGCCCGTCCGACTTGGGGGTCGTGACCAAGGCGCAAGATACGCTCAATGACCTTGGGATTCCTTCGGATATCCGCGTGCTGTCGGCCCATCGCACGCCGACCGATACCATTGCGTACGTGAACGCCGCGGAGGAGCTCGGGGTGGAGGTCTTTATCTGCTGCGCGGGGATGGCGGCGCATTTGGCAGGTGTGGTTGCGGGACATACGCTGCGCCCGGTGATCGGCCTTCCGCTCGCGTCTGGCGCGCTCGCAGGGATGGATGCGCTGCTTGCGACCGTGCAGATGCCCCCAGGCGTTCCGGTCGCGACAGTCGGAGTCGACAACGCCCGAAACGCTGCGTTCTTGGCCGCACGCATTGTTGGAAATCAGCGACCCGAAGTTCGCGATGCGTTGGCGCATGCGCTTGAGCGGAGCCGCGCCCGATACGATTCGCCGGACCCATCTGTGCCGGGGCAAGCGAGCGCTTTGCGGGGGCGCGGGTAGCGTTTCCACTTACGCTTTCCTCGCGTCGTGAGTCGTGCGAGGGTGAAGGCCAAGGGTGCGCACCCTTGGCCTTTTCTTATGAGCCTCAGCAGCGACCTCAAACCTCTCATCATCGCCGGCGTCATCGTTGGTTCGCTCGTTCTCGCCTACACGGTCTACGTGGACACTCGCGAGGAAGAGGCACGAATCGCCCGCGCCGAAGCCCGCGAGAGCGCTCGCGAGACCGCGCGCGCAGCTCGTGAAGAGAGCTACTCGGAGCAACGTGAGGGTTCGAGCGCCTTGATGCCGGAGCCACTTGCGGGCGTGGAGATAGGAATGTCTCGCGCGGAGCTTGAGCGAATGCGGGAGAACACGAGCGCTCGCGATCCGGACGAGAACGGCGATATCTTTCTCGAGGAAAATCTCCCCAACGGCTCGCAGGTTCTCTTCCGCATCGACGAGCATCAAAATCTTGAGGCGATTCAGGTTTTGAGCGCGCTACCCGCGGAAGGCGTAGGGCCCCATATTCGAGCGATGCGCGAATCCTATGGGGCCCCGAACGGACTCTGGCGGTGTGCTGCGGATGGCGTGCCCACCCTGCGCTTCACTTGGCAACGAGGACCTGTCTCGATGCAGGACATCCTGCTGATCCATGACGGCGGAGTTGCGCTCACGCTCTACTTGGGCGGAACGGGAGCCATCGTCGATTCGCTTCGTCAGGGCGGTTGTGTGCCGGTACGCAATCGGGCGGAGTTGCAGCAGCTCCCCATCACGACGCGCGAAGCGCTTCGGGATCACGCGGTCGGCCAAGCAAACCCGGTCCTGCCTTCGGCACCTTAGCCCACGGCCGCCAGACTCGTGATGATTTGTTACGGCGCGAACCCTGGTGGTCCCGAGCTAGTGCGGGGATCCGATCGGTAGAAGGGAAGTACTTTCGTCAGGGGCGCCGAGGCGTGCTTCGGAGAGCGAACGACATGCCGAGTATATCGAAGGAAGAGCGAGGCTGGGATCGGCGTTCCTGGCGGAAGAGTGCCCTTCTACCGATTTGAATCACGCACGAAAGATTTTAAGCCGGGTAAGAGCCGGGCTTACTCGGATTCGATGGTGCCGGGGCTGGTTCGCATGCCGCGGATCTCCGATTCGTGCACAAAGGTGCCTCGTCGTCGGTCTTTGATCACTCCCGGAAATCGCAGCAAACGGTTGTGCATCGCCGCGTAAACGCCAGGAGGCGCGATTTGGGCGGCGAGGAGCGCCTCGGTCATATTCTGAATCGCGTCGGTATTTCGGAGCTGATAGGGACGCATCGCCCCGGTTAGCACGATCGGGCAAGGAGAATCCGGAAGCTTTTTCGCGATCCGCTCCCCCGTGAACTGAAGTCGGTCGGTGCCGTGGACGATCACGATGCCGTCGTATGCTGCGCTCATGACCCGCGCAGTCTCAGCGATCAGCTCATGGTCTTCATCGCTCATCTCCAGCGAGTCTTTGTTCATCAGCGGGACGCGGGTGATCGCGACGCCTTCGAGCTTCAGGCCGGCGAGTACCATATCGAGGTTGGAGACCTCGTTAACGAGCACCCCTTCAAGTTCGGAGTAGACCTTCTCGATGGTCCCTCCCGTTGAGATGAGTGCGATGCGTTTGATGCCGTAGTTCACTGCACCCGAGGCTGCGCCTCTAGCTCTCTGCGTGCAAGCGCTTCTCGCCCGGCTTGGGTGAAGAATCTCGCCGGATCCAACTCGCAGCAAACGATTGTGCTGCGCGTCTCATTTTGTGTGGCGCCGCTGCTACGCGACTTCGGAAGCTTTCGGCTTTCGGCTCGAGCGCCGGGTTCGTTTGCGAGAAACACCGGATTTTGAGGGTGGCCGGAAATTCAGATCTGCAGCACGTCGTCGCGGGTCGCCATGTTCTTCATTTAGCGCCTCGGCTTCGAGGAGCCGGTCGACAATGACTTGAATTGGTAGGTCGCTTCCTTCGGTGGCAACCATATATCGAATATGCGTATCACCGATAAGCGAAGCGCCGTCGCGCAGCTGGTCTCCTCGAAAGAAGCCGATACGGAGAGTATCTCCGGTGGCTTTGAGAAAGGCGAAGGGTCCCGTCCGGCTGGTCCAGGTGGGCAGACCATGGACAAGCTCGAGACGACCAACTCGCTTTCGAGTCTCCTTGTTGAGACGTTTGATGAGAGCTGCTTTCCAGCCTCCGACAAACGATGCGTAATCCGCAGGTGTTTGGAGGAGCTTTACTCGTCGCTCCTTTCTTCGCCTCGAACCCAAGAGAACCCCCTCATCAGAGAAGAGTGAAATGATTCGCGTACCAACACGCATTCTGAGTGTTCGTGATGAATGAGCTGTGGGCTCTTGAACACTGTTCAGAGAGTCCAGTATATTCGAAAAATTTCGACGCGCCAGTTTTTTTCTCCCTCAGATGGTGTAGAGATGAGCCAGTTTCGCCCGAAAAACACGTTCGCAAACGAGGCTGCCGTTTTGGCACGCGAGGCACGTCTCGATCCTATTTTTGATTATTTTGATGAGGAATGTGTAGGAGAACACCTTCTGCTGGTCGGTCGTAAAGCTTCGATCTGCCTGAAAGTAGTGAAGAATTGGGTCTACCGGACCGCGTTCTTCCGTTGTTGAGCGACCGCGTATAAAATCGTGGGTTTCTCTTCCGTTGGACTGACGAGCCGTTCGAGTCCCACGGGAAATACCGATTTGGGGATGTTCGCGTTTTGTCGCACGCCGTCCGATTATTCGTCGTCGAAGTTGACTGCTCATGGGCGGATACGACGAATCTGGCATGCGGGAGGGGTCCGCGGAGCTCGCGATGTGGCCCTTGTGATATTGGACGGTCGCGATTCGAAGCTCGCAGCGGTTCGGTGCCCGTCGATCGATCCCTCTCCTGAATCCGGAACGTGTGCGGCCGATTCGACGCCCAGCATTGTTGTCGCGTCTGAGTGCGCGACCCTGCCGCGAAGCGGGATTCGGAATACGTCGACGGGCTGCTAGGGTTCAGGGATGGAAACGGGTCAAGCCGTGCAACGCTGGCGCGCTTCGAAAAGCGGCCGGCTCGACGTGGAAATCGCGCGTAGGACAGGCGCCTCCCGTGCGAGCGTTCGCCGCTTACTTCTCGCCGGCGGGGTCTGCGTGAACGGCCAGGTCGTAAAGAAGGGGGCCGTTGTTCACGCAGGCGACGAGGTTTATCTCCTCAAGGCTCCTGCTCCTTCGCGTTTTTGCCCGCTACCGGGACTGGGAGCGTTGCAGATTCGTTGGTCGACCGAGCGCGCTCTTGTGGTGGAGAAAGCGCGCGGCATGCCTAGCCATCCCCTCCGCCCCGAAGAACGGGACACGCTCGCGAATCTCCTTGTGGCTCACTCCCCGTCGCTTGCGGAAGCCTCCGAAGACCCCCGAGAGGCGGGACTGGTGCATCGCCTCGATACGAATACGAGCGGTCTCCTTTTGGTGGCGCGTGACCGCTCAACATGGACCATGCTCCGAGAGGCGCTGCGCTCGCACCGGATCGAAAAGGAGTATCTTGCGCTGTGTCGCACGCCTCCGCCGATCGGTATGATCGATGCGCCGATCGATACGGCCGATCGCCGCAAAGTGAAGATCACCGAGACAGGGCGCCCGGCAAGAACGGAAGTGCTCGAGGTGAGCGCCGTGGGGGTGCTCTTTGAGGTACGCATCAATGCATCTCACGCGACCCGTCACCAGGTTCGGGTCCATCTTGCGCACGCCGGTTCGCCGTTGGTTGGCGATTCACTTTACGGTGGTGAGAGCTTTCCCGGCTGGGAGGGGCATGCGCTGCATGCGAGCCGGATCTCGTTTCGATTCGAAGGCGCGCACGTGGACGTGAAGTCACCCCTCCCCGCGGTCTATGCGCCCTTGACGCAAGCGGCTGAGTGAGTGGCGTCGCGGCGGCAAACGGCCTTTCGCGAGACAGAGTCGCTCAGACGGAGTTGCTCAGACGGAGTTGCTCAAACCGGGGCGCCCAAAGAGGGTCGCTCAGGCAGAGGCGCGCCCGTGCTTTCCGTGCGGCGGAATCGAATACGTGACCTGAGCATGCGCAACGGCGTCCCCCGGAGCCGATTCGGATTCGATGCGCACTTCGCCGACTGCGAGCCGTTTCCCGAGCTTTAGAAGCCTGGCGATGCCGACGAGGTTCCCGGGCGCGGGCTTGCGAAGAAAGCTGATATTCAGCTGGGTCGTGACCGCCAGCTCCACGCGACCGATGTAGCCGAGCGTGATGTAGTAGAGCGCGAGGTCTGCGAGCGTCATCATCGCAGGTCCAGAGACCGTTCCTCCCGGCCGGAGAAAGAACCCCGATTCGTCCGGTCGGACTCTCACGCGAAGCTCTCCTTCTGCGAACGAAACAATCTCCGCGAAACGCGCTGCAGCGGGAAACACGCCGGAGATGAACTCTTCGATCTCTTTTGCGCTGAGAACCGGATCGAGGCTCATCCGCCGACGAGCCCGGATGCCGTTTCGTAGATTGCGATTCCGGCGCCCACGAGCGATTCGCCCGCGATCAGACCCGAGGCGACAACGATGAGGAAACGTTCCTTCCAGGTCGGAGCGAACTTGCCGACGAGCACCGAAACCACGCCGCCGAGGAACATGGTGATCGCGTAGCTCGCTGGAATGCAGAACGCGATGCCCATCGCGCTCGCGCTTGGAAGCCACTGAACCTTCTCTTTCGGGAGCATCTTCTCGAGCACCGAAAAGAGCACACCCACCGCGCCAGCGATCATCATGGCCTCAACCGCCATGGGCGGCATGTGGTCGATTCCGTCCCGGAAAAGCTCCGCGACGGCCTTCCATTGAACCACGGCCGGCGCGGCCCATTCTTCGGTCATCAACTGTTCGGCCGGATTCGGAATCATCACCAGATAGGCTGCGCAGCCGATCGTCGCACCCGCCATCACCCCGAAGAGCTGGCCGATACCCTGCGCCTTTGGAGATGCACCGATCATCGCGCCGGTCTTGAGGTCGTGAAGCAGGTCCGCCGTCTGGCTCGCCGCGCCTCCGGTGACGTTCGCCGCCATGAGGTTGCTGGTGACGCTTCCAGGAGAGATCAAACCGAAGGTCAGCTGGGTGACTTTGCCCATCGCACCGACCGGCGTGATTCCGGTCTCGCCCGACACGCGGCCGGCCACGATCGCCAGCGCAAACGTGAGGAGGACCGCGATCATGGCAACCCAAAGCGAGATTTCGAAGAGGAGAACCTGCGTTAGGGTGGCGAAGATCAGGGCCGCAACGACCGCGGCAATGAACACCTTCCGCGGAATATCTCCAACGTTATTGTCGGGGGCGTCCACTCCCTTTTCTTCCATATCGCGCTGGCCACCGATGCCCGTGAGCGCGGCGAGAACAGAGCGCCAAGAAAAGGCGAAGCTTGTGAGCGAGGCGGTGACCATCATCGCGACGCCGGGCCAGAGCATCCATTTCACGATGGTGGGAAAGTTTACGGAGTCGGCGTTTTCAAGCACCACCCAGCCCTCGTTCATCGCGTGCGGAGCGAGAAAGATCCACGCCACGATTGCCCCGATGAGCATCGAAGCGCCCGCGCGGATCCCGACGATGGCGCCCACCGCCCAGAAGAGCGGTGAAGGGTCGACGGCAAACGTCAGTTTCGCGAGGGAAAAGGATGTCGCTCCGCTCGCCTGGGCAGCCCCACTGGCTGCAATCGTACCCGGCAGTTTTAGCTTCTTGATCTCGGCGAACTTGATCAAGAGCTTGGCGCCGCCTCCGAGAATCATCCCGGCGACGAGCGCCTTCACGCGCGCGATCGCCTCTTCGCCGCGCGCATACATCTGCTGAATGGTCTCTGCC
This sequence comes from Myxococcota bacterium, assembly GCA_020629955.1. Taxonomy (GTDB): domain Bacteria; phylum Myxococcota_A; class Polyangia; order Polyangiales; family Houyiibacteriaceae; genus JAHDCI01. The sequence goes on along the minus strand of JAHDCI010000002.1, from coordinate 37,925 downwards.
GATGCTACGCCGCTGGGGAACGGGAGACGATCGACTTCGATCATCTGCTTTCGCAGCCCAAGACCCACCACGATGCCGACGCAGCTTACTGCGAAGGTCCAAAGGGCGAGCAGGTGCCAGGAGAGCTCCATGCCCGTCAAGATCGTCAGCGCGGGGATGGGAGCGACGAGACCGGCTGACGAGATATTCGCGCCGGCCGAAGCCGCCGTTTGGTTGATATTGTTTTCGAGCATCCCGTAGGGACGCCCGCCCGCTTTTTCGAATGCCTTAAAGAAGCCGAAGCTGAGCAACATCGCCGTAATCGACATATTGAAGCCCCAGCCGATCTTCAGCCCTGCGTAGATATTGCAAAGCGAGAGCAAGCCACCGAGGAGCATGCCGGTCATGATCGCGCGGATCGTCAGCTGGGGATCCGTCGTATTGACGGGCGGGAACGAACCGGTTGCAGTTGATTTCGGTGCGTCTTTGGCGGTGCCTTCAGATTGTGGCGCCTGGCTCTCTTCGTTCGACATAGGGGCGCAGCGGACCATGAAACTAGGCTCATTTCAAACCAACGCCCCAAAAACCCCCTACGTTGTCGACCACCGCGGGTTTCACAGAGGATGGCGCTTCGCTTTGCGGTTGTACGCTGCGCGAGGATTACTTGGCGGATAGCCACCCTGGCTTTTCGAGAGCCGTAAGCTTTCGCGCTCTTTCGGCCGCTTCCTCATGGCCAATCACGCCTAGTGCGCGCTCGCTCTCGAGCGTTCGCGCTTTGTGACCGCGGTAGAGCGCGTGAAGAGGATCGATGATCCCTTCGACACGCGAAATCACCCACGGGCCGATGCCACCTCGCACGTCGGAGGCGCGACTTGCTTTATCACGAGCTTCCGCCAGTGCCGTCTCAAAGGGCTCGATATCGGCCGGCGGGAGTCCGAGCTCGGTGAGCTTCTCCACCAGCCACGAACCTCCAAGGATGCCGAGCCGGGCCTTCTCAATGCCGGCCAGGGATGCCCTTCGTCGCTGTTCGTCTTCAAGATCGGGGCTCAACGATTGGAGTCGCTCCAAATCTACCCAGCGGTAGACAAAGTCGAGCCCCGTTCCTTTGATATTTTGGATTCCGATGAGATGCGCATCGTGTCCTGGTGGGATGGCTCGCGCAGCGGCATCGATCACTTGGTCGCCGGTTGCGTGAGAATCGGCGACTTCGTGAAGGGATTCCAAGAAGCGCGCGCGATAAAAGGAGCGAAAGCTCTTGTTGATTGCATCCACGGTATCGGGGAGTTCATCCACGAACACCTCAAGCGCGGTTTGACGTTCGACGATGGTTCGGATCCAACGCTCACAATCCTGTTGGTTGGGATCTCCTTCGAGCGCGATCCGGCACTTCGCGAGGAGAGCCTCGAGATCGATCTCTCGTGGGTCCGGCTTTAGCTCCTCAAATACCGGTACGAGGCGGTCTGCTCTCTCCGCATCAACGGAATCGAGAACCCGAGCAATGGATTCAAGAAGCGCGTTGGGGGATCGCGAAACGCCGAGGCGACGATGAAGAATATACGCCAATCGTTCGATGATCTTGACTCGCGTCCCCGGTGCGCTCGGGTCTTCCTCGGGAAGAGCGATCATTTGCTCCTGAAGCCAGTGGTCCAGGGACTCTTCGATGTACTGCCGCATGCCTCCGAGGTTTGTGCCGATCAAGACATGTGCGCTTGCACCAAGATCCTTAACGACGATGTCAGCGAACACGCGCGAGCGCGGGATGCGGTCTCCGCGGTTGTTGATCACGGTGACGATTTTGGTTCGGTCGCCTTCGTGGGTGTGAAGACCAAGGCGTTTCCAGTTGCTGAGGCAGCCTGCCCGTTCGTTCGCGCTCATACCGTTCGAAAAGCGCAGCCGTCGGGCGGCATGCTCGACGGTTCCGTAGGTTTTGAGCACACCGAGATCGGCGACAACGTGATCGGCCATTGCGACGATTGCGTCGATCCGAGAGAGCCCGAGGTGCGCGCCCAGTTTGGCTACGAGGGCAACGTTCCGAGGATGCGCCTGGTACGGGAATCGGTTCATGAGGTCGCTCGGGATCAGCGCGGAGTCGGAATAGGAGACGGATTCGAAGCGACACTCCCGTCGCGCGGCTTCCGCCTTTAGGAGCGGCAACATTTCTTCTTCTGCCGAGATACAGAGTCCTTTGGGGGGAATGAACCCGCCCATGACTTCCGCGACGTTGATCCCTGCCGGACCATGGACATCCTCGTGATCAGGGTAGGCGTTGGTAAGCGTGGAGACGCTCGATTGCATCCAGTGATGCGCCAAGACGTCTACGTATCTCGGGCGAAGGGCCATGCATTCCCAAAGAAACGCATCGACTCCCATCGTCGATCCCATCTCCAAGACCCGTACCTGCTCCCAAATCGTCGCCTTATCGTACGGGCGGTGAAGGAACACCTCGACGGAGGTTTTGCCAGGGGTCTGCCGAATCGTCATCGCTTCACAGCCCGTGGTCTTGACCAGAACATCGCAGCCGAAGCCTTGGAGCATGGCTGCCTTTAGACGCTCGGTTCCCGACTTACCGCGGGTCCCCCACCCAGCGAGTCGAAGCGGGATGGACTCGACCACGTTTCGAATTCGGCGGCGGAGGTAGAGCGAGCGGACGAAGAAACCTAGGAGTACGGCGAGGAGGAATGCGAGGAGGGGGCCTCCGCCATTTCCTGCGGTCGGGTCGGCGACAAATCTGGCGATCGAATCGACGATCGGCGGCAAGGCGAGATGAGCAGGCTCAAGGCACCGAATTGCTGGCGCAAAGACACTGGTCCGTTCTTTTCCACAGATGGTCTCTGGATCGGAGCTGAAGCTGAGTGAGAATCCAAGCTCGCGAAGCCGGGTGGCGTAGGCTTCTGGCGCAACCCCATCACCGCTTTCAAGGCACCGCTCGCGCAGTGTCGCGAGTGCGTCAAACTCTCCGGCGAGCTTCCGGCGAAGTTTCAGGCGGGCCCAAAATGAGCGAGGGGGAACCAACGTGGTGATGCCGGCGGGGGTAACGAACTCGGTCATGCTGGTGAGGCTTGCTCGCAGGTCGCCGACTGTCGGCAAGTAGGCTCCGGTGCCCCCCGCATTTTTGATCGACCGTGGTTCACCGGGGACCTTCGTCGCGGTCAGCTCCCCCATCCATGGTGCGGGTGAAACGATATCCGCCTTGAGCTGACGGGTCGTGACGTGTGCGATATTCTGTCGCTTGTCTGGACGCGGGTGCTTCCATTCGTACCAGGCCCGCCCTGCATCGTAACGAGCCGTTCGACCGACCTGAATCTCCCATGTTCCGCTTCGGATATTTCGGGCACCAAAGTACACCCCTCGCCTCGATAAGCTGCGAAGAGCTCTTCGAAGTCTTGGCGTATCCCCCTCCTCGACTCGCAGCGTTGCGCCGAGCGAGAGGCCATACGATCGCGTCTTGATCTCGCGGATCAACGCATCCAGCTTTGGATCGTCGTAGCGGGTGAGCTCTCGCAGCAGCGCCAGAGCGCGATAAGCGACCTCCGAGTCGTCGATCCCACTGACCCGGGTAAGCTCATTCGCGAGGTCCTCTCGCTCGGCGCTCGAGAACTGCGGGAGTCGATGCTCTACTTCGTCGAGTGCGACGCGGATCACAAGCGGCGAGGGATCGCGGAACGCTGCGAGAATCGCACCTGTGGTGGGTGTCTCTTGGGAGAGCCGGGTCCATGCGTAGGCGCGGACGATGGGCGACTTATCGTTCCGTGCGATCGCGATCAGACGACGCCATTCGCCCATCTCTCCAAGCGTCTTGGCGAGAGATTGCCTGACGAGCTCGCTTGGATCTTGAAGAACACCCTCCGGTAGGCTGCGAAAGCGAGTCAAGATCTCAACCGCGCGGGACCGCCAAAGAACGGGGTCGCTCGTCGATCGAGTCGCGGCGACGCGCAGCGCGAGTTTCACGGCGATCTTCTCGTCGTTTCGCGCGACGCAGTCCATCAACGCACGCCCGAGAAGAGGTCCGACTTTCGACGGAGAACATTGCGCAACGAGCCGCTCAAGATCCGTTTTCGTGACCTCGTGGAGACAGTCGACGGCGACGCGTCGAAGTCGCTCACTCAACCCGAGGTGCGTCGCGACGTGAACGATCTCCGGCTTCGATTCGGCGTCATTCCGAAGAATCTCGATGGACGCGGAGGCGTATTTTTCGAGGCGACTTCGCACTAGGATCAATCGATCCAGCGCGGCATCCGCGTCGCGCGCCACCTCCCCAAATCGCATACCCGGCAAATCACTTTGCTGAAGTCGCGCCTCAAGATTGCCCGGCTGGCTCGCGTTGATTTCCGATTCGATCCCTTCGAGGGAGGTGAGAAGCGCCAGAACGTCTCTTAGCCGGCCGCGAAAGTGGGCTTCAAGTCTATCTCCCGCGATCTGATCGACCTCGTGTTCGACAAAGGGCCGCGCGATCTTTTGTCGAAGGGGATGGAGGCGCGATAGAGCATTCCCGAGAAGAGACTTCTGCTTTGTCATCTGGTTCGCCTTTCGAGAGGCCCGGAGCTGAGGTCGACGTGCAGCTCACTTCCGAAGAAGAACGGCGACTGTCGCAGCAGGTCGGCGAGACCAACTCCGTTTACGCGCTCGGTGCAGAGCGCGCTGCACGCTCGTCGCTGAGCCCGCTCATCCGTGCTTTTGTCAAAAGTCATCGTCACTCCTACGAGCATCGAGAGTCGCGCCTTGCCCTTCGCTCAGTCGCGCCGCGAAGGGCGCCTCTGCGCTCCGAAGATCCTGAACGCCACGATGAGGTGAAAAAAGTTGAGAGAGCGTGATGAAGCCGGCGAACGAGCTGTTGTCTGCGATCCACTCGAAACGGGCCCCGAGCGCGACGCGTCCGCGTGGTCGCCACCAATGCCAGAGGTGAGCTTCGACGCCAACGATATGGCGGACGATTCGGAAGGGGCGTTGAGGATCTGCGAATCGATAGGAAAGTAGGTAGTCGGCAGCGAAGCGCGGGAACAACCCAGAACCGGCAACGAGGTCGACTCGACCCTGCAGATCGATCCGATCGACGCTCAGCCACTCCGAGTTCGTGCGTGCTTGAACGCGCCCACGAAAGAGCAGGTCGAGTGCCGGTCGGTACGAGAAGGCTAGCCCCGCGCGGAGGGTCCAGGGATGATCTCGGTACCAGCGCAGGTAGACATCGGGATCGGTGCCTTGCTCTCCTACTGGCGGCTCGGCCCCTACGGAAACAAGGTCGAGCGCAGCGTAGGGATAGAGTCGAAACTTCGCGTGTGCTGCGATATGCCAGAGCCCAAGCAGCGTCCCGTGGGCGGACACTCGGAAGGTGTCGAGGTTCTGAGCGAGAACCCGGCCTCGCGCGATGAAGGTTGGCAAGTTGCGTCCCCCTCGCCAATCGAGACGCGCAAACGCGCCGAACGATGGCGGCCCGAAGCGCAATCTTGCGAGACCACCGAACTCAAATCGAAAGCGTCCCTCGCGCCGCATCGCGCGCGCGAGTAGCTCGAGGTGGGGAGAACCGTTGGCGGCGGCATCGACGTTTCTCACGTCTTCGATATTGACCGTCGCACGCACCTCCGCGCTCATGATGCCAATCGTCCCAGCAGTGCCCTCTGTGCGCACGCCGCGCGTCGGGATTGCGGACCAGTCGAACGTAGAAGGATGGGCGGTCTCGACCTCGGGTTCTGTGGATCGTGGCGAGTAGACGGAATCAAGTTGCACGAGGTGTGCGCTGAAGCTCTCTCGGCGGCTCGCGTGAATCCAGATCGCTTGCTCCCCCTCCGGAACTGGAAGCTCGAGGGTTTGCTGAAACCGGGCGCTTTCAAGTGGCACTCGGCTCCCGTCGCTGCGCAGGATCTCAAATCGCAAGTGCTCTGGGTTCGCGGACCGGATCTGTAGCGCGGTCGGACCTGCGACGCGGAGCTGCACCGGATGCTCTGCGGTCGCCTCAAGCTCGAAGCGTCGGCGAACGTAGTCAATCGGCGTGTCGCTCGAGAAACGGACCCACATTGTGTGTTCGGCTTCGAGGATGACCTGCCGCTCATCGAGTGCGACCCGGATCGGCGATCGTCCATGGGAAATCGGGTCGCCGTTTTCGTTCGCAAGCCGCGCTACGCACTCGCGCTCCGTCGGTTCACAGCCAAACTCAAAGGCGAGCTCGGTCGGCGAATTCTCGACAACCAATGCGTCTCCTTGCGCAACGAGGATCGCATCCGGCGGCGCGTTCAAATACGCGGATAGAATTGACTCCGATCGCGTATGAGCCTCTCGCGCTCGCACGGCGATACGCGATCCCGCTGAACCCCGCGCGCCACCGATTGGGATAAAGCTTCGTTCTCCGATCAGCGCCTGTCGGCGAGGGGCCTCGATTTCAGATCGAATCAGCGCGTCGAGATAGACTGCATATCGCCCCTGCTCTTCATCCTCTTGTCCGTGCGCGTGTGCGATCCGCAGGCGAAGTGACTCCTCGAGGGCAGACGGGTGCGAGAGTTGCTCCCAAAGCTCTGCGGCTGCCAAAAGCTCCTCTCGCGCTTCGAGCGCGAGTGCACGATAGATTCGCTGCACGCCGTCACGCGGGGTAGCAGAGAGTGCGAGAACTTCGTCCAGATCCCGATCCTCCCAGGCGCGTCGAAGTCGTTGTGCGGTTCGAAGATCATCGCATGAAACTCCGGGAATGCGGCCTGCGCGATTGGTTCTAGGTTCGCGGGGCGCCGATGAGAAACGCTGCGCTTGAGACGGAAGTTCAAGTTCTTCAAGAAGCCGATTCGCGCCTAGTTCGCGCAAGAACTCGAAACGACGAAGGCGGAGCTCTTCATCCGTCGGCCGATCCGAGAGAGCTCGGGTCACGTTCCGCAGCGCGTCGAGATGATCCTCCCGCGATAGGGGATTGAGGCCGTGATCTTCGGGCTCCCCTTCAGATAGCGTTGGCGACTCCATGCGGAACTGGAATGCGCGGACATCGACCGTTGAGGGGCCGGTGGCGGAATCGAGAGGAATGATCTCGAGCGAGGCGGAGGCGATCAATGCGGCCGGCAACTCAACCCAGCGACCTTGCTCCCCGGAGGTCGCGCGGTGGAGTTCCATCGACCCGCTGCCAGCACGAATTTGAGCTCGCCTCATCTCGCCTCGCAGTCGCACTTGAACGCGACCGGGTGCAAACGCGCCAAGATCGTAACGAACAGGTTCATTTAAGCGTCGCTCTCGCCGAACGCTGACCAGCTGGTTGCACGGGACTTCGTGCTCTCCGGGGAGTTGAACCAAGATCTCTTCGGCGCTTTCGATACGATGGTGACCTGCGTCGATCGGTACCCGCGAAATCCATCCGAATAGCCCATGGACACCCAGGTGCTCGCCGTCCACTTGCACCGTCGTTTCGATGGTTGGGGAGTAGATTCGGAGCTCCCCCGGATTTCTCGTGAGAAAGCGATGCTCGGTGACCTTGAGCCAGAACTCGCGATCATCTTCGCGGAGTCTGCAGGTACCGGAAGCTTCGCTTGGCGTGCTCCAACGATGAACGCTGCCGCTTGGCGCTTGGACTCGCCTGGCGGTGAGTAGCCTAGAGAGGTTTTGAGCGACCCTGCGCAGTCTCGAATCGGATTCTTGAGCGAGCCCGACCGCGCGTATCAGATCGCGCTGCCCGCTAAGGTCCCCGCAGAAGAGCTTTTGCGCGGCTCGCATTACGAGCGTTCTGGCGTTGCTCATCTCTTCTTCGAGCGGCGTGGAGCTGCAATCGAAACGCGGCGGAAGAGTTGGCGAACGTTCGGCGAGTCGTTCGAGAAGCAGAAAACGAAGCCACGCGGGGCTCGAGGCAAACATGCCCGAAGGCCAAGATTGAGGATCTTCGAAGAGGAAACGAATCCAAGCGGAGCTCCAAGCGCTGGTTCGAATCTCACCGGGTTCGGACGCGCCGAGAGAACGATCGAAGGCGCGAGCGAGATCCCCGAGTGCGTCGTCGCCCGGCGCGGTCCGTTCGAACACAGGCCTGAGCACGTGCCACGTGTCCACGCGAAGTTCGACCTCGCCGGTGGTGACTTCCACCTCGGTGGCGTTACCCGCAACCCGTAGAGAAAAGCCCGAGCGAATATCCCGTTCGGTGATAATGCGCCCGGCGTTTCGAACGATGACTCGCCCGCGACCTGAAAATCGAAGGCGAGACAAATCATGGCTCCCCACGATGCGATGGCGGTCGCCGGCCTCGAGAGAATATTCCGAGCGCATATGTCGGCGGAAAAAGGGCGCGGCCCTCAGATCGCCCTCCTTCACCCGTTCGAGTGCTGCGAGACGCTGGAGAAACGCGCGCTGCGACGCTTCGCTCGCATTCGGATAGGCCTGTGCGATCGCGTCTCGCGCTGACAAAAGGAGGCTGTCATTTTCGTGGACTGCGCCATCGCTCGCTTGTCCACGCAGAATGCTCTGTTCCTCGCGGAGGCGTTCCATTTCGCGCGGTTGGGCGTTTCGTCGCCATACCTCGAACGATGCGTTTGAGCGCACCGCAAGGGATGCGCGCGGACCCAAAAGAGGAAGATCCACAATTCGGCCCAGGGAGCGGTCGAGCCAGAGGACGGTCGCTTCGGAGTTGTCACCGAAGAGCAACCCCAGCTGTTCGAACTCGCCGCGTACCTCGAGGGAGCTCCCGCGTGGCGCGTCGATGCGATGGACTGAGGGGCCAAACGTGGTCGGACTGATCTCGAGTGGAGCCTGCGCGTTCGCGGATTGGAGCGATGCCAAGCAAAAGAACGTCGACAGCGCCCAGGCGAAGAGTCGACGGCTCATGGGATCTCGAACCGTTCGGGTTCGTGTGTCGGCGATAGCAGGCACGTGCGAAGCGCTTCGCCGAGTTCGGTATGGAGACTCGAGTCTTCGACCAGAGTTTCCCGCAGCGCTTCGCTGAGCTCTAGATGTACGAAGCGAGCGCCCCGCTGTCTCAAGTCTTTGGCTTGCTCTCCGCGCACACCCCCAAGTCGCCGAATCTCGCTTGGATACATTCCCAGGGAAGGTCCGCTCGTGAGCTCTCGCAGCTCACGCGCGAGACAAACAAGCTCGGTACGTGTCCCGCCCGCGCTCAGGATGATATCCGGTTCGCCCTCTCTCGCCGCGAACCCGTGAATGGCAAGGACGGTTGCTCCAGGGTGCGCCTGCATCAGCCCGCGATGCGCAGCATGAAAGATAGAGGATGAATTTCGGACCACGTCCGACGCGCAATCTTCACGGGCGTCGCAATCGTCCCCGCGGTAGCGGTGGACCGAGTTTACGAGGAGCGCCCGTGCGCCCAATGTACGGTAAAGGCGTTGCGCGATAGGGAGAGTTTGGCGATCGAAATACCGATGTGGAGCTTGAACGATCAGCTCGCTCTCAGCTTCCCGTCGGTAGATGGTCACCCCATCGCCACGATGCTCCCCAGCTTCGATGAGCGCGTACTCGTCGTTGCCGAAGGGCACCCAGCGCGAACCTTCCGGGACGGCGTCGACTCCGCGCCCTGCTAGAAAAGTTCGGACCGCGGTCTGCCGTCGCGAGGAAGGCGTGGAGAGTTTTGCGTTCGGATCCCCCGACCATCGCAGGATTCCGGCGAGAGTTCGGCTCCGCATCTCTGGACGTGGATTGGTTCCGCATGCGAATGCGAGGATGCACATGAGCACACGAAACGATGCCCGTCTTTGTGGAGGGTGCGTCATCGGAGCACACTTCGAACGCGTGTTGAGTTTCGGTCTGCGCGCGGACGATCGCTTACGACGACGGCTCGTACCCAGAGCCGCGAAGACGTGTCGTCGGACCTGTCTCGTTCCCACCGAAGCCGAAGCCGGCGGGTTCGCGCGTTGCTCGCGATCCCGAAAGGGACAATCGCCTTGATGAAGCCCGGATCTTCCTGCTGCAGATCGACAAATCGACCTCGTCGCCAGCGGTCCGCGATTCGCCGTTGGCTTCCGGTCCCGAGCCCGGTCCCGCCTGTCTGTTCGTAGGAGAGCGCCACTTGCTCCCCCGGGTTCTCGGTCAGCACTTGAAGCACCACGGACTGGCGTTCGCCGGGTTCCGCATCGAATTCGAATTCCAGCGACCCATCGCGGCGCAGCTCAAAGAATCGGTCGCGCCGGTAGACGCTGCCCTCGACGGGGTTCGCGTTGGTAAAGGCTTCACCTGTTCCGATGCCTCGAACCTCGATCGATGAGGGCTCCGCGGGAAGTGCGATGCGAAACCGCTGAAGTTCGCTGGAGATGCGTGTTTCGAGATGTTGTTCGCCGTTGATAAAGAGCCTGACCTGTTCTCCGAGACGTTCCGGACGCAGCCAAACGTACGTCGCCAAACCGCCCGATAGGTAGCGGCGAGAGCTCGTGATCGGCGCCCAGTAGTGGCTCGGCCGACCGAGGGTTTGGGTCAGCACGCGTTGCGAGATGACGTCACCGATCGGTCGAATTGAACGCGCGTAGCGCGGGCGCCAGTGAGCTACCCTCGCGCGCTCGGTACGGCTTTCCGTGTCCCGGTTCGATTCGGCGTTTTCCGCGGGTTCGTTTTCGTCCCGAAGCGCGACGGGAGGAGTCGTTTGGTCGGGGCTTTCACTCGCCTGCGTGGACCTTAGACGCGCATTTCGGGCCTCTTCCATGGCCGCCGCATCTTCTCCTTCATCAAGTTGTTCAAGGCGGACTTGTTCGACCAGACGTTCGAGCCGCCCCTCTCGGGCGAGCCGGCTGTAATCGACGGGGCGGACTCGCGCGAGGGCGGTCAGCTCCCGCGGTTCAAATAGCCAGCCTTTGTCGCTGCCGACGAGGTCTTCGCGCCAAGGACTGCGCGTCCGTTCCATCGTGTCTTCGTGAACGGCCTTTAAGCGCACCCACGTGTTGGGGCTTCCCGAGATCTCGACGCGATGACCCGCAGCGACACGAATGCGTTGCCGCCATTCCTGGCTTGTCCCGTCTCCATCTCGGAAGTATTCGTAGAAGGACCGCTCTTTGTTCAGATGCACTGGGAGTTCGCTGACGAGCCGTCCTTCGGAATCCCGCGTCCGAATCGTCGCGTCGATGGCGGAGAAGCCTTCTTCGCTTGCGATCTTGCCCCGCAACTCGACGACCACTTCGCGTTCGACTTCGACCGATGGAACCTCCACGGGGGAATCTGCATTGAGCTGGTAGAACCAGACGCGCCGGAGGTCGGGGAGAAGGTAGAAACGATCTTGGCCCACCGGCAAGATACGCTCTCTCTCTCCAATCAACGCGCGCGTTCCTTGTTCGTTCGTGAACAGCCTAAGGGCGGTCTGGGTCTCACACCGAAGCGTCAATGTTCGAGGGCCCCGCGCACGGAGAATCCGCTCCACGGGAGCCGTCCCGACCGAGATTTCTTCTCCATCCAGGCTGACCCTTGTGTTCGCCTCCGCGGAGATGCCAAGTGGAAGTTCGCCTTCGAAGTTGATTGCGACCCACCGATTGGGCCCGCACGTAATGAGCGCGTTCGCTTCGGGGCGCGAAGCATCAAACCACGGCCTCCGATAGGGGCTGAAGGTGGCCCGCCGGCGGGGTTGAGAGTGCCGCGGAACGAGCCGCGCTACGCGTTCATTGACCCGCCGCTCGTGAAGCTCACTGGGTAGATCGCGAGCCCCGAGTGAGCTTCCGACATAACTCGCGGGTGCTTCTCTCGCAGCCACGCGCGTCGAAGATGGACGTGCCGGAGTGTCAAAATGCGCGAAGCCTCGAACCAGAAGTCTGCGATACGGACCGCGACCGGCGATCAGACGTAGGGTCCCGCCGGATTGCCGAATCCTTTCGGGCACGGCGAGCCGAAGTCCCCGGTTGTCGCCGGCCCACCCACCTTCCAGCTGCGTCCCCCGAAAGGAGGACGGCTGCGGCACATCGTCGGAGATGCTGATCCGGGTATCCATCTCCACCTGCCGCGATAGGAGCTCCTCACCGTTTTGCTCGAACCGAACGTCGAACGCAAAAGGGATGCGGTCCTCTGGGAGATACGTCTCCGGCCGGCCGACTTCGGGTACGACGTGGAGCCGAAGGGATCGGGTTCCGGGTTCGATCTCAAGCGCGAGGGGCGAGTCGATCGCTACGCTGTAGAGCGACGTATGATCGAGCTCGATAGGCGCTGATTCCCCTCGAAAGATCTCGCGTGGCAAGAACGAAGCGGCCAACATCCCGAATGCGAGCACAGCTGCAAGAAAGAGCACTGGTCGAGTCTTGCTCATGGGGTTCCTCGGCGCTGAAGGAGGAGTTCTGAGCGCATTCGGCTCGAGATCCAAAGAATGCGACCGCGCCCAGGTGCGAAGAGCCGAATCCACGCAAACGCCGGGTCCCCTGCCCCACGGAAGGGAAACATGTCGAATGAGTGATCGAAGGGAACGACCTGGAAGTCCGGAAAGAGCGTGGCGATCTCCGACTCAAAGCCCGGCTCGATTTCGTTCGGCGTGACGATGATGTCGGTATTCCAGCGCTCGTGATGCGTGGGAATATCGCGGACGATCCAAACATCCTGGCCCGCGCCCAGCGCAAGTTCCGTGGCGCGTAGAGAATAGGAGGGGGCTCGTAGCGCGATGCGACCGTGGTCGGGCTGAAGAGGTCGCGCCGCTCCCGCAAAGATGATTTCGCTCGCGCTTGTTCGGTTCGCCAGTTCGCTCAGAGCTTCGACCATTCCACTACGACCTTCCGGGTAGGGAAGGGTTAAGGTGGGGCCTGAGGAATCTCGTTTCGCCCAGATCATCCCGCGCGGCGATGCTTCTCGGACCCCTGTCCAGCCGTCGGCCGTCGAAAATGGGACGAGCCCGAAATGGATCGCCCTCCGGCTACGCCATGGGTCGAGGACTGTCTCGGGGGAAATCTCCGCGCTAAATGCGCGGAGGGTGGTCTCATCGGCGGGATGGTACGGGGAATCCGTTTCGATTTGCTCGCTCGCGTCGAGGAGAAGCTGCTGCAGACTCGGGTGGGTTTCTCGCTCCGGCGCGGGAAGATTCGCGGCCGCGCGCTCTCGAAGCTCGTCTTCGCTCAGCTCGCGGAGGGGTGTCTCTACGTCGGTGACGAGGCGACCATTTTCAAGGCGCGCCCGCGGATTTCCTTCGAGAACACCTTCAGGGGCAGGTTCCCGAAGAAGCCAGATATCTCGAGCGCCGGATGCTTCCGCGATTTCTGGAACAAGGGCGCGCAGGACACTATCTGGAGCCGTCTCCACGACCAAGGCTCCTTCGCCGGACTCGCGTCGCCAGAGTGCAACTCCGCCAGCATCCGTCGCGGAGATCAGACGTGAGCCGTCCGAGAAGGGCTGAATGCGGAGAGCGGAGGTAAGGTGAATCCCTTCGAGATCCCGGATGAAGATGAGCCTCTCGCTTTCCTCCTCCGCGCTTGGATCGCGGAGGGTCCAGGCGCTGCCATCGAGGAGCGCTCGTCGCTGTTCGGACGCGCCCATTTGCGCTTCGACCTGGGCCGCTGGTGGGCCCGCCGAGACCGCGAGTAGAAAGGCGATGAGATTGCCCGAGAGGAAGCCGAATAGACTCGCAGCGAGCGTGGGAAGCAGAATTCCTATCGTCTTTTCACGCTGCCAGATCTTCACCCCGAGGAGTGAGGGCAAGACGTAGCCAAACCCATAGAGCTCCGTCGCTTGAAAGCTCTGATGCGTCTCGAACGCCAGGAGGCCTGCGATCCATTTCATACTGAACGCGACGACGTAGATGAGCAGCAGCCGGCGAGGCCCCTCAATCGTTCGGGAAGCGAAATAGGGCAGCTTCACGATCTGCTTCGAGATGAGCACTGCGACCCACGCTTCGAGGAACGTGGTTGCGATCTTGGTCGGGCTATACCACCCGACAGCGAGTAGGCCGGGAACCAAAATTCCGGCGAAGTCCCATCCGTATCGGACATTCATCGCGGTCGCAAAGAGCGCACCGCAGATCAGAATGATGTACATCCGCGGCGTCTCCAGCATATGAAGGGCGACGGTCTCGTACGTGACCTCGAGTTCGGAAAGATTGAGGTTGGTGAAGGGAAGAAGAACCAACACCAAGGTCGCGTAGGTAAGGGCGGTGATGCTGCCCGTGTGAAAGAGCCCTCGTTTGAAGCCCGTATTCCAAAAGGCGTTGGCCGTGAGAGGCACGAGAACCAAACCGACGCTGTAGAACGAACCGGCGATCTCGGGGGCGATCGAGGGGGCAACGAGTCGAAGCAACCATCCTTCGAACACGAGTCGGACAATCACGCTCAAGATGACCAGCAGAAGGAAGCGTTCTCGTCCAAATGACATGGTCCACAGGCCGCGACGGGGAAGAACGTCGCCGAGTAGATGCGCTAACCCGTAGGTGGCGATCGCTTCGATCACAATCGCGACCGCGCTCCACGGCGCGGCGACAAAAACCGCCGCGAGGTAGCCTGGGACCACCAATGCGACAAAGGACCAGCCCCATGTCTCGGTTAGAAGCGCTGTGAAGGAGAGCCCGACCAAGACCGGCGCGAGGATGCTCCTATCGAGCCCGTTTGTGGGAAAAATATCGAACAAGAATCGACAACCTAAAGCTCACGGAATTGATCGTGAACTCAGGTAGCTTTATCTCACTCGTTTAGGGTGCGCGAGTCAAAAAAGCTTTGTTTTTGAAGGGTTTTTCTAACCTTTTGTGTTGATTGAGGAATTCTTTTTCGAAAAAATTCTTACGCAATTGTAAAAATGCGGACGATGAGAATCATCGCCCGCATTTTGACCGTTTGGGTTGGTGCTATTCCGGGATATGGAACGCCTGGCAGACCCTGACCGACTCGTATTGGGTGAAGAGATTCAGCACCGAGAGCCCGGTCCCGCCGGTCTGAATTCGGTCATCGGTGGCGCTGGTCACGACTCGTTCGCCGTCTTCTCCTGCGAACTCGCACTGGAGCGAGTTGCCAACAGCCCAGAATGTGAGGTCTGCGCCATCGCCGAGGATTAGGTCGGTGCTCTCCCCACGCGGTTCGCGATCGAGCTGATCGAAGCCTGGATTCGGTGCGCACCGGTCGAGGGAGCACTCGGATTGAACGGCACCTTCCGGTCCGTCGAGGAAAGCGGCGAGCTGCACAAATCGGCCAGGCTCGTAGCAGCCAAGCTGAGAGTTCCGTGCGACCGCGCAACGATAGCCATGAAAGCCCTCGCCCTGGTCGGCGTCGTGGTTCATTCGCGCGAGAATTCCAGCGCGGAAACGGTCACGTTCGAGCAACTCAAGCTTCATATCCCCGCTGCCGATCCGACCGTCAACTTCGTAGGTGAGCCCGCTGGCGAGTCCGTAGCTCACCGTGTGATGGTTGGCTTTCCAGCCCAGCTGAGCCGGGCGCTCTGCACCCGCAGAAAGGAGGATCTCCGTGGAATCGGAGATGAGCGAACCCGAAACGAGGTCGAGGTATTCCCACTCCGCGACAACCTCTTCCGTTTGCAGATCGGTCTGCACATCCGGTCCAAGGTCACCCGCGTAAGCGTCGCCGCGTCCACGGATTTCCCAGCGAAGGTTTACCTCGAAGGTCTCTCCCCCCTCTGCGCTGGCAGTACCCTCGAGTGTCACCCAGCCTTCGTCACGGTTGACACGCAGCACGGCGTCGTCGTTGAGAAGAATCGCCGTGGCGACGCCGTCCTCGTAGAGTCCCGAGAGTACAAAGGAGTATCCGTCGTCCCCTGGAGTGGGGCGCGCGGCGTGGGCACAGTTTCGACATTTCACATGAAGCCCTTCTCCGCGGAGCGTCGCGAACGTGACCGTATCGGTCCAGCTCTCATTCTCGCCAACCAGCGCTTGCTGTCCGCCGACCCAGTTTCGTGCGAGCCCACCACCGACCGCCCAGGGGTCCGTCAGACTTGAGGTATTTTCGAGGTATTCGCTCGGGTCATCGAACGTTTCCGCATAGAGCAAAGCGCCCACTGCTGCGTTCGAATCGTCGCAATCGGCCGACGCCGGAACGCCGTCGCCGTCTTCGTCCGCGTCCACCGCCATCGGAGAGTTGGACGATACGGAGCCGTTCACACAGCCCGCAAGCGCCAACACCCAACCCATCTTCATCCATTTGACCATTTTGGGGTTTTAACATGCGCGCCCGGCGCTCTTCAACTCGATGCCACCCAATTTGGTGAAAATTTTCTTTGAGAAGAAAAGTTCAACAAATTGGATGTCCGTATTTCACGAATTCCTGTTTGGACGTGATTTTTTGACTTCAACGCCATTGTGGAGCGAACGCAGTTTCGATGGTTAGGTTCGTTTAGTTGACCGTATGAGCGAGGTTTACAACAGCCCCGGGCGCAACATGAGTGACCGGTGCGTAGGTGGAGTTCGCGCTCGCAGATCTCCATTCCATCACCCGTACGTCGTCAAACTCCGCAATACAGGTCCACTCCTCCGGGGGCTCTAGGCGAAGATAGATGAGGGCGAAGTTTGCGTCCGCCGGTGGCGTTAGCTCGTGTCGCGCGCGCTGCCAATCGGCTGAAAACGGTAGCGTATGGGTTTCTGTGCCGAGCACCTCGCTCACGGGATTCATCGTTGGGTCTTGATCTCGTAATTGGTAGTAGTCGACGCGAACACTCGCAGGGCAATCTGCTCTGCCGGTCGATCGAATTCCAACGACAACCTCGAAACGGGCTTCGGGGTCGAGCGCGTCCCCGCCCTCGTCAAAACGTCGATGCGCGCGCAGAGGAACGCGAGCGACGGGCCGGGTGAGGATCTCGCCCAGGTTTGCAACCGTGCGCCGGACCCTGAGCACATGATTTCCGAGAAGCGCGTCGTCGACGACGCCGATGCCTCGATCCGCATTATCATTGTCCTCCAGGCGGAGGCTCCAGCCCATGCCTAGAGCGCCATGGAAATCGCTCTCGAAGCTTCCCGTACCAAGGAGATCGAAGCCAACCTCGCCTTCTCCACTTATAAGGTAGCTCGGCTCGACTCTTTGCTCACTCGAGGCTTCGACAACGTGCGTTTGGGGGGACTCGGCCAAGATTCTCCCGCGATCATCCACCCGCAACGAGGCGCTCGTTTCTCGAAGAACCTCCCTGACCCGAAGATCGGAAAAGCGGCGGCTGACGATTGGCGCGGCGGAGCTTCGCTCGAGTTCCGAGTAGATCCGTTCTGCGCTGACCCCTCCAACGGGTTGGATTCGATAATCGCTGAGAACCGTCGCGATGACCCTCGCTTGAACAAGCTCTCCCCCTCGAAACACGGTCCGAAGCATCGCGCCAGGAAACGTCGTATGAAAATCTTGGTCGAATACGAAGTTCCCCAGGCTGTAGGCGGCGAGCTTCCCGTCGATCCACTCCAGCCCCTGCAGAACATGAGGGTGATGGCCGATCACCAGGTCAGCACCGGCTTCCACCGCTGCGCGGGCGAGCGCTCTCGAGTTTCCGGAAGGGCTCGTCGCGAACTGGAAACCTGCGTGGATCTGAACGATCAGGATGTCGACTTCGCTTCGAAGGGATTCGATCGCCTCGACCGAACTTGAACTCCACACCGCAGCGCCGCCGTGGCCGCGTCGGGCTCCCCAATCTTGCATCTCGGGGAAGACCGCTTCGATCGCCGCCCACGCCTCCGCGCGCTCGGCAGCGGACATCGACGACTCAGATTCCCTGAACCGTTCCCAGACATCTCCAATTCGGCGACCCGTTTCCAGAACATTCCAATAGCTCGAGGAGAATCCAAACGAACGACGCTCGTATAACCAGGCGTCCTCTTCCGCGAGATCGACTGGCGCTGTCGCGCTGGGGCCGGGGTACTGCTCATTGACGAAGTCGCCGGCCACGGTCGTCCAAGAGAATGTGCCGACGCGAAGTCCGTTCGGGAGGGTCGTAATATTGGGCGCGTTTGCTTCTGCCTCGCTCAGGCCACCGCCCGTCTGCGCGATGCCAACCTCTGCGAGCGATGCCAAGGTTGCTCGAACTCCCTCGTCTCCCCAGTCACGAATGTGATTGTTTCCGAGAGTGACGAGGTCTGCGCCGAGGGCGTTCAAAAAGGAAAGCGCCTCCGGGTGCGTGTTGAGGAGAAAGCGTTTCCCTGGGTAGCTCTCCTCCGGCCCCGCGAGTGTCGCGACCGTCTCGAGGTTCACAGTGGAGAAATCGGCAGCACCGAATAGCTGGGAAATCGGTTCGACGAGCTCACGCGCAACCTCAGCCCGATTTCCAGATGCAAAGTATCGCTCCTCGTACCGGCGGCCCATCATGACGTCTCCGCCAAAATGTAGACTCGAATGACTCTCTGCGGCGAAGAAGTCGACTTCGAAATCGTCACCAGGGTTCAATACCCAAGGCTCAGGAAGGTGTCCCGAATGGGTGAGTACGAACGCTTCTGGCGAGGAAAGTTCAATGCAAAGACGCCCGTCAGAGGACTGTCTCGTTTGTCCGTCGAGTGTTAACTCGAAGTCGAGCGCTTCGCCGGTTTCTGCGTCGCGGCCGCCAACGCATGTCTCCATCGCCGGTGAGCTTCCGCCCGTCAGCGGGGGCTTCGTTTCGCTGCATCCCAGAACGAGGAGGCAACAAATGGTGATTGTCGACTTCGTGTTTCGACCCTTCATAGTAGGTGAGTTATACGCTCGTTGCCCTCAGGAGGCGAGCTGTGCGCGTGCGAAAGAGTTTTGTGTCAGTTCGATCGAATCGGAAACGTATCGCCCGCTGGCTCGCGCAATCACAAACTGCACGTCGACGCAGGCCCGCTATGCGTTTGCCGATATTGAGGATTCGAAGAGTCGCGCCCGCGTCCGATTGGAGCGCGCTTCAGTACCTTGCGCCCGATTTCACCGAATAAGTGAAAACATTCGGATCGACGAAAAAAACGTACCCGTTTTGATTCGCTCGATTTGAGCGTGCCCGGATCTGTTTGGTCGTGAGGTCCGTGTGGTGCGGAAGCGGGCCCTTCCATTGATTCGATCCCGCACTAGCTGCTTGCGAAAGGGGGCTTTTGCGGACGTCTCCAGCCTTCTGTCATCTCCTCGCCGCGGCCGAGTTCTTGAAGGCGAATCAAATGAGCGCGCAGCGAGCGCCTTGCGATCGGCCAGAGCGCAGCAGGAACATCTGCGTAGACCTTTTTCGTCAACTCCATTTCGCCCTGCGGCACCTCACTGAGTGCTTCCTCCACCTTTGCCTCGCGACGTAGACGGTGGGCATGCGTCCCTGGGAAGACACTCTGCGAAGGAGTTTCTAGGTATCCGCCGTGGGCGGGAATGGCGGCGCGAAGACTCCGCGCTTCAAGCTTCTTCAGTGACGCGAGGTACTCGGTCATATTGCCATCGCTCGGGTCGACCAAGATGGTGCCGACGCCAGCGACCATATCGCCGACGAGCGCAACGTGAGACCGTGTATCGACGATGCACAGATGGCCGGGTGCGTGCCCTGGGGTGTGAACAAACTCGAACTGAGCCTCTCCGAGGGAGAGCCTGTCACCATCGGTATACGCGCGGTCCCCTCGGCGAGAGTCGAGTTTTTCGCCGATGAGTTCTGCGGTGATCGGGTGCGCGAAAAGAGGAAGCTCGCGGACCGCGGGATGACCGAAGTGA
Source organism: Myxococcota bacterium (assembly GCA_020629955.1). GTDB lineage: Bacteria > Myxococcota_A > Polyangia > Polyangiales > Houyiibacteriaceae > JAHDCI01. Next base: position 18,495 of record JAHDCI010000002.1, on the reverse strand, counting down.
TCGTGGTGATGATGCGTCGGGAGTTTGCCGAGAATTGTCTTTCCCAGCGCGCGCTCACGCTCCAGCCATAAGCCGACCTCGTTCCCGCCGAGCTCCTTCGCTGGCTCGACCAACACCCACTCCGCTCCTTCGCCGATCAAAAATGCGTTGGTATGCGTAGCGGGAAGCAAGGTGGCGCTGCGGATCGGAAAGAGCGCGATATTGGGGGTCAGCCACCAAGGTCGAGGAGTGGAGCCCTCGAACCGTTCGCCGAGACCGAGCCACTCGGCCACCAGCGCTGAGAGCCCGCGTCCAAGGGGGTGCGTTGCCGAGCGAAAGAGGGTGACGAGCTCCTCTTTTGTTCGCCAAGAATAAGCAGGCAGCGCCTCGCTCGCGTCACCGACATAAATCGGCGTCGGTTCCCGTACGAGGTCCCCGAAAGGCGTCAGAGAGGCTTGCTCAAAAAGTGCGATGTCGCGAAGGTCCGTGGCATGCGGGAGCGCATAGCCCTGCGCGCCATGCGCGACCTCAAGCGCTCTGAGTTCGACCGCGTACCGGTCTTCGAAACGGAGAATTGCGCGCGCGGAGAGCGCTTTGACTCGGGCGTCTTCCGGCGCGCGATCTGGCTTATTCGTCTTCGAGGACATCCTTCGGGATACCGAACTCCGAGGAGAGCTCACCCGGGACCCGAGGCGCCTTCGGCATGCTGATATTCAGGGCCGGCAACTCGCCGCTTTCCGCCGCGCGATACATGCTCGCGCGCGACCCCGGAAGAATCGAAGGGGAGCGGCCGGCGGGCAAAAGCTCAGGGTTCCCGATGAGCTTCAAGATGCTTTTCGTGATCTGCTTCAAGGTCTCAAAGACGCCCCAGCCCTCAAGTGCCGAGGCTTCCACCTGAATGACCTCGTCCGGCACGCCAAGAAGCATTTTCAGGTGCTCGGGATCGTGCAGATTGTCGAGGTCCCGCTTGTTGTATTGCACGACCAGCGGAAGTCGGTCGGGGTCGTCGCCCTGACGCTTGAGATTCTCGGAAAGATTCTTGATCGACTCTGCGTTCGCTTCTTCTCGGCCTTTTTGGCTATCCACGACGAAGACCACGCCGTCGACATGGCGCAGCACGAGGCGACGGGTCTCGTCGTGGGCGATCTGGCCGGGAACCGTGCACAGATGCAGCCGCACCGTATAGTCGCGTAGCTTGCCAAGCTGAAGAGGGAGCAGATCGAAAAAGAGCGTTCTCTCCGATTCGGTGACGAGGCTGATCAGTTTGCCGCGTCGACCCGGATCGCTCTGTGCGTGGATATACTCCAGGTTCGTCGTCTTCCCGCCGAGTCCGGGGCCGTAGTATACGACCTTAACGTGTAGCTCCTGCTGGCTGTGGTTGACGAGCGGCATTGGGTTCGCCTTCTTTGGTACGCGTGGACGCTCAGAGGGTCAATAGGGCGTTTAAAATTGGTGTCTCATTCCTCAGGGGGACCCTGCGAGATGAATCGCTTCGCAGTGCGCCGATCGATCCCGGCCTGCTCAGCCACCTTCACGTAGGATCGATGCTTTTCGTAGAGCGAGCGAAGGTATCCTCGGCGAAGCTCATCGTCCCGTAGCTCCAGCGCCTGCGCGCGGCGCCAGAACCGCTCGTGATCGGAGGGGGCCTCCGCGGGAGCACACGAACCGGTGAGGAGGATGCGCCTTATGCTCTGCTCCAGTTCTCGCACATTGCCTGGCCACCCGTATCCCCGCGGAATATCGCGGGAGAGCGCCTGGAGGACCGGTTCGAGAAGAGCATCGGCGCCGTCTGGGAGAAGCCTGCGCAAAATCGCCTCCGCCAAAAGCGGAAGTTCGTCCTTGTCCTCCTGAATTCGTCGTCGCAAAGAAGGCACCTGAATCACCTCCGTCGCGAGGCGATAGTAGAGATCCTCACGAAAATGCCCTTCGGCCCGGAGGACGTCGATCTCCTGGTGGGTCGCCGCGATGACCCGACCCTCGAACCGCTCTTTTCGTTCTGCGCCAAGCGGCGTGAACTCTCGATCTTGGAGAACCCGGAGAAGGCGCACCTGGGCGCTCAGCGAAAGCTCCCCGATCTCATCGAGGAAGATCGAACCGTAGCGGGGCACACGCGCAAGCCAGCCCTCGCTCTTCCGGATGGCGCCAGTATACGCGCCCTTTTCGTGACCGAAGAGAGTGGCCTCAAGCAGACTCGAAGGGATCTCGGCGAGGTTCACGGCAAGAAATGCGCTCGCGTAAGGGCGTGCAAAGCGGTCTTTTTCAAACGGGATGTAGCCGGAGCGTCCAATCGCTGCTGCGGCAGCCCCTTTTCCAGCGCCGGTCGCTCCGACCAGGAGCGTCGAGAAGTCTTCCATGCGCCCGACGAGGTGTGCTTCGTAGATTCGGATATCGCGCGTGAAGACTTGGTTCCAAAGTGCCTCTCGCAACTTCCTCATGCTTGGACTCACACCGACCAGGGACGTCCGAATGAAGTGAAAGGCGCGACGTAGCTGGTAGAAAAGCTCGAGGGCACGCGTTCTTCTCGCCGGGTCGAACCCGCGATAGTCGAGGAACGCGAGGATCTCGGGCGCCGCACGAAAAGGAACAGCGCTCTCGCTATTGGCTTCCGCGACGATCAACGCGTCGAGCTCCTCCTCAAATCGGTGGAACGCCTCGAAGAGGATCGCGGCCTCAAGCACCTCCCGATCGATATTGGGCATCGTTGCGGATGCCCGGTCGAGCTCCGACGAAAGCCGGGTGTTTAGCGCCGAAAGCACCGCGGGATCTTCCGGCGCGAGGTTGGTTAGCTCCGCATCAATGCTCGCGCGCCGCTCGGAGAAAGGATTCGAAAAGACCGCTTCGCGAACGCCTCGTAGAAAGTTCAGTGTCCCGCTCATACGAGTATTGTGTACATAGAATGAACATATTGATGGCGCAGAAAGTACATGCGATCTGCGAGAATCGTCGCTGTCGCTAATTTTATTGAGCAATTTGCTTGGCCGGTCTCTTGCAAACGTAAGGGGCATGTTCGCGCTTCTTCGCTCCACCCGTTTTTCGCCGCTCTTTTGGACTCAGCTCCTTGGGGCGTTTAACGACAACCTTTTAAAGGCCGCGTTGATTGTCGCGGTGACCTTCGGTTCGCTCGCGACCCATCAAGAGCCGGCGACGCTCGTGAACCTCGCGACCGCGCTGCTTGTCGCGCCGTTCTTTCTCTTCAGCGCTCTGGCGGGTCAGCTCTCGGACCGTTTCGATAAGTCGAAGCTCATTTTCGGTCTCAAGGTCGCGGAAGTCGGAATCATGCTCCTGGCGGCGCTTGGTTTCTATCTTCAGAGCCTCCCGATGCTTCTGACCTCGCTCTTCTTGATGGGCACGCAGTCGGCGCTTTTCGGGCCGATGAAGTACGCGATTCTGCCCCAGCATCTCGAAGACGAAGAGCTCCTGGCGGGCAATAGCTTGATCGAGATGGGAACCTTCCTCGCGATTTTGAGTGGCACGCTAGGCGGCTCCTTCTTGGCCGCTCTCGAAGGAGGACAGACCTACTGCGCCGTCGGTCTTGTTGTCGCAGCGATCGTTGGAGCGGTGCAGGCGTTCCGGATTCCTACGGCGCCGGGTCAAGAGAGCGCGGCGATCGATCTAAACCCGATCCGGTCGACGCTTCAGACCGTGAAGATCGGCCAACGAGACCGCTCTGTTTGGTGGTCGATCCTCGGCTCAAGCTGGTTCTGGCTTATCGGCGCCGTTGTGCTTGGTCAGCTTCCCGCGCTTGCAGAGAAGGTCTCGGAATCCCCTCAGGCCCTGACCGCGCTTCTCGCGGCTTTCTCCCTCGGCGTTGCCGCGGGCTCGATCGCTTGCGAGCGGCTGAGCCATGGAAAGATCGAACTCAGCATCGTGGGACCTGCCGCGATCCTTCTCGGGCTTGCCCTCCTTTGGATGGCCAGCGCGTCAACGCTTCTCATCGCAGCGCTTGCGACGGCCGCCGTGGGAGCCGCCGGAGGGGTCTTTATCGTTCCACTCTACGCGCATATGCAGCGTGAGGCCGAGGACAACGAGCGCTCGCAGGTCGTCGCCGCGAACAACATCGTGAACGCCGTCTTCATGGTCGCTGGCGCGGGCTACGCGGCGTATCGACTTGGCGCCGGGGCTTCTCTTTCGGAGCTCTTTGTAGAGCTTGCGATCGCCCAGCTTCTCTCGGGCGCGGTGGCGCTTTACGCGACGCGCCTCCGCTTCGTGCAGCGCCTCATCGGTTTCATGATGCGCATTTTCTATAAGATCGATCTCCGCGATTTTGAGGACCATGTCCCAGAGAAGGGTGCCGCCATTGTGATCTGCAACCACGAGAGTTTCGCGGATGCCTTCGCGTTCGGCGGCTTTCTTAAGCGCCCGGTACGCTTTGTGATGGACCACCGGATGGCCAAGCTGCCTGGAATGAAGCGCTTCTTTCGTTTTGCGCGGATCATCGCGATCGCACCGAAGAGCGAATCCGATGACGTGTTGCAGAAGGCGCTCGCGGAGATTGATCAAGCGCTCGCTGACGGTGAGGTCATCGCCCTCTTTCCGGAAGGACGTTGCTCACGCGACGGTCTGGTGGGTGACTTCCGGCGCGGCATCGAGCGCATTCTTGAGAAGCGCCCCGTACCCGTTATCCCCTTCGCGGTACGCGGCTTCTTCGGAGGCTTCTTCGCCTACGGGGAGAACGGCGAGAAGCCGATGCGTCGTCTCCCTCGAAGAGGACGCTCGCCGCTCCGCGTCGCCGGCGGCGCGCCCCTTGGACCTGACCTTCGGGCAGAAGACTATCGCGCGGCGGTTGTCGCGCTCTTCGAAGGTCACTCCTCTTCGGAGGAGGGCGAGGTACGTCGTGATGCCGCGAGAGAGCGTCGCAACGAGAAGATGCCAGAGGCCAGGCCAAGCAATGCGCAGGAGCCCGCGGCGAAGACTCCACTGACCGCAGAGTGCGCGGCGCCTGCGGCGTAGATTGCGGAGAAGAACCAGAGGCAGGTGAGACCGATGCCGATTCCAAAGATGGCCCAATGCGCAAAGCGTACGACCGGCGGCAGCGGGTTTCGGTAGGCGGTCCGGAATAGGATGAGATGCATGACGAAGATTGCTGGCGCGAGCCACCAGAGCTTCGTTGGCGAAGCGTAGATGCGCTCGTCCCCATCAAACGCGAGCGGGACGATTCCTGGCGTGAAACGAAGCAGCCAGCGGAAACAAAGCGCGACCGCGGTGCTCATGCCGAAGAGCCCAAGATGAAAAGGCCATCCGATATTGTTTGGAAAGGAATCTCCACGCCCCGACGGGGTGAGCACGCCAAGCAGCGAGGCGATCCAGAGGGGAGTGAGGATTAAGATCCCGAAGACCCAATCGACTCGCGAGATACCGATCAAGGCGCCGCACGCGAAAGCCGTTGTCGCCGAGATGAGTACCGTGGCCCACCTGCGTTCCTTGTCCGCCCCTGCGCGACGCGCGAGATGAACGCCGAACGTGCCGAAGGCTAGCGCATGCAGGGCAAACGCCACGCGATCGACAAGCTCCAGCATCGCGTCCGACTAGCTCTTGAGTGACTTCGTCAGGTGTCCGCTGAACGCTTCCACCGAAGATTCGGCCGCATCGGATGTTGAGTCGATGGCCGCCAGGTGGGCTTTCGCCGCATCGCCATGTTTGGTCGCGGCGCTCACGACCTTTGCAATCGTCGGGGTGAGCTCTTTGCCGACCTGTTTTGCGATGTCCGGATCTTCGATCTTCAGGAAGGCCAGTGCCATTGCGAGACGCTCGTGATCGCCCTTGTCTTCTTTGATCGCGCGGATCAAGGGGCGGACGACGCCGCTGCCTTGAGTCGCAAAGAGTCGAGCGACCTCCCGCCAAACTTCCGTTCGCTCCGCGCGGACAAGTCGTAGAAGGGGGCCAATCGCACGGCGCACTTTGAGCTGACTCAGCGAGAAGGCGGCGGCTTGGCGAACGTGCGGACGGCTGGCGCCAAAGAGTTCGAGGAGCCCATCGACGGCGGGCTCACCCGTCTTCGAGAGCGCCGGCGCAAGGTTGAGAAGGTCCTCGTGGCTCATCCGGCGGGCGCCACGGATCACCGCTTCAATATTGCCCTCACCGCCACGATCCAGCAGCTCTACGCCAGCCTCGGCCCGCACCTTCGGGTGCAGAAGAAGTCTCGCGAGCGCATCGTCGTCGGCGTCTTTGATGGCGGCGGGGATTTCGGTCGGCAGGGCCTCCTGCGTTCGCGCTGCGCTCCCGTAGACCTCTTCGCTGAGCGGTAGCTCGAAGCTCTCTGCGCGTTCGAGGAGAGCATTCCAGTTTTGGGAGGTCTGGCCACCGTCGAGACCGTGCTCGGGCGCTCCGGCAACCTTCGCGAAGTTCGTGAGAGAGGTCTGAACGAGCGACTCCGGGCTCTTCGCGAGACCGTCTTGAATCGCCCTGGCTTCGAGGGCTTCAGGGAGAGCCAGGCCGAATCGAAGCGCAGCGTCGAGGACTCGCGCAAACGTATCGTCTACGGTCTTCTTCGGAACGCAAAGCCCAAGTACGGCGAGATCCACTTTCGCCGGCGCCGCCCACTTTGAGAGCGCGCCAAGGTCTTCGAAAGCCTGGTTCGCTTTGGTTGCCGCGGGGCTCTCCTCGAAGGGATGACCGCGAAGTCGGAGAGGTGGTGGTGCAGCCAGTGCGCGCTCAAGCGCGATCGCAGCATCTTCGCCACCGGCGGCCGCATTCGCTCGCTCCAGCGCGTACGCAAGATTCGGCGCTCGATCTCCAAGGCTCGCTTCGGTCGTTCGGAGGTAGTCTCCGGTCGGTCCGAAGCAGCTCACCTTCGCCGGATGATTTTCTTTCAGGCGTTCGAGCAGCGCGGCGTCATGGGTGCTGCGTGGGTCGAGGGCTGCCCGGCGGGCGTAGGGGCGATCGCCATCGTCTTCGACCAGGACCAAGAGCACGACCGGGACATCGTCGATTTCGAGGTACTGAACGCGAAGTTCAGCCTGGTCGGCATCGAAGCTCTCTTCGCGTCCTTCCTGCAAGCGTACAAAGAGACGTGGGTTGGCCTCGGCGTCCATTACGGCGAGCATTTCCGTGCTCATGTCCGTGAGCAGGTCGTCTGGCGGCTCCTCTCCAGCAGGCGCCGGAACGCGTTCCTTCACGGCAAGGTGCGTGCTCGCGAGTTCTTCAAGTTCTTCGTCGATCTCTTCGATTTCGCTCAGTGGGCCGTCGTCGATTAGGTCATCGGCGTCCAAGACATCGGTACCTCCAGTGCTGCCACCACGTCGCTCCGCGCCGACCAGTTCATGCTCGTCCGAAACGATCTCCGTAAACATCCCCTCATCGACATCTTCGATTTCGTCATCCTCGATATGATCCGGAATGACGGACGCGCCGGCGGTCTGAACCGCGCCATCGACCATCTCCACAGAATCCACAAGGTCCCCTGGATCGGTCGTGACCGCCAAAAGGAGTTCGTCTTCGGATGGAACCGGGAGAGAAACGGGCTGCGCGGGAGGCGGCGGATACGAAGGCAGCCGGGCGGGCGGAGGTCGGCTCGGGATCGGCTGAGATTTCGCAGCAAGCGGGAGGCTGCTGGAAGTCGGCCGCGCGGCGCTTTGCGCGCTCTCGACGATACTGGCCTCCCGGGCCTTCAGTGCCTCTGCGCGTTCGTCGAGGGAGCGCCGAAGTGCAGCGAGACGCTCCTCCTCTGCGCGGAGATCTTCTTCTCGTGCGTCAAAGCTCGAGCTGTCGAAGGTCGCGGGCTTTTCACTGAGTGGAGCTGCTGGGGTCTCCTGGCTCAAAGCGCCCTTTAGACCCGCGACGTCGATGACGACTTGGGCGTTCGCGACGTAGTCCGGCAGATCGGTTGAGGCCTTCGAGAGCGCGAGGAAAAGCTCTGCGCGCAGCGCCAGGGTTTCGTGCGCACGCTTCGCCGGCACCACAAGTGCAAAGAGAAGCTTTTCCGGATTGTGAAAGACAAAAGGGACGGCGAGGGAGCTGCCATCCGGCTGGACGTGGAGGGTGCCCTGCAGGGCTCTCTCGGCGAGATGCGGATCCGTGCTCGCGTTCAGTGCGACGACGAGTTCTACGCGGCGCCAAGGCCCTGCGTCGTCCGAGGGGAGATGAAACGAACGGCTTTGTGTCTCGCTCCAGGAGCTCGCTAAGAAAGACATGGCATTGAGCTACCACGGAGATCGAAGATCTCAAAAGCGGCTTGTCGATCTATTTTTCCGTGCCTTTTCTGTCAACGGCACCGGCGATGAAAGAGCGTTTCAAGACGCGGTTTTGGCGCGCGGAAAAGTCTCGACAAACGCTCTAGAATTATTGAGGAATCGCCCGCCGTGCCATTCGTGAGTTCCGCATTCCGGTCGTGGGTGTGGAGGGAGCGGTAGGCGTCGGCGTGGGGCGGATGGTGGGCACGCTTGGGCTCGGCGCCGGAGCGCGACTGCGAGCGCTCGCCAGCTGCCCCTCAAGCTGGCGTATCCGGTTCTCAAGCCTCGAGACCTCGGCTTCCGCCGCCGCTTGATCTCTTGCAGCGCTCTGAGCGGAAGCTCGAGCCTCGCTGAGTTGCCGTTCAAGCCCTGCCTGCGCCGCCTCGACCTGCTCCAGGCGCCGCACGGACGCTTGCAACCTATCCCGCTCACTCTCAAGTGCCGCGACGCGCTCACGGGCGTCCGCGTTTTGAGAACCGAGCGTTCCGATGCGGCGGTTCAGTTCTTCGGCCGCGGTCTCGAGGCGCGCGACTTCTTCGGCGCGCTGCCGTCCTACCGCTTGGCTCTCGTTCAGACTGCGCTGCGCCGCTTCGGTCTCTTTCTGCGATTCATCGAGTCGCCTGCGAAAGCCGCCGACCTGACGGCGGGTCACCCTCAGCCGGGCTTCGGCTTGGGCGAGCTGACGCTCAAGCTCCTCTCGGCCAAGTTGGCTTGCGGCGATTCGATCTTGCGCGGACGAGATTTCACCCTCGAGTTGTTCCCGCGTGGCGGCGGCCTCGCTCAAGTCTTCGAGCGCTTCTTCGTGCGCTTCCGCAGCGAGCCTCGCTTTCTCACTTTGCATCTCGGCTCGTTGCATGAGCTCCCACGCGACAACACCAAAAACCAATAGAAGCGCGGCTGCGATCGGTCCCACGACGCGCAGAGTTCGCATCCGGCGCGCGCGATCTTCTTCCGGCTTCGTCAGGACCGCGAGCTCTTCGGCGAACTCCTTTGCGTTCGGCCGCTCGTTCGGTTCGGTCGAGAGCCAGCGTTGAAAGTAGGTGTCGAGGAATGCGAGGTCGTCTGTCTTCGGGCTCGCTGGTCGCTCGTTTGCCCGCTCGGCGATGAAGGCGTCCACCGAACCGCCTTGAACTGTCGGCTGGGTCGAAGGCTCCAGCGCGTTCCGAAGGCTCAGGGCGAGCGAAAAAACATCCGCCTGAAAACCGATCGGTCGATCCGGAAAGGGGTCCCCGTCGCGGTACGCAAACTGTGCGGCGACTTCGGGGGCGAAGTACGTTGGGGTGCCGGCGATGACTTGCTCAGCTTCCTTTGCGGCCACGCCGAGGTCGAGCAAGATTGGCAAGGTTCCGCCTTCAAACCCTTCGAGCTTCGCAAGGAAGATATTGTCCGGCTTGATGTCTTGATGGCGAATCCCGGAGGCGTGCATGGCGTCGAGGGCGCGCGCCAGAGTTTCGAAAATCGTCTGCGCTTCGGAGCGGGTGAGCGGCTCTCTTTCGATGCGCTCCTCGAGGGACTCGCCGTCGTAGAAGGGCATCACAAACCAGAAGCGACCTTCGTACCAGCCGTGGTCTTTGAACTGGACGATCGAAGGATGGAACACCGCCGCGATGATGCGCAGCTCCTTCAGCGCAGCGTCCTTCGCCTGTTCCGAGCCGCTCGGTCGCTTCAGCAGTTTTAGGGCCACGACGTGTCCCGGGACCGCGACATCGCGCGCGCGGTACACATCGGCAAAAGCGCCTTCCCCGAGATGCTTTTCGAGTTCGTAACGATTTTCGAGGACCGTTCCGAGCGGCAGACGGGTGCTCTCCTCTTCGAAGGAGATTTCCTGCGGCCCAGATTCGAGTGCGAACGCTTCCAGGAGTGCCTTTGGTAGGTCCTCTGCTTCTCCCTTCGAAGCGGCGCTCTCGGCGTCTTTTTCCGCGCTCGCGAGACGCGCTACGACCGCGCTCTCTTCAAGCGCCAAGACAAACGCAATCTCGCTCTTTGTGAGTCCCCGCGCGTGACGCAGCTCGAGCATCTCGCGGTCTCCTCCGCGAGCATCGTCGTGGATCGCTTGAAGCAGGGGTGATGGGGCATCCGCTCGGAACCATGCGAGAGTCCCCGTGGGGGCGGGGCTTGGAGAAGCCGAGAGCTCGCGGGCCTTTCGGTAGAGGCGTGCGCGCACGCCGGGCGCCTGCGAGAGCGTTGTGACCCCCCTCGAGTCGGTCCACTCGCGAAGCTTCGCGAAGGCTTCTTTGGCGGCTTCATCCGAACCGAGGCGAATGGTCAGATATTGGCGAAGGCCCTCCGCGTAGTGTCCGAGAATGCGGCCTTCAAGCACGTCCTCGACGGTGCCCGCCGTCGGCGAAACTTCCGCAAGTTTCTTCGCTGCGAGCACGAGCGTCGCTTGGGTGGCGCGGGCTTCGGAGAGATGGCTCGGATCGGTCACTTTCGGGATCATGAAGGAGAGATGGGCTTTCGACCAGAAGGGATCGACGGAGCCAACGGCGCAGCCGCTTTTGGTGGGTATGAATGGGACGTCTTTGGGGCGTCGGATATTCCCTCAGCTGCCTGGTGGTCGATGTGGCCTGGCGGATGTTTCGAAGAGCGGCTCCGAAGCCGCCACGTTCCCCTTCCTAAGTCCCCGGAATTGCAACATCGCCACGTGGGAACGTCTCTTGAAGAAGACTTCCCCGCTCGAAGCTTGTGGCTGCGAGTCCTCGCCAGATCGAGGTTCAGGAAAGGAAGACGGATGAGAGATGTAGGAATGAACGAAGGGATGGAACGGCGTCAAAACACGCGAAATATGCAGAACGTATTCGCGGTCACCGAGCGGCCTCCCGGCAAGAGTCGATGGACGAAGGTCGGGGTTGCGTTCACGAATCGGGATGGTTCGCTAACGCTAAGGCTCGATGCCGTGCCCGTCTCGGGGAAGCTGCAAGTGCGCGAGCGTGACTCCAACGAGCGCGGGCATCTTGGGGTGAGGGCCGGCGGATGAACGCGCATTCGATGATGCGATTTTGCGCGAGCATGTTGGCGTTGGCCTTGATGGGTTTTGGCGCGACAAGCGTTCAGGCCCAAGCTACAGAATCTGTGGCCGAGGTCTCTTCCTCCGTGGTGGCCGGTCCAGCCGTGCGCTTGATCGACCTAAACACTGCCGCAGTGGATGAACTCGTCGAGTTGCCCGGGATTGGCCCGAGCAAAGCCCAGGCGATTGTCGAATATCGAACGCGTAGACCCTTTCGGCGAATACGAGAGATTCTGCGGGTGCGCGGCATTGGCAGGGCGACGTTTCGAAGGTTGCGAGATCGCATTACCGTCGGCAGTGAGCGTTCGCGCTCTCCTTGAGGCTCTGTAAGCGAAAAGGCGCCCCGCAGTCGCGTGGGCGCCTCTCGCTTTGGGGCTTCTCGCTTTCGTTCGGCGGCTTATCCGCGCGCTGCGTGAACGCCGTTGAGCAAGGTGCGAAGCGCCGAGGTTTCAAAGCCGCGCGCTTCACCATCGAGGATGTAGCGATCGAGCAAAGCCACCGTCTGATCGCCAACCTTGAGGAAGTGATACTTTAGGTAGGGTTCGATCGGCAGCGGCATCCCCATCTTCGCACCGAAGGTCGCGAGCTTCAGCACGGGCGAACTGACGAGGCCAAGCCCCGCGGGGGCGGGAAAGCCAGTCACCGATGCGGTGATCTCTCGCGCCTCGACGGCCGCTTTCGCAGCAAGTTTGGTGTTCCCGCTCGAGCGGAGCGTTGCGAAATCCCAGTCGCTCATTTCGAGTGCTGCGATGACGGGCATCAACGTCGCGGAACCGTAGGCGCCTGCTGCGTTTGCGTTGTCGCTCTTGGTGGCGGGCAAGTCCCCGGCCTTCAACAGGGCGATCGCTTCGTCTGCGCGAGGGCCGGAGAATGGAGACGGGGTCGGGCTCCAATACGCGACGCCGGGAACAGGAACCTCGGATTCGACAAGGGGCGCCTGGTAGGAAATCAGCGCGATCCCTCCGCAGACGAGTCGGTCGCCGAGCCCCATCCCCTCGTATCGTTCCGCGACGTGATGTCCCGGCTGAAAGCTGACGATGGTCGCGGGATAGCTATCTTGAATCAATCGCGAGATCGAGTTCTCGTCCGTTTTGGGAGCCTCGATTGCCGAGAGAAACGCGGTGGACGAAAGACAAACCCAGATCTGATCAAAGCCGTGCGCAAGCGCCTCGTCGGTGGAGGCGAATACGTGATCGGCTTGGAGCGTCTCTGGCCGGCGCCCACGTTTTCCGGCGATGCGGTAGAGCGGCAGGCCGGCTTCGCATTCCGCGCGGTACTTCTCTTTCACGAAGAGCGAAACCTCGGCGCCTGCCTTCTGCATCGCGAGCGCGTAGGTCTGACCGACCGCGCCCGCGCCCACAACGAGGACCTTCGGCGCCCGAGGAGGGTTGCCGAAGCGGACGGGTTCTTTCTTGCGCCCGAACACTAGGAGTTCCCCCCGCTGTCTCGAACGCCGTACCGTTTCGCCAGCTCTCGAAGGTGATAACGCGTGAGGCCGGCAGCCTGCGCGCTCCGCGTAATATTGCCCCCGTGTTTGTCGAGGAGCACTTTCAGGTAACCGGCTTCGAAGGTGTCCAGCACCTTCTGCTTCGCTTCTTTAAACGGCACTCCCTCTTCGACGAACTGTTCGGCGGTACCGCCGGGGAGAATGCGTGCGGGAGTCTTTTGCGATGCGGGGAGCAAATCACGGACGCCAAGCTCAAGACCGTCCGCGAGCGAAGCCGCGCGTTCGATCGTGTTCTTGAGCTCACGAATATTGCCCGGCCACGGGTAGCTCTTCAGGCGCGCCATCGCATCTGTGGATACGTTGTACGCGCGGTCCGGTTCGTCCGGGAAGTTCCGCTTCGCGAACTCGTCGAGGAATGCGGAGACAAGAAGAGGAATATCTTCGGGGCGCTCTTTGAGGGAAGGAAGCTCCACCTGCACAACGCTCAGCCGGTAGTAGAGGTCCTCTCGGAAGGTGCCTTCGTTCACCATCTGTCGAAGGTCGCGGTTCGTCGCGGCGACCACTCGGCAACTCACGGGGATCGTTCGATCGCCGCCGACGCGTTTGATCTCGCGGTTTTCCAGTACGCGAAGCAGCTTTGGCTGCAACGACATCTCAAGCTCGCCGATCTCATCCAGGAAGATTGTGCCGTTCTCCGCCTGCTCAAAGCTCCCCTTGTGACGATCGGTCGCCCCAGTGAAGGCGCCGCGTTCGTGACCGAAGAGCGTCGACTCGATCAGGTCCTTTGGGATCGCCGAGCAGTCTTGAACCACGAGCGGTTTTTCCACTCGTGGCGACGCCTTGTGAAGGGCGCGCGCAACCAGTTCTTTGCCGGTCCCGGTTTCGCCGCGGATGAGCACGGTCAAATCGGGTGCAGCGACCTTTTGAAGTACCGCGAAGATCTCACGCATTCGAACGCTCTTACCGAGCAAGTCGTGAAAGCGATCCTCTCGCGAGAGTTCGATCTCGACTTCCCCCTGTTGGGGCTCAAATCGAATGCGGGTTTGGCCGACGCGTAAGACGGTGCCGGCCTTTAGCCAGACTTCACGGATTTTAAGCTCGCCGACGCGGGTCCCGTTCGTCGAGTCGAGATCTTTCAAAAGATAGCCGCTCTCGGTGGCAATGACCTCCGCGTGGGTCCCGCTGACGGCCTTATCCTGCAGCACCAGATCGCAGAACATCGTGCGGCCGATCGTGACGCGCTCGCGATCGATCACCAGCTCTTTGTCTTTGTCCGCGCCTTCCAGGACGACCAGCTTGGCTTTCTTCAGCCGGCGCTTCGTGGCCTTTTTGTCCTTAAAGATTGTGGTAAGTCCGGGAGTTTCGCTCAACGTCTATCCTCTCGCATCACCAGCCCAAAGCCGGCCGAGAACGGTTTGTCTGACCGGAACCATATGTCCGGAAAGGCTCGCTGGCCATAGCATGCCACGGGTCGGCGGCATAGTTTCGACTCTCTGTGTGTGAAGCGCGTCGGGTTGGGGACGGTCCTGCGTGCGAATCGCCACGTCCGCTCCCGCTTCGAGATGATGGTTGAGCGGAAAATCGTCGTAAAATCAATTGTTTAGGCGTGTTTTCGCGTCGTGGCACCGAGTTTGCGTTCGTTTGCGGTCGACTCTTGAACGCGAGCTTTTATGCACTTTTCTCCGAACCAACTCCGCCCTGCCATTCTTGCTCTGTTTCGAAAGGCCAAGGCTTTCCGGCCGGGTTTTGGCCTCATGGCCCTTCTGATGGTCCTCGCGCTTGACCTTGACCTCGCTTCCGAAGCTCGGGCGAACAACTACGACGCCGTCGGAGTCGCAAATGAGCGGGTAAGCATCTATTTCGATGCCTCGGTTCAACGCGAAGACGCCAGCGGTGTGGGGTACCTTGCACGATTCTTACGGGCCTCGGAAGACCTCCCGCCGGGTATCCGAGTGGGAGTGGGCTGCGCCGATCAATCGCTGAGCGTCTATGACAATCGCGAGCGGCAGCGGGGGGCAAGCCCTGGCTCACGCGCGCTGTACGAACGTTTGTCGCGTTCGTTTGCCCGCGACCTGGAGCGCAACCACCCGCCATCACGTCGGCTGCGCAGTTGTCTCGCGCGCGCGACTCGGATCATTCAGCGTCACGTGCCTTCCTTTCAGCCGGCTTCCGAGTCCGCGAATTGGTACTCGGTCGAGGTGGAATTTCGGGATGAATATCACGCCGTATACCTGGAGGGCTCGCTCGTCCAGCATCACTACCTTTCGGGCGAGCGTTCGCTCATGGGCTTTTTCCTTTCGCGCGAAGATGCCGAAGATGCCCTCGCGTGGCTCGCGAACGAACATCGGGATTTCTTTCTGCGCGGTCAGGTCGTTCGAGGGCGGGCAGAGCACGTTCCGACGGTCTAGTGCCCTGAGCTTGGACCCGTCACCAGGATTTGTGCGCGTGCACAAGCCATCGCAATTGTAGAGGCGGTCTCTTCGTTCAAAATGCGGGCTGTCCCCGGCAGGCAAGGTCCTGAGTTTGACGGGCTCGCTCGCCGCCATTCCCAGCGCGTGCTACATCCATCGCTCGGGCCGCTTCGGCTCGAGTTTTCCTTGGTGGTCTTACGATGAAACTTCGCGCTTCGATTCTTGCCCTTTCCTGCCTCACGACGCTCTTTGCGGGCTGTGCCTCTGAGCCCCCCGCGGGCGGAGATACCGTCGACATCGTGCCGCCTGGAAAGGCAGACGATTACTTCTCCACGGCGGGTCAAGAGTACACCGTGGAAGGGATCGTCGGCGCGCAGATCGATGATTCGTGTTTGGAGCGCACCGCAGATTCACCGGATCCGCAGCGTCGCTGCGCGGAAGAGATTGTATCGCTGAAGAACTTCGCCATCGCGTGGTTCCTCAACACGTATATTATCGACAAGCATGACTCGCCCAACGAGGAGTGGGGTGGCTTCACGGGCATGACTCGCCCGGCGAGTTACGAGACACTCGAGATCGGAACGATCGCAGAAGGCGCTTTCGACTATACGTTCTCGAGCGAACTCAGCGGCCCCTTCGATCTGCTGGATATCATGCCTGCGAGCCCCTGCGCGGACGACCGCGAGGTGTTCTGCTTCGATCTGGAGATCCCGGTCATCGACAATGAGACCCTTCGTCAAATGGATACGGGCGATGAGTGGTACCGAAGCGCGCCCTACAGCCAGTACTCCCCCGATACCTTTGAAGGTGAGACAGAGACGCTGGAACTTCGCATCACGCCTTATGAGCGCAGCAACGACGCGTTCCTCGAGTACGCCAAGCTCTTCTCGGACGCCCAGCTCGCGCAGGCGGGGGGAGTCTTGAAGATCGGCCTCTTTGTCGGCTGGGACTACTACGAAGATCGCTACGACCTTCAAGGCGCGCAGCGTACCTATGAGCACCTTACGCAGGACCTCGGCCTTGAGTCCCCGGTCGACTCGTACGAGGACTACGGCATCGATAGCGGTTCCTTCACGGGTGAGATTCAGGTCAACGGAAACACGGTTCCGGTCGACGTGATCTTGGTGCATCCCGGACAAGGCGATCCAGGCAACGACGACTTTGCCCGCCAGATGGAGGATGCCCTCGTTCAGGCGTTCGCCGAGCGCCAGGTGATTGCATTCGAGGGACACGCTGGTCCGCTCTATGGCTTCGCGCTTGCCAACTGGCGCGAGACCTCCGAGGGAGAACTCGACGACTCTGAGCTTCCCTCACTCGATGTCCCGGACGACTTTTACCAGGTCGTGATGATCAGTGGCTGCAACACCTACATGGTCGCGGACGCGCTCTATCAGATCCCCGAGAAGTCGGGTCGCGTTGACCTCGACATCATCACGACGACGAACTTCTCGAACGCCGGCAACCCGGGCCGAACGACCATCTCCCTTCTCGATGCCGTCATGAACCAGCGCGGCGATAACGGTGAGCTTGAGCCGGTCACGTATGGCGAACTGCTTCGCGATCTGAACACGGACGTTTGGACTCCGCTTTTCGGCGTGCATGGCATTGATGACAACCCTCGCGACAACCCCTTCGCGGACGAGTCCCTCGCGTGTTCGCCGTGCGTCACCCACGAAGACTGTGGCGGCAACGGTAACCTCTGTGTTCAGTTGAGCGAGACGGAGGTCGTCTGTACCACGCTCTGCCAGTCGAACGCCGACTGCGACGAAGGCGAGCTCTGTTACGAGATCGCCAGCGGCGATACGATCATCGGCGCCCAGTGCATTCGCGCTTCGCTCACCTGCGAGTAGATGTGGCCACGTAAGCGTCGACCCGCCGGGAGGTGAGTCGACCGTTCGCGATGGGCCCTGCCGAGCTGAAGAACATTCAACCTTGCGTGGGCCGATCGCGATGCTTACCGCGGGTCTTTGTCGCTCTCCGACGAATCGATTTTGTCTGGGATTGCACGACCGAGATCTGCCGCGATGGAACCGAACTTTTATCTAGCCCTCAGCTGTTTGCAAGGGCGCCCCCGAGGGGAGGCCATTCGCGATCTTCGCGCGATCGAAGGTGTTTTCGCTCTCCAGCTCACCCCGGGAAACACCCCTATCTCGCCTGAGTTGCTCGCGGCCGCGCTCGCTGGGGTCGTGACGCGAACCCACCATGGCTACAGTGAGCGCGCGTATCGTCGCCAGGTTTGGTCGGATGACCGCCGAACCTGTCTCGTCGGCGCGGATTCGGTGCACCCGCCGCGATTCGAAACTCGGGAAGATGCACGTGCGTGGGTCGGCGCGCTCATCGGTGGCGAAATCGACCTCCCCAAAGGCACTGCGCTGGAGACGATGTATGGCGACTATGCGCTCGGCACGGAAGAAGAGATTCGCCTCGCGATGGAGGCAGGTGTTCTTCTCGCGGTGGATATCAGCCATGTCTACCTCCAGTGCGTGGCCGGAGTCGCGAAGCCTGCGTTGCTCAAGGATTTGTTCGGCGATTCGCATGTCGCAGAGATTCATGTTTCCGCGAACGCGGGCCAGGCGGATAGTCACCAACCCATCCGCCGAGACACGTTCGGGCTTGAAGAGGCGATTCGAGCATCTCGGGAGCGGTCCATTCCGCTGATTCTCGAGAGCTATTTTCATCGACTGACGGAAGAAGAGCGAGCGGCGCAGGTCGCGCTGCTTCAGTGGAGATGAACTCATGTCCAATGTGATTGAAGAGATGCGCCTTGAGCGCGAACGGCTTATCGACGAGCGAATTCGTCCGCACGTGCAGCGGATCTTTGATGCGCGCGGCCGAGATTCGAAGGGCAAGCCGTACAGCATCGTGCTCTCGTTCGCTCAGTACTGGAACGATGAGGCCACCGATGCCGTTCACCCGCAGCTAACGTTTATCCCGGCGGACGTTACAACGGTCGACGATTGGCTCTTTTGGCTTCAGACACGCGAGGAGGCTGCCGACGCCCTCGAGCAGTATCACTGGGTCTTCGAAGAGTCGGCGCAAGAGCTCCTCTACGAGCTAACAGATCGCATCGGCCGATATTGGTTCTCCGAGGCGCCCTTTTGGAACGCGAACTATGCCGCTCCACCTTTCGCCGCATACTGCAAAGAAGGCGCAACGCAGCACATGGATGTCCGCGAAGCCTATACGCCCTTTCGGATCTTCTACGGCGACGGGCGCGAGCTCGATATCAGCGTCTGCCATCGCCCCCATCTCCTGGGCGTGCCGTGCGAGTACGAAGAGCGATGAGTGGCGACGAAGAAACGAACGCGATTCGGCCTTTTGCGGCGTTCTGCAAAGAAGGCGCAGACGAGGAGTTGCCGACACATGAGGCGCATGCGCCGTCTAGCATTTTCCACGGCGACGGAACCGACGTCGACGTCGGCGTTTGCCACCGCCCGCATCTGCTCCGCGTTGCGACAGAATGGGAGCAGCGACGATGATCGA
>JAHDCI010000080.1:8255-20173 GCA_020629955.1 Myxococcota bacterium | reverse complement strand
TTTGTGAAAAACCCCTTAGGAAGTACACCCCTTAGGAAATACACCCTTAAGAAGAAGACAACCGCTCTCGAAGCGCGGAGTTCAGTGCTGCGCTTGCGCGCTTAAACTCGTACCACCCGCGGGCGATGCGAACGACGCGCTCTCGCCCATCCTCTTCGTCGTAGCTTTCGACGCCATCGAGGTAGGTGGTGAAATCGCTGATGCCGCCACGAAGGGATTCGTTCGCGGCGATCATCGCGTTGATGTGAATCACCATATCCTCAGGAGGGATAAGGGCGCGCAGACGAGTGTCGAGCTGTTCCAGTTTTGGTGCGCATTGGCTGCGAACGTGGTTGCCGAAACGTCCCCGACCTTGGCGAGCTCGCTGGTGGATTTCGCGTTGCAAATCCTCGTTCGACTCGAGTTCCTCGACGCCCTGGAATGTGCATCCCCAAAACCCTTCAAAGAGTTCGGTTTTGGCTTGGTTCGCGTTTCGGCCAAGCGCCTCGTACGCCTCGTTCCCGTCGCCCATCAGCGCGAAAACGATAAGCCCTACAATTCCGATCGCGACGATGGCGGCGCCCGCGATGAGCCCGCCGCGGCCCCCCTTCATCGCCTTCCCTTCTTCTTCCATTTGCGCCGCCATCGCGGCGCCGGGAATCAGCTCAGGGCCAGACCCAAACGGGCTCTGATCGTCGAGGTTGCTCATGTCGAAAAGCAGTCTTGGATCAGACCATCGCGTCCGACGCGATGGTCGGGTTGTCGCGCACAAAGCGTGCGAGGTTTGGCAAATACGTGTCGAAGCGTGGACAAGATACACCCGAGCCCTCGAGGTCAGCCGTCGTATTTGTCGTATCGTAGCGGGTTGGGTGCATGAAGTAGTCGACCACGTGAGGTGGGAACTCGAAGAGCTGGCGCACGCCGGGCACGTGTTCGATCGCCCCCTTCGCAATGCTGGCGGGGAGGTTCACCTTGATGAGGCGCTTGCCGACGGCTTTCCGCATCTCGTCGATGATCTCCGCGACGGTGAGCGGATCTGGATCGGCGAGTTGATAGGTCTTTCCCGCCGAGGCGTCGATGCCGCTCAGATACGCGATCGCATCCACGACAAAATCTCGCGGCACAACGTTGATGCTGTATTCGCGGGGGCGGCCCACGAGAGGCATTACCGCGATCGGACCCTTTTGCTTGAGCAAGAACCGAAGCGCGAAGTAAGGCCCGTCGAACTTCTGCGTCGCGCCGGTATCGCGATCTCCAACCACAATCGCGGGTCGATAGATGGAGGTCGGGATGTGGTCCATTCGCCGTCGCACGTCCATTTCCGCGAGGTGCTTCGTCTCCTCGTAGAAGTTGTTGAAGCGTCCTGCCGTCTCGAGGTCCGCTTCGTTGAAGCGTCCTTGATATCGGCCGCTGACGTAGCAGGTCGACACGTATTGGTGGCGTTCAAGCTTGGGGCACGCTTCGCAAAAATCGAGAATGTGACGGGTGCCATCAACATTGACCCGCATCGCGAGCTCGCGGCCGACCGATAGATCGTAGACCGCCGCGAGGTGGTACAGCTCGACGGTTGCCTCTGCGATCTCTTTGCGGCGTGCACCGAGGCCAAGGTCGGGCAGTGTGATATCGCCCGCAACAAGCTCGATTCGATCGTCGAGTGAAGGGTTCTTTTGCACCAAGTCCCGGACAGCGCTCTCTGCCACGTTGCGATAGCGCTCCTGGATCAGGCAGATGGCTCGTCTGGCTTCGCTGCGGCCTAGCACCCGCGGCAGAAGCTCGCGCCCTAGAAAACCTGGAAACCCGGTGAAGAATACGACGTCGCTCATGGCTACGGTTCTAGCGCGCCCGGCTCAAAAAACCAACATACGCTTCGCGCTTCTCTCGTCTTGATGTGCTGGGAGCGTGGGGATAGCGTTCGCCCTTATGCGGATGACGCTCGCGGCGATTCTTCTATTCGTGATGCTCTCCGCGTGCGCTCGCTTTCGTCAGCTCGCCGAAGATAGCGAAAATCGCGACGAACTGCGGAGGCTCCGTGTCCGGGCGGAGTTGCTCGAGGGAAGTGCAAGGTTTGCGTTTGTCAGCGGAGATGGACACACCCAGCCTCTCCGAATCGACTTCGAAGGCGTTGTCTCTCCCGAAAACCCATACGTGGAGTACTTTGCTTCGCGGTCCGCGCTTCATGTGCTCGTCTGGGAAGACACCAACGGAGATCGTTTCCCAGATCTGCATGAGCGGCAGGCTGTCGCGAACCTCGGAGAAGACTGGGACGACGACGAAGTGCTCACGCTCCGCTTGGGCTGGAGCGCTCGGCCGCGCTTCGACTTGAGTGAAGCGGCGCGAGACTCCGTTCTTCACGTCGAGACCAGTGCCTCGCTCGATGACCCTCGGTTCTCTCGAGAAAACTCGGAGCTTGGCGTCTGGCAACCTTTTCGCTTCATCAACGAGTTTGGTGCCGGCCTTTTTTGTGTTCGGGAGTTCGACCCGGCGCGTATCCCGGTCGTCTTTGTGCATGGCTACAACGGGACGCCCGCCGAGTTTGAATCTCTGATCGCGGGTCTCCCGTCCGAGTTTCAACCGTGGGTGGCGCACTATCCTTCCGGTTGGGACTTGCAAGATCTCTCGCGCTACTTCGCCCAACTACTTGGGCAGCTTCAACAGCGTGCTCCGGGTCGACCGATCGGAATCGTGGCGCACAGTATGGGTGGCGCGATCTCCTTTCATGCGCTGGGTCTGGTCGAAGAAGAAGTGCGGGTTCGCTCACTGATCACGATCGCCTCTCCGCTGACCGGTAGTGAAGCGGCAAGGCTTGGAGTTCGCAACGCGCCGGCGGTGGTGCCCTCCTGGCGTTCGCTCGCGAGAGGATCTCGCTTCTTGGCTCAGCTCGAGCAAACCTCGCTGCCGGAAGAGACCAGCTATTCGCTCCTGTTTGCGCTTGAGGACGAAGTGGTTCCGCTCGAAGATCAGCTGCCGCCGTTTGCGCAAGCGGAGGCGGATCGAATGCGAGGATTCCGTGCGGGACATGTCACCGTGTTGGCAGATCCAGCGCTTCATGAGTGGGTCGGTGCCCGACTCCAAGCCGATCTGATCGTCGATGAGGTGCACCCGCCGCCGGCACCGCGAAGTACACAGATTTCTCATTCAAATGACTGAAGAAGTGTCCGATTGTTTCCGCCTCCAGCGCGTGACATCTTGGCCATCTTATGTCGTTAAGCAGCGCACCTGAGGCCAATCCCAAGGTGTCGAGTACGGGAGGGAAGCTTCTCGATCGACTCGGCGCACTCGCGAGTGGGCTGTGCGCTGTTCATTGCCTCATGGTCGCGTTTCTACCGGCCTTGCTTTCAACGCTTGGGGCCGGAGTTCTCTTAAGCGGCCGAGCGGAGTGGGTTTTCACGTGGGTCGCAGCGCTCATTGCACTCGGGGCCGCTTATCTCGGATTTCGTCGCCACCGCTCTCGGGCGGCACTTACGCTTTTTGCGTTCGGAATCGCGGGTCTCTTTCTCTCTCGGTTTATCGAAGAATCTGGCCACCACGAAGAGGACGCGCACGCGCACGAAGAGTATGCGCACGATGAGCATGCAGCTGCGGAACACGAAGCCGACGAACTCCACGAAGAAGAACACGCGGGCGACGAGCACGCGGGGCATGACCACTCGGGACCCGAACACCTCGCCGGTTCCATCATTGGGATTTTGTCGGGTCTTCTTTTGGTGGGAGGCCACATCGTAAACCTTCGCGCGACGCGAGAAGCTGAAGAGGAGTGCTGTTGATGCTGACGCGTTCGAAGGAGTGCAGCGCGACCCAGAACCATGTGGAGTGGACCGTGATCGGTGGCGGCATTCACGGGGTTCATCTCGCTGCGATGTTGCTCGCGACCAAGAAGACCAACATTCACACGCTCCGCATTGTGGATCCTGGCGAGAAGCTCCTCGAGCGATGGGTGACTTGCACCGCGGTCACAGGCATGACGCACCTCCGCTCGCCCGTCGTTCATCACGTCGGTCCTCGCCCCTTCGAACTACTCGAGTACGCTCAGAAGAAGCCTGCGGACGACAACTTCACGCCTCCCTATCAGCGTCCTTCGCTTTCGCTCTTTAATGAGCATGCCGAGAACGTTGTCGAGCGATACGAGCTTAAGCGAGCGCATATTCAAGCGCATGCGACCGGCATCCACCTCTGTGGCTTTGGTGAGCAGGATTCGTCCATCCACGTCGAGCTATCGAATGGAGAGAGCTTGCATACCGAGCGGATTGTCCTGGCTTTGGGCTCTGGGGATCGTCCTCTCTGGCCCAGCTGGGCTCCAAAAGATCACCCGCGCATCCGTCATATTTTCGATAACCGACAAGATCCGCTCGAGATGTGCCCCAGCGAGGAAGTCGCGGTTATTGGGGGAGGCATCACCGCGGCTCAGGTCGCGCTCCGCCTGCTTGCACAAGGCCAAAAAGTGCATCTTCTGACCCGTCATGACTTCCGCTGTCATCCGTTCGATAGTGAACCTGGGTGGCTAGGGCCGAAGTACCTCGATCGATTCTGGCGGGATACGGATTACGGCTCACGTCGGCAGAGCATTCAGAATGCTCGGCATCGAGGATCCATCCCGCCCGATACTTTCGAATCGTTGATGGAAGCGATCGAGGGAGAGGCCCTCATCTCGCATCGGGGACACGTTCAGGCGCTCGATGAGTTCTCATCGAGGCTGCACCTTCGTCTTTCCGACCAAGCTTCTCTCGACGTCGATCGGATCGTTCTCGCGACCGGGTTCGAGCCTCGCCGTCCCGGCGGAAAGATGCTCGACGAGTTGGTGGAGTCGGGCGGTCTCCCGTGCGCAGAGTGCGGGTTTCCTATCGTTGATAAATCCCTTCGATGGCATCCGCAGGTGTACGTCTCGGGGGCACTCGCGGAACTTGAGCTCGGTCCCGCCGCGCGCAATATTGCGGGCGCCCGCGCTGCGGCCGAGCGGGTTGCTGGCATCCTTCGCTGAGCGGCGCTCCGTTTCAAACGAGCGGATTCACGCGAGATTCCAAAAGCTTCTTGCCTCTTCGATCGAATAGAGCCGGCTCGCGGGTGGCAAGGTTTCCAGGAAGATCTTGCCGTAGCTCTTTTGAACGATCCGAGGGTCGAGAATGGCCACAATGCCGCGGTCCTTCCGGGTACGAATCAACCGACCAAACCCCTGCGTGAGCGAAAGCGCCGCACCGGGCACGAGCAAATCCATGAACGGATTTTCACCGCGTTCTTCCAGCGCTTTGGAGCGGGCTTTGAGGACCGGGTCGCTTGGGACCGCGAAGGGAAGCTTGCTTAAGATAACGAGCCGTAGCGCATCGCCCGGAACGTCGACTCCCTCCCAAAACGATGAGGTTGCGAAGAGTACCGAGAGCTTCTTTTTCCGGAAGCGATCGAGCAAGGTCTTCTTCGGCAGCTCGCCCTGCACCGCCATGGGCAGATCGAGATCTACGAGATCGGGCCGGCATGCTTGCGAGAGTGCGTGCATGTGGCGGTAACTCGTACACAAGACAAACGCGCCGCCTTTGGTCACATCGATCAGTTCGAGGATCTGTCGACTCGCGACGTCCACCCAGCTCGGGTTTCGTGGATCGGGCATTCCGGCGGGGATGTAGAGCCCCGCTTGAAGACCGAAGTCGAAGGGAGAAGGAACGCGCAGCTCGTCGACTTCGAAATCAATCCCGAGGCGGGACTTAAAGAAGTCGAAGTTGCTTCGGGTCGTCAGCGTTGCACTTGTGAAAATGCAGGAGCCCACGCGGTGTAGGAGCTCCTTTCGGAGGATTGGACCGATCTCGGTTGGACTCGCACCGATGCCAACCCCGCGGCCGCGTTTTGCCACCCACGCGACCGCTTGGGATTCGATGCGCTCTTCGATCGTTCCGAGTGCATCCCGGAACTGGCCAGACCGGCGGGCGAGCTGTCCCATCGATTCCGCGGCGCCTTGGCTGATCTTCTCGGAGGGGACTCGCCTCGCGAGGCAATGCTCTGCGAACGCCTCGAGGGTATCGTCGAGCGCGTAAGCGCGTTGGCGTAGCTCCTCGGTCCATCGATTCGAAGAGAGCTCTTCGCGGGAGCCATCCTTGGGTTCGGGCAGCGAGCTGAAAAACGCAGAAGAGACGTGTTCGAGGTTCGCAGCGATCTCTTCGTTCTCGCCGGAGATGCGCGAGGCATCCTTGCAGAGCCGCGCAATCATGCCGCTCGTGAGTTGTGCGCCAAAGAACTCGGTCGCGATATCTTCGACGGAGTGTGCCTCATCGAAAATCACCGCGTCGTAGTCGGGGATCACCGAACCGCCATGAGGGCCACGGAGGGCGAGATCTGCAAAGAGCAGATGATGGTTCACAACGATGATTCGAGCGTCCTCGGCACGACGCTTCATCTTGGTGACAAAACACTCTTCGTAGTGCGGACACTTGCGGCCAATCCGCGTATCCGACCCGGAAGATACCAGGGGCCAGATGCGCGCGTCGTCGGCGATCGGCAAGGACGCGCGATCTCCCTCCAGCGTCCCTTCTCTCCATCGCTCCAAAATGGAAAGCTCGTGCGTGTGCGCAGCTGCGTCGGCGCTCTCGCGCAGGGCTTTGTAACGCCGGAGGCAGAGGTAGTTGGAGAGCCCCTTCATGGTTTGAAAGGGTACGGAGAGTCCGAGATGCTCGAGCAAGGCAGGAAGATCACGCTCGGCGATTTGGTCCTGGAGCGCGCGCGTCCCCGTCGAGATCACAACCTTTCGGCCGGAAAGAATTGCGGGCAATAGGTACGCCCAGGTTTTCCCTGTGCCGGTGCCCGCTTCGACGAGGAGAATGCCGTCGTAGTCGAGCGCGTCTTGCACCGCGTCGGCCATCGCCACCTGCCCGGGCCGATGTTCGTAGCCTTCCGCTTTACGGGCAAGAGGGCCGCTTGGGCCAAGCTGGATGGATGCGCGCATGCCGTGTTTTCGTTTCGCCCCGCGCGAGAACATAGGGCAGGAAGCCGTCGCGTGACAACGGTGTCGATCGAGTGGGAGAACTGCACCTCCGAAGTTTCGACGACGGAACAAAAAAGCCCCGCATCGGCGGGGCTCCTCGTCTCTCGCGAGAGCTTAGGCGTAGACCTTCGACTTCTTAAGCTTCTTCACCAGGAGGTAGTAGAATACCGGGCGAAGCTTACGGCGGTTCGAGCGGCCGATCTGATCGATCGCGTGCTGAAGCGCACCGTCGAGATCCTGCTTCTCCGTGCAGCCAAGCTTCTTGATGAGGAAGTTCTTCTTGATGGTCTCAAGCTCGGACTTCTGCGCCGCCGCAACAAGGAGCGCGTCCTTCTTGTAGAGCGAGGGTCCAAGGGACTTCGCGATTGCGGTAAGAAGCTTCTTATCCGCCTTAACGTTGATCTGTTCCATCTGCTTGAGGCACTGCTCAAGGACACCATCAAATTTGCTCATGTGAGCCTCCTAACAAGTGAGTCGTGTTTCGGTTACCACCTGTGATCACGAATTGGAAGGCTCCTCTTGAGGAAAGCGACATGAATGCCCCACCGAAGACGGAGCAAAAGGAAAATTGTCGAACCCGAAAGTCTGTTGACGGATCCGTCGAACTCCCAAAGGAGGTTAACGAGTTTCGCCGTGAAAGGCCTCGAGTAGCTCGCCGACGACGCTATCTTTCGCGACGGTCTCAAGCTCCTCGTGGTCGTGCGGGCGTTTCTTCAGTGCTTCGATCGAGGCGACGCGAACGCGAACGCTTTGCTTGGGACAAGCAGCAACTTCCAGCAGACGCTCCGACGGAACCGTTTCCAAATCGGCGACGCGGTATGTCGCTTCGTTTGAGCTGTCGAGAGCCTCGAGTGCGGGAGGCAGCGACACAGCCTCTCGGCGCTTGTACTCGTTAAATGCGTCGATCAGCCGCCGCCCAAACGCGGCGTCGCTCTTTTTGAACTTGAGCTCTCGATCGGAACGAAGAATTGGAGAACGCCCCCACCATGTCGAAGGTTTTCGAAGGATGATCGTCTCTCCTTCGCTGCCACCCTTGTCCGCGACGACCTGGAAATCCGCCCATTGGAAGGTCTTTTCACCAAAGCGGAAACCGTCGCTCGCGAGTTCAACCTTTTGCGAACCGTACGTCGCCAGATAACGAATCATCCACGCCGTGCAGAGCATCATTATGGGCAAGATGAACCACGGGCTCAGGATGTCGTCCATGAGCATCGTGCTGATCATCAAGAGCGTGACCGCCATCATTTGCTCGTGACCTGGGACCATCTGCGCGAGCGCGCTCTTTTTGGCTGACATCGTGGTCTTCCCTGCTAGCGCGTGAACGCTGAGCGGGCGCCCTCGAGACCAAACGACGAAAGTTCGATGCGATGTCCGCCGCCATCGGCATCGGCGAGCTTGATCATGCCGCCGAGGGGTACGGCGCGGTGCGTCCAGACGGTCGCGTTCATATTGCCCTGCGGGCTCGCGAAACTATGAGACGCGCGTTCGCAGCCCTGGAAGCGTCCCCCGGGGACAATGACTTCGTCTTCGATCGGTTCGCCGTCCTGTGGGAAGAGGAATGCGATCCACTGCGCGAGCGCCTGTCGCTGAACATCGAGCATTCGCTCGGGGACGCGCTGTACTTCACGGCCGTCGAACATCTCGAGAGCCAGGAGCTCGTCCTGCCGTCCGTTTTCACCGTGACGCACGCGCATGCGCATATGCTGCGTTCTTTGACGCCGAACATCGGAGAGCTCGACCCACCAGGTATCATCCTGACGATCGACGATTCGCATCTCCATTCGAGATTCGCCGCCACTTCGCCAGTGCACGATATATCGCGCCCATTGTCCAATGGCGATCGCGGGCGCTTCGGCTGCGTCCGCTGCGTAGGTCTCTGTGGGCTCGGGCGTTTCTGCAGGAGCGTTTGCGCGATCGCCGGCTCGAACACGTGCAGTGCTCTCACCGCTCGCCTCCATGGTGGGTGCGGGCGGCCCGGCGCGCCTCGGTCCATCTTCCCCGGATTCGCTCGGGCTTTCGACTTCTGTCTCGGTGGGTTCAGCGGAATCGCTGCAACCGCTCGGAAGGGCGAAGAAGAGGGAGCAAAGGAGGGCGAGTGAGGAGTGGATGCGCATAAATGATTTTTTTCAGCCAAGGTTGGCGCGGTCGTGTTGTCCTAGTCCGCATGACGAGACCGAACCACCTGAACGCCCTGGCTTGTGCAACATTTCTCGCGGGCGTTTGTTTCCTTCTTCCCATGAGCGCACGCGCTTTTTGCGGATTCTATGTCGGCGGCGCCGATGCGACCCTCTACAACGACGCAACGATGGTCGTCATGATGCGTAAAGGGAACACGACGGTGCTCTCGATGCAGAACGACTACTCCGGCCCCGCGGAGGATTTTGCGCTGGTTGTGCCCGTGCCTGAAGTTTTGGAGGAAGAGAACGTTCGAACGCTGCCTGCTTCCGTTTTTGAACGAGTAGACCGTCTCGCGGCGCCGCGGCTTGTTGAGTATTGGGAGCAAGATCCGTGTGCGCCGATGCTCCGAGAGGGAGGTATCCGACGTCGAGCACGAGGCATGTTTGCGTCCGCCAGCGCGCCGGAACCCGAGGCGGCCGAAGAGCTCGGCGTCGTTGTCGAGGCCGAGTTCGCGGTCGCGGAGTACGATATTGTAATTTTGAGCGCCGAGGACTCGGGCGGTCTCGAAACGTGGCTTCATCAAGAGAACTACAATATTCCGGAAGGAGCTAGCGATACGCTTCGGCCCTACGTTGAACAGGGCACCAAGTTCTTTGTGGCGAAGGTCGACCCGGAGCGCGCGACCTTTGAAGGCAACCGTGCGATTCTCTCACCGCTTCGAATGCACTTCGATAGCCCAAGCTTTTCGCTCCCGGTGCGCCTTGGGCTCTTGAACAGTCACGGCCAGCAAGATTTGATCGTGCACATCCTCGGGGAGCAGCAGCGCTACGAAGTCGCGAACTACGACAACGTCTTTATTCCGACAAACCTCGTGGTGGATGAGAGCGTCGAAGGCAATTTTGCGAGCTTCTACGAGCGTCTTTTTCAGAGCGTGGTGGATGAGAACCCTCGCGCGGTCGTGACCGAGTACGCGTGGCGCGCAGAGTCGTGCGACCCGTGTCCGACGCAGCCCTTGAGCCCCGCGGAGTTGATGACCCTCGGTCTCGATGTTCTTGGCGAAGGAGAGGTTGTCGAACCCGTGCAGGGTCGATCTCGCAGGCGACGCTTCTTTGGCGGAAGCCCTTGGACCCTGACCCGGCTTCATTTCCGTTACGATGAAAACACCCTCGGAGAGGATCTTGTGTTCCGGCCTGCGTCCGCCGTGGTTGGGGGACGGGGGATGCCGGATCGGGAAGGAAAGCTTCAAGAGCAGCGGGCTGCGGAGCAGTCGAGCGTGAACAACTTCCAAGGGCGTTACGCGATGCTTCACCGCTTCGAAGGCGAAGTGAGCTGCGAGAATCCGCGGCGCGGGATCTGGGGAGGTCCGCCTGGCACGCCCCGTCCGCGTCCCGGCCGCCCGGCGCAGCCGCGGACCTCAGCAGCGCCGAGTCCGCTTCGCGGAGCCTCCGCAGATGCCGCGGAGATCACCTTGGCATCCGTGTTGCCGGAGTATCGCGAGTTCTTGCCAGCGGCTGCGCGGGCATCGCTCGGCACGGCACCGATGCCGCAAGAAGCCACTGCGCAGGACGATTCCGTTTCGCCCCCTGCCGCGACCCCGGCAATGGAAGAGGAAATGCCGCCAGCGCCCGCGGCCGACGTCGCGCCAGATGGTTGCGGAGGATGCAGCTCGACCGGGGGCCGAAGTGCTTTCGGGATCCTCTGGCTTGTGCTCGCCGCGGCGTTGATGCGCCGTCGCCGGTAGCGGTTGGTGATTCGTCCTCAGCTGCTTTCCTGAATATCCGCAGCTCAGCGTGCGGCGCGGCCGCTGGATGTCCACGGCTCAGCCGGCGCGGCCACTGGATGTCCACGGCTCAGCGCGCGGCGCGGCCGTACGCGGGGAGTTCGAGCACAAGCTCAGCGTCGCTTTCGTTTGCCGTGATTCGATCTTCTGGGACGCCTGCCTGAACCAAGCTTCGACGGGCGCTTCGCGCGCCTTGGCCGACCACTTGCGCAGGTCCGTGAGGGAACTGCCGGAGGATGTCTGCGCTTTGGCGGTGGATCCGCGAATGGAGGCGCCAGTGCACCGCTTCCGGGCCGAGCGCCGGTTCGAGCCCAAGCTCCTGAGCGGCCTCGATGAGGCTGCCGACGGTCGCATCGCTGATCGCTAGGGAGCGCCGTGCTTCTCCAAGAAGGCGGAGTGAGTCCCGATATGCCGCGTCTGTGGCCTGGAGTCGCTCATCGAGATCGGCGCTAAGGTCCTCAAGGCGTCGCTCGATCGCGTCTGCCTCTTCTTGTCGGGCGCCCAGGTGAACTGCCGCCGAGAGCGCGAGCCGAGTCCGAATGTTGAGTGTTCGAGCCGCGACCGCCCGCGCTCGGCGAATCTCATCACTACGGCGCCGGTGTCGCCTTGGCTCATCGCGCGATGCTTGCTCGTACGCCGCTTGGAGCTGCGCGGCTGCGACGCGCGCAGTCTCGCGCCGCCGCGCCTGAGCATCGAGCTCCCGTCGCTCCACGTTTGCATCCCGCGTCCGAAGAACGAGGGCTTCGGCTTCGGCTTCGCGCGTTGCGATCGTCTCGCGAAGTTCGACCAGCTCTCCTTCGGCGCGCGCGGCGTCGAGCCATAGGCGTGCAGCGCTTGCGTAATCGCCCGCCGCCTCTTCATCACCGGCGTCGTGAGCGGCGAGCGCGCGTTCCCGGGCGGTCTCTGCGTGGCCGATGAGGGCCGGAGCATGTTCGCGCAGAGGTTCGATATCGGCGGTTTCGAAGGTTTGAGGAGGTTCTCCGACGCTGCCTCGCTGACCGCCACCACATGCAGCGAGGACAATACAGACGGAAGCCCAGCGGCGCGCGGCGCTATTCACCTTCGCCCTCGGCTTCTTCG
>JAHDCI010000080.1:0-8155 GCA_020629955.1 Myxococcota bacterium | reverse complement strand
TTCTTCGGTGCTCTCGGTCTCGCGCGCTTCACGTTCGCGCGCGATGTCTCGAGCGCGTTCCGCGGATTCCGCGACCTCGGTCTCCGAGCCGATCTGTGTTTCGATCGCTGCGAGTTCGGCGCGCGCCCTCGCGATCGCAACGCGGCGCTCGCCAAGTGTGACCGCAGCGAGCGCAATCGCGCGCGCCCGCTGGCGAACTTCGGGGCGCTGCGCCGCTTCCTCCTTCGCCATCGCGCGTCGCGCTTGTTCGATGAGCCCGGGAAGCCCAGCAACACGCTCCGCGTGCGGGGTGAGCGCGTCGAGTCGTTCGCGCAGTGAGCGTTCTGGAGCTACCGCAGCGCTCGGAGTTTGAGGTTCCTGTGCGAATCCACTCGTACCGAACGCGACCACGAAGAGGATCGCCCAGCGCAGGACGTTCACTGGGCGCTCTCCGCCTCCGTCTCGGGCGCGGGGATCTCACCCCCGTCTGCCGAGACGGGTGTCTCGCCAGAGTGGGCGGCCGCTTCCGTGGCTTCCACTGGGCCGTCGGTTTCGGTGTGGGTGGCTTCGTTCACCTCGTTCTCGCTCGCTGCTTCTTCACCGGGCGCGTCTTCGTGTGCGCCTTCCGCGGAAGCGTCCGGCGTTCCTTCTCGCTCGGACGCTTCGCGCTGTCGACGGATCTCTTCGAGCTGCGCTTCGTATTCCTCGGGCGTTGGAGCCCCCTCATCGGTGCAGCCGTCTTCGTCTTCGTCAAAGTCCTCCATGGCCTCGTCTTCCGGGCATCGATCGTCGAGGTCGGGCACGAAGTCCCCGTCGTTGTCCGGATCGGCGCATCCGTCGTCGTCCTCAAAACCATCGAAGTCTTCGGGAAGATGGGGGCACGGATCTTCGTCGTCTTCGACACCATCGCCATCGCTATCGGGAGTCCGTGGGGCCCATCGAGCGGCGAAGAAGGCGCGAGCGCGCGGCGTTCCGACGCCTCGGATGAGGCCTAGGCCAAAGCCGGAGAGGAAGTTCACTGAGCCGACCGAAAAGGAGAGGCCCATGCCGAGCTCCATGGTTGTTCGCTCTGCGACGCCGAAGGGATCCGCCGCATCGAGATCACCGCGGAGCTCGATGATGCCCTGAAAATCTTGGCCGACGGGGATCGGCACCTTTACGGCGAGGCCGTACATCAGACGATCTCGAAGCTCGACGCCGGGAAGTTGTTGGTTGTCGAAGCGATGTCGCCAGCCGAGCATTGCGCCGCCGCCGAGACCAAAGATGTGGAAGTCGCCAATGACCTGAACGTCGAACGTGGGAGCGCCTTCCCCGGAGAGCGAAAGCAAACTCCCAGCGGGGAGGGTGAGCCCAGCCTGCACGGCCAGCCCCGGCCCCTCGGAGCGGACGCGCTGCGCGGTGGCCGCGCGTCCGAGGATGCGAGCGCGGAACGTCAGGCGAGGATCTCCCATCGCCGTGCTTTCGAGACGCGCTGGACCACCGGGCAAGTCCGCGTCGCCGGATTGATGGAGAACAAGGGGCAGCTCTGCGGCGAGCGCGAAGCGTTCCCAAATACCGATCTGCATCTGGAGGGTCGCGCTTGTTCGATGACCGATCACATCGGTCCGCGTCACTTCATCGCCCATCTCCGATCGAAGAACAACAGGGCTGCGCTCGTAGCCAACCCACAAGCCGACGTTAAACTGCCACGGGCCCGGCATCGCAGTGCCTTGCATGCCGAGGTAGCCATCGCGGTCGAGCGCCGGTCGCATGGTCTGCGTGTCCGCCGTTGTCTCCTGCGCGGACGCGTGGCGAGCGCCGAAGAAGGTCAGGAGGAGGACCGCGCAGATCGCGAGCGGGCAGGTACGTTTCGAAACGATTTTTCGCATCGCCCCGAGCATGACCCGAGGAGCCCACGGGGCACAAGGAAGGGGTTGAT
This sequence comes from Myxococcota bacterium, assembly GCA_020629955.1. GTDB lineage: Bacteria > Myxococcota_A > Polyangia > Polyangiales > Houyiibacteriaceae > JAHDCI01. The sequence continues at coordinate 6,258 of JAHDCI010000080.1, read as the reverse complement.
GAATCGAGCCCCGAGAACGTTGCCGACGCGCTTGCTATTCGAGCGCGCGTCTCAGCACAGAGACGTTATGACGGATGAGCGCCTCGTAGCTATCGCGGCCTTCCGTGCCACCGAGAGGATCGAGTTCATACATCTGCCGGCCGCTTTGCTCTGCGACCAACCGCGCCGGTCGTGCTTCAAGTTGTGGCTCGGAGAAGACCACGGGGGCTTCGATATTCTCCAACGCACTCAGCACGGACGCGAGATAGCGGGGCGAAGGCTCTTGCCCTGGGAAGGGCTCGATGACCGCTGCGACGTTGAGATTGTAGCGATCGGCGAAGTATCCGAAGGAGCCATGAAACGTGACGATATTTCGATGGGTCCACGTTTGCGCTTCGTCCGCGATTTCACGATGGAGAGCCCGGAGGCTCGTCTGAAGTTCCCGCTCACGGTTTTCGAGCCCTTCGCGTGCCTCTGGTTTTAGCGCCGCGAGTGTATCGCGCAGCGTTGGAAGCACCTCCGCGATCATCCTTGGATCGAGCCAAAAATGCGGGTCCGGCGCGCCGGCCGCGTGAGAATGGCCATGGTCATGATGGTGCCCTTCAAGTTCGCCAGCTTCCGGCGCTTGAACCTCGCGGGTCTCAATGAGGCCACCGAGCTCGAGCGCCGCGACCTCCTCGCTCGTCGCACTGTTGACGACCTGGCGGAGCCATTCATCGAGGCCGAGGCCCGCGATGACGACCAGATCGGTCCCTTCGAGGGCGGCGACTTCGCGTGGCGTGGGGTCGTAGCTATGGGCGTCGCGTCCCGCGGGCAGAACACATTGGACTTCGAAGTCTTCTCCGGCGAGGCGTTCGGTGAGGTTGCAAAGCGGAAAGACGGAGACCGCAATCTTCGGCGTGGAACTCACGGGCGTCGCCGGGCTTTCGCCGTCCCCGCAGGCCGCGAGGACGATCAGGGCCGCGATCAATGCTGCGGCTCGCTTTCCTCCACCAGGGTGAACATGGCTTTCTCGCTGGTTCATCGCGCTCATAAAAGGATCAAACCCGCTCCAGGGCAACTGTCTTGGCATACGACCGTGCTTTTCCTCGAATTCCCCCTCGATCGAGGAATTGAGGACATTTTTGAAAAAGGACGCAACTCGCGACGCGGGCGGACGATACCTGATCATGTGGTGGGGTCCGATTCAGATGCAGAAGGTCGTGGTGCTGTTGCTCCTTCCGCTCGTTGGATGTGCGCCGCCGTTGCTCACACTTCGCATTCGATCTTCGTTCGGACCGGAACGCAGCGAACTCGCGGGGCATGCGTCCATTCAGCTTCCTCTTGCGAGCCGCCCAACGGACGTGACTCTCGAGCGCGAGAGCCCGCTCGCAAGAAGTTTCTCGGCGCCGAATCGCGACGAGCATGACGCGCTGGGGCGAGCGCTCTCGCGCTGGCAGATGGAGCAGATAGAAGAAGCGCTGAGGGGCCTTTTGTCCCTCTGGGATGAGGGCGACGGCCCGGAAAGGTGATGGAGATGAGTTTGAAAATGTGGGGAAGAACGGTGGGCATCTTGTCCGCTCTATGCGCGAGTGGAGTGTTCGGACAGCAGCCCTTGCAGCCCGAAATGAGCCAGCCTGCGACCGTTGAGCCACCCAATATCGACCGTGAACGTGAGGCCCTTGAACGCAGTATCGCGTCGGCGAATCGACGCTACCGCCACGAAACCAGTCTTCGGGTGCTGCTCGATGCTGCTGCGAATCTGCCAGGAATTCGGGTGGCAGCGGCGCGCGCAGAGCTGCAGCGGGTTCGGCATCGAGCGTGGCTCCCTAGGCTACGGACGACGCTTCGGCGGGGACGGGCGGTCGATATCGACGGCCCCGAGCAGCAGGAGCGCCAGTTTTCGGAAGATCATGATTTGGTTCTTGAAGCCCAGCTGACGTTTGATTTTTCGGCGCTTGCGGCTCCAGCGGCGGCGCGAGCGGCGTTGGTGGAGGAACGAAATCGCGAGCGTCTTCGAGCGGAGCGCCTGCGCGCCATTGTGGAGCTCTATTTCGAACGCCGCCGACTGCAGATCGAACGGGAGTTGGCTCCGGAGGAACCGGAGGGCCGCCTGGAACTCGACTTGCGCATCCTCGAGCTTGCGCGCGTTCTCGATCTTCTCTCGGGCGGCGCCTTCCCCGAAGCGAGACTTCCGATTCACCAATAGTTTGCGCTTTCGATCCGCTCGCCACAGGATGCCGGGAAGATGGCTGGAAACCTCGACGCTCGACTCTTGCGGTATCGAAACGACCCTTCCAGCGAATCTGCGGCAGAGCTCGCGGAGTCGCTGATCGAGGCGGATCGGCCTGTCGAAGCCATTGAAGTGCTCGGAAGGCCTCTCACGGCGCAGCCAAAGAATGGTGAGCTTCTGGTGTTGGCGGGCCGCGCATGGATGGGGCGTGGAGATTTGCTGCGCGCGCAGAAGGTGCTGTTGCAGGCGGCAAGAGTTCTTGGGGACGAGCCCTCCGCGTTTCGCTGGCTCGGCGAAGTCTTGCTCAAGCGTGGGGATCCCGATCGCGCATCGAAGGTTCTCGCGCGCGCCGTTGCACTGGGTGCGGGCGGGCCGGAGATCGATGCTCTACGCGACCGTGCCGAACGCCTCGGCCGCCTTGCGGATTCGATCGAAGATGAGTTCGAAGACGAGATGGAAGATGCGCCGACAATCGAGCGCCAGCTTCCTGACGACGACGACGATATTCCGCTTCCAAGCGCGCCGCCGCGGATCTCGCCCGCGATGTTGAGCTCGCGTCCTGCGCCTCCCCGGTCTGCGCCTCCTTCTCGTCCGGCTCCGCCGCCTCCCCGGTCTGCGCCTCCTCCGCCGCCCCGTTCGAACCCGCCCTCACGTCCGGCACCCCCGCCGCCCCGTTCGAATCCTCCCTCGCGTCCTGCGCCACCTCCGAGCAAGCCAGTCTCGGTGCCCCCACCACCTCCGTCCGTGCCGCCGGAAAATCCGGCGCAGAAGCCTTCTCGTCAGACCAAAAAGGTGGAGCTTCAGGAAGCGGAAGCGCTTGAATCCCGGCTGAAGAAGAAGGGCAAGCGATCGTGGGTGAAGGTTTTCCTCACGCTGACGATCATCGGTCTGCTCGGCGTAGGCGGCTTCTTCGGGTTTCAGGCGTGGCAGGCGCATCAAGCTCAGCAGCTCGCGACCGGCCTCGAGGGTGCTCTCGAGCATGCGATGAAAGGCAACCCCGCAGATCTCGAAGCGGCGCGAGACGCGATTCGGGTGGCGTCGGAAGGACGAAACGATCCCAGCATCGAGCGAGCGCGCTGGACAATCGAGGTCATCGATGCCCTCGAGAGTGGTGCTCCTCTGAGCGAGCGAGCCAACCAAATTGGGGCTCGACTCGGCGCGCCATTCTCCGCGTTGAGCGCGGAAGAAGCCGTGAGCGCAGAGACTCTCGAAGGGGTTGATGAGGCGGTCGTGCTGTACGCGCTCGGCCGCCGGGCGCTTGCCGAGGGCAGCATGGATATTGCCCAAACCGCCCTCGACCGCGCTCGCGAAGCGGCGCCCGAGCTTGTTCCTGCCACACTTGCGCGAGCGGAACTGCACGTCTTGAACGGGCAGGATGAGGAGAGCGAGAACCTCCTCGCCGAGATTCTCCGCGAGGAAAGCGACCACCTTCGAGCTCGACTTCATCGACGCGCTCCCACGGGTGAACTTCCCGAAAGCAGCGAGGTCGAATCGGTTCATGATCGCTTCTGGCTTCGCAGGCTTCAGGCGCTTCGCCAGTTCGCTTCGGGCGAGCGGGATGAGGCCCGTCGTTCGCTCGCTGGGCTCGCGAGCGAGGCTCCGACTTCACCGGTGTTTCGTTTCGAACTTGCAAAGCTTGCACTGCAGCTTGGGGACCTTGAGGAAGCCGAACGAGCCGCGCGCATGGTCGTTGATCGGGCCGAGATGGCCTCGTCCGCAAAAATCTTGCTGGCAGAGACGCTCCTCTCGCGCGGCCGGGGAGAAGAAGCACTTTCTCTTCTGGGATCGTTCTCCGAAGATGACCCGCGGATCCTCCGCATGCGCGCGATGGCTGCGCTCTCCTCCGAAACGCCTGACGCGATCGCGACGGTGCTCGAACGGCTCAGCGCGGTTGTTGAGGCCTCGGATGGTGGCGAAGACGAACTTGTCGCGCTTCAGCTTCGGTTGCGGCTCCGATCGGCCGAGCGCAGCACGGACCTTCTTGAAGAAGCGCGCACGCTCTCTGGCGAAGTCGACTCGAACCTCGAAGTCGCGGTGGCACTCGCGGAAGCGACGTTCGTTTTCGATGAAGAGGGGCGCCGTGAAGCGATCGATGGCGTGAACGAACGTTTTCCCGGGCAAGGGACCGTTCTCGCATTGCTCGGTGACTTGCAGCGGCGTGCTGGCGAGGATGCTGCGCGACAGACTCTCGAAGAGGCGCTCGAACGGACGCCTGGTTCGAATGCGGCGCGGCTCTCTTTTGCGCGACTTCTCTTCGAAAAGGGCGAACTCGACGAAGCGGACACCGCGTTTGAAGCGCTGACCGACTGCGAAGGAGTGAGCTTAAGCCTGCGGACGTATGCCGAAGAGGCGTGGATGAACCGGGCGGAGATCCGTGCAGCACGCGGTCAGTTCGACGCCTCCCGAGAAGCACTCGCGGAGCTTGGGGAAGAGAACGCGGCGAATACCAATCGTCTGGACCTTGAGGCGCGTTTGGCGATTTCAGAGGGCCGCATGGATGATGCGGTCGCGGCGCTTCAGCCGCTCGCCCGCGCCATCGAGGAGCGCGACGAAGTTTCGGATTCGGATGCAGAGACACTCGCGCTGTACGGGAGTGCGCTCTATGCAGCCGGTGATGTCGCGGGCGCTCGTCGTGTGTACGAGAGCGTTTTGGAGGATCGTGAGTCCCAGCCCCGCGCGCTACTCGGAATGGCGGAGGTGATGGTTCGCTCGGGACGCTATGAGCAAGCCGGCCGCTACCTCGATACTGCGGAGCGCGCGCTTCGTGACACGCAGAGTTCGGAGTTTGCTCAGATGCTCACGTTGCGTGGCAGGATTGCGGTTGAAAATGGTGACGATGGCATCGCTCGCCCCGCACTTCGGCGCGCGACCGGGATTCCCGGGGCACCCGCCGCCGCGTGGTTCTACCTGGGCGAATCTCTCGCAGGGGATAACTCTCCGCGGGCCCGCGAGGCCTATGAGGCCTACCTCGAGCGTTCACCCGCGGGGCCGCTGGCAGATCGCGCCCGACGAGCGATCCGGAACTGATCTGGGCGGTTCTTGCGTTTTGGGGCCATCGTGGAACGAACCTCGCAAGGAGATCCGGATATGCGTCGTTCCCTACGCCCTAGTGCTTCATTTCTGGTGGTTTTTGCCCTCGCCTGTGGGGGCAGCGCTACACCGGTAGAGAGCTCTCATCACGATATTCCGGTGCGTTTGTGCGGTCAGGTCTCACCGCCGCCCGGGTATAGCTGCCCCTTTGCGGACCAGCTCGCGATCGAGCGCGGAGAAGGGCAGATCTCCGAAGCGCGGGTCGTCAGCGTCGAAGCCCTCAGCCATGAACTTCAGGAAGAAGAAGGCGCGCTCGCAGGATTCTCGCGTGGACGTCACGCGATCTCCCATGACGCGCTTTGCACCGTTGTTGCGCAAGACCTCGGCGGAACATGGCATCGGTACGGGGACTGGTTTGAGTGCGGCCCGCTCGATCATGGGAGCTTCCCTTCGGAGATCACGAGCCTTCACGTCGATCAGGCTTCCGTCACGTTCGAGTTGGTCCGACCGTTCCATCAGGGCGGCGGTGAGGGCAGCGCGGACCACGCACGCGTGACCGCCTACGAATGCCAGCTTCAGGGCATGCTCTCTTGCGAAGAAGCATCCAGCAATGAGGTTGTTTGGCGCGCCGAATGTGGCGCCCACTGCGACGACGGTCTCAGTTGGCGCGCGGCATCGACATTGGGTCCGTTTGGCTCGCCTGAGGACGCGTGCGCTTCGCTTCAGTCGGAAGAATGTTTGGCCGGTGTTGAGCATCCGGGCATCGAAGGGCAGGTCGCGACGTCTCGCTCGCAGTTGCTGACGACGCGAAGCGTTGAGGGAGAGGAATGTCATCTGCTCGTCCAGACGGATAGCGGTTGGATGATGGTGGAGGAGAGCCTCGGTCGTGTGGACTCGACGACGGGCTCGCCGCGTATCGTCGTGGACGAACATCGGCGCGCAGACCTCTCGCTGAACTTGCAGATTCACGACGCAAGCCATCACACCCATCTTCGCTGTCTCACCCCGCAAGGTGGCGGCGTCCAATGCACGGTTGC
>JAHDCI010000338.1 GCA_020629955.1 Myxococcota bacterium | reverse complement strand
CTGTTCGCGCAGGAGCCATTCGGGGCTGCGCTCTCGTGGAAAGCGCGGCATGGGGTCGGTGATCTGGCCTTCGCTTCGCCATTCAAAATGAAGATGCGGGCCCCTCGAGATGCCGGTGTTTCCGGCGAGGGCAACGTGCTGTCCTTGGCGCACAACCTGCCCCGCGTGCACCCGAATCTCGGAGAGATGGGCGTAGGCGCTGACCTCGTCGCCGTGCAGGAGAATGAGTAGGTTGCCGTAACCCTGAACCTCGTTATTTGCGTAGGCGACCAAGCCATCGGCGACGGCACGAATCGGGGTTCCTACGGTCGCGGTCACATCAACGCCGCGATGCCGGATGCGGCGCCCTTCGTATTGAATTCCGCGCCCGAAGCGGCCGTCGTCGATGGGCCAATGAAGCGCATCGGCTTCGAGCCCGAGTCCGCGAGCGGCGTCGATCCACTCTTGTCGTGGAGAGCCGCGCATCAGCTCGGCGGCGGCGCGAAAGGTTCCTAGTCCAAGACGGCGGGCGAGGTGCCGCGACGGACCGGTCGATTCGGGAGCGCGCCGCGGACCATCGCAAAAGCGGCGGCTTCCGCGCGCGCCACATCGCCGGCGATCCTCCATCCAGCGTGACACAAAGGGGAGGGCGTCAAGCTCCGCCGGGGGTGGGCGAAGTGGCGCGAAACCGAGGGAAGGCGCCGCATCACGAACGGAAATGGGATCTTCTCTTGCGACTTCTGTTGTCGCTTCGACCTCGAGGTGGCTCTCCACAGAGCGGCCGAGGGGAAACTCGCACGCGATCACGAGCGTCACGAGGAGCCAGCGCAAGACTTACTCGTCGAGGTTGACCGGTCGAAGGATGCCGGGGGCCAGGGACTCGGGCAGTTTGTCACTATCTGCTGCATCCTCGACTTGAAAGAGAACGCGCGTCGCGTCGATCAATGCCGGGCCCGCGGGCGATGTGCCGTGTTCGCGAAGCGCGGTGAGGGGATGGTGCAAGAACTTATTGACCAGCGCACCCTGCAGTTTTTCGAGCGACTTTTGGTCCGCCGCCGAGAGGTTCATTTTGCGAAGGGTGCGAGCGAACTCCGCTTCGACGAGTTCTCCTACGCGGTCTCGCAGCGCGACGATCGTCGGCGTTAAATCGAGTGTTCGTCGCCAGGCTTCGAACTCGGCGACCTCCTGGTTCACGATCCGCTCGGCTTCGCTCGCTGCGGTCCGGCGCTGCGCGATATTCTCGTTCGCAACGCTCTCAAGATCATCCACATCGTAGAGGAACGCGTTCGGCAGCTCCCCCACGCGGGGATCGATATCCCGCGGTACGGCGATATCGATCAGAAAGATCGGGCGCCGCTTTCGTGCCCGCACAACATCTTTCATCAGGCTCGCCGTGAGAACAAAGCCTCGGCTCGAAGTGGAGCTGATGACGACGTCGCCGTTGACAAGCTCCTCGGCGAGACGTTCGATCGGAACTGCTTCTCCGTTCGCGCGCTCGGCCAGAGCTTCCGCTTTCGCAAAGCTGCGATTCAAGACGCGAAGATGAGCGCCGCTCTCCCGCAGCGCTTTGGCGGCTGCCTCGCCCATCTCACCGGCGCCCACAAGAACGACGCGGCGCTTTCGGAGCTCACCGAAAATGCGGCGGGCGAGGGTGGTCGCGACGCTGCTGATGCTGACCGCACCCTCGGCGATGGACGTCTCCGAGCGAACCCGCTTGGCGACGGCGAACGAGCGCGTGAAGCAGCGGTCGAGAACCGTGCCGGGCGCGTGTGCACCCTTCGAAAGCTCGTAGGCTTGCTTAAACTGCCCCAAGATTTGCGGCTCGCCGACCACCATCGAGTCGAGGCTGCTGGCGACCCGAAAAGCGTGCCGGATCGCAGAGCTTCCGCGGTAGGAGTATGTTTTTTCGGCGTGGGGTCCGAAGAGTGCGCGCTGGGCTCGCGCGATCGCGTTGGCATCCTGCGCCGTGCCGTAGAATTCTACGCGGTTGCAGGTGCTCACGAGCACGCCATCGTCAAACCCTTCACCGAGAATGCGTTCCAGAGAAACGGGGATCTCTGGAGCGGGGACCGCGACGGATTCGCGCACGTCGACCGTGGCCGTTCGATGACTGAGTCCAACGATGAAGAGCTCGCTCATGCGGAGGCTCCCCTCAGGAGATATCCGATCACGACGGCGCACGTGCACAAGAAGCCGACGATGGTTCCGTAGGCCGCGCGGCGTCCCCGCCATCCCGCAGCAAGGCGGAGCAGGAGCACGCTTCCGAAGAGTACCCACGCGATGATCGCGAAGACATGCGTGCTTTGAAGCTGAACCTCTTCCAAGCGGAATGCCCAGAACGCTCCTGACACAATTCCCAGCGTGAGAAGCGGAAAGCCGACCAGAATGGAGCGTAGTCCGAAGGTGTCGAGGACATCGAGCGGGGGGAGACGCCGGACGATTCCGCCGATTCGTTTTTGCCGAAGCGCTCGCTCCTGAAGGAGGTAGGCGAGTGCCGCCGCAAACGAGAGCCCGAAGGCGATGAGCCCCACCAGGTTCACGCCGATATGCGCGGGAAGCAGTGCCGAGCGAACGCCCTCGCTCACATGTCGAACATTGCGACCGAGTCCTGAACCCAGGAAGAAGAAGAGCACCACTGGGGTGATGAAAGCGCTAAGAACATCAAGGCCCGGGCGCAGATTGCGCGCGATAAAGTAGGCGAGCACGAGACCGAAAGAGACACCCGTGAGGGTTTGATGTACGGCCGACATTTGGCTGCCTTGGGTAAGGTCAGCGATGAGGTACACGCCGTGCAGCACGACAGCACCCGCGAGCGAATAGAGCGCGTGCTTTCGAGCACTCTCCTCGTCCTGAGTAAGCGAACGGAGCGCGAATGCGGACGCGATGACGTAGCCGAGAGCGGCGACGATGAAGAGGGCTCCGACCATTTAGCGTCCGAGGAAGAAGCGTCCAATCTGGTCAAATACGGCGTCGCCGGTCGAGGCGGGTGCTTTTACCCCCTCCTCGAAGATTGGGGTTGCGAGGAAGCCCTCCGCGACCGTGTAAGCGGTTTCTCCGAGGAGAACCGAATCCGCCACATGTTCTGCACCCAGCTCGGCGAGTTGCTCGTGGTCCTTGACAGTCCCGAGCAACGCTTGGGCGTCGCCACCTTCGAGCTCCGCGGCGAAATAGACCGCACTCGTGAGATGGAATCGTTGGCCGAGTGCCGTTAGCGTCAGCTCTTCGCCATCCACCACGGCCTGCTCGTCGCTCATCCAGAGATCGAGGGTGTCCTGCGCGAGGA
>JAHDCI010000337.1 GCA_020629955.1 Myxococcota bacterium | reverse complement strand
GCCTTCGGCGACTGCGAGTAAGTCGGGATGCGGATGGCGGCCGAGCGGTTTCGCGAACTGAACGCGAGGTTGACCGGAGCCTCATAGCCCGGAACCAAGCGGCGGTAGCTGTTGAGCGAGGGATTCGTGAACGCGCAGATGGTCGGCGCGTGCTTCAGGATGCCGCCGATGAAGTGGAGCGCCATCTCGCTGAGACCGACCGCTTCGTTGCCGGCGAAGAGCGGGTTGCCGTCCTTCCAGAGCGAGATGTGGCAGTGCATGCCGCTCCCGTTATCGCCATACATCGGCTTCGGCATGAAGGTCGCAACCTTGCCGGCAGCGCGCGCGCGATTCTTGACGACATACTTAAACCAGAGGAGCTGGTCGGCCATCAGCCGAAGCGCGTCAAAACGCATGTCGATTTCGCACTGTCCGCCCGTGGCGACTTCGTGGTGGCTGACTTCGACTTCGTAGCCGAGATCCATCAGGTCCACGCACATCTCAGTGCGGAGGTCCATGAGCGTATCGGCCGGCATCGTGGGGAAGTAGCCGCCCTTATGGGGCGTCTTGTAGCCGAGGTTTGGAAGCTCGTCCGCGCCGGTGCGCCAGGCACCTTCGATCGAGTCGATGGCGTAGAAGCTCGCGTGGGGCTCGCTGCTGTAGCGAACGTCATCGAGGACAAAGAACTCCGCTTCGGGACCGAAGTACGCTGTATCCGCAAAGCCGAGCGACTTGAGGAAGGACTCCGCCTTCTTCGAGATATAGCGCGGGTCACGGCCGTAAGGCTCGCGCGTGATCGGGTCCTGAATATCGCAGATGAAGACAACCGTCGGGTGCTGCGTGTAAGGATCCATCTTCGCGGTGGTCGGGTCCGGGATGATCAACATATCGGACGCGTTGATCGGCTGGAAACCGACGACCGACGAACCATCGAAGCCGAAGCCGTTCTCGAAGGCATCTTCGTCAATGCGGTGAATCGGCACACTCGTGTGGTGCCAGGTTCCGGGAAGGTCGACGAAGCGGAGGTCGGCCATCACGGCGCCCTTCGACTTCGCGAACTCGATGGCGTCTTTTGCAGTCTTGATTTCAGTCATTGGATTCTTCTTAGGTAGGAGCAGGAGTTGGCGAGATGCTACTCGATCGCAGCGTCGCCTCGTTCACCAGTTCGAATGCGGAGCGCTTCTTCGACCGGCAAAACAAAGACTTTGCCGTCACCGATGCGCGACGTTTTGGCGGATGTTTCGATCGCTTCCAGAACCGCCTCAACGAGCTCGTCTGGCACCACGACTTCGACGCGAACCTTCGGGATAAAGTCGACGATATACGCCGAGCCTCGGTAAACCTCGCGCTTACCGCCCGTGCGACCAAACCCGCGCACTTCCGTAATGGTCATGCCCTTCACCCCAGCGGCGACGAGGGCATCCTTCACCTCATCGAGCTTAAAGGGCTTAATGATCGCTTCGACTCGCTTCATGCGCACAGTCGTACCGCCCAATTGTTTCCGGCTTGTTTCCGGTGGGAAACAAGCCGTCAAATGAGGTTTCAGGTGCAGCTACTCCTCGGACGCGTTTTCGTCGCTGGTCTCCTCGTCATCCTCTTCCGGCTCTTCTTCCGCACGCGATGGCGCGCTGATGACCTCAAAGGGCTCTCCGTGGTCCTCACGTAGCTTCCGAACCAGACGGTCGAGGATCATGCGCTCAATATAGCTCGGCATCGCTGGGATCTGAACGGTGACGCGAACCTGTTCGTGGTTGCCCTCTTGAAAGCGGACGAGTTCAACACTTCCAGGATGGGTTCTGCCGGCGTGCTCATAGTCGAAGAGCACGTAGCCGATATCGCGATCCCGGTCGCGAACGGGAAAGCGGTAGTCCACGCGGATCAGCCGAACGACTGAGCTCCAAACCTGCTCGAAGCGGTACCGATGTGCATCGCTACGTCGCGCGCGCGCATCCGCGCTAAACGCGAGGAGTAGGGATGCAAAGAGGAGCGCAGAAACAAAGCGATAGACTCTAGTTCGGGACATAGCCCGAACGTGCCGACTAAGCGCGCTCCGGTCAAAAAACCGGAGCAATACCCTCAGAGCGAGAACGCGATCAGCGTGCCACCGTTCGAGAGCACAAAGCCAAGCTCCCCGGCGACGCTTGGTACCGAGCTAAAGCCAAAGCCCGTGTCGAGGCGGGCATTTTCAACACCGGTGCGCGCATCCAGCGCGAAGAGGGAGCCCTGCGACTCCGCCATGAGCAGCACGTTGGTGCCCGTAAGGGTCGGAACGCCCGCCGCGCCATGTTCGGGTCGACGCTGCCAAACGCGCTCACGCGTCTCGCGATCCAGCGCGAGCAAACCTTCGCCGGATGCACTCACGAAGAGGAACGGTCCACTCGAAGCGAGACCGGTCACCCCTTCCATCTCATCGCGCCACTGCACCGTGCCGCTTTGGGGGTCGAGTGCGTAGATGCCCGTCAGGAACGAAGCAACGTATAGAGAGTTGCCGTCTTCGGAGAGAACCGGCGTCGCGTCTGCGTCGTAAAAGCGCATCGCGTCGCCTTCGGCCGGCTCCGCATCGAGAATGGTCTGCAGTTCCCACCGCATTCGCCCATCGGAAGCGTTCACCGCGACAACGGTGCCATCCGTAAGGCCGGTGTAGAGGACCTGCTCGTGCAGCAAAAGACCGGCGTGACCCACGATGGCGTGCTCGGTGTCGATCTCGCGCGAGTAGGTCCAAAGGACTTCGCCTTCGGAACGAGAGACTGCGACGATCGTATCGGATTCCGTGACGACATAAACCGCGTCTTCGGCAAGCACCGGAGGCTGACGAACAGGGGCGCCCGCTTCGGCGACCCATCGGGCTTCGCCCGTCGCGCCGTCGAGCGCGTGAATACGACCGTCTTCTCCAACGGCGAAGACCTCACCCCAGGCGGGATCCACGGCGGGGGCGGCCTCGACGCCGCTCTCCGTATCGTAGCGGAAGAGCTTTCGACCATTCACGTCGAAGCCATAGAGACCGCCTTCGGACACGCCTACAAACACTCGGCCACGACGCGGATCGAGACCAATCGCCGCGTGTTCAACCGGTGTGTAGGCGCCGCCCCAGGCTTCGGTGAGTCGCTCCGACCAACGCACGCGCAGGGAACTCGTACCGGGCATCGGCTCGGGATTCGGGCCGTCAAACCAACGGTACGCCTCCGGCCCTACCCCACCACAGCCGCTGAAGACTGCGAGGAGAAGGGCCGCTGCGAGCGAAAATCGGAAGGAGCGGGTCACGAGGTTCAGCCGCCGCGCTGCTG
>JAHDCI010000079.1 GCA_020629955.1 Myxococcota bacterium | reverse complement strand
AAACCGCTTCGCGGCATTTTCACGCACTCAAACGCCATCCAATTCTCGCCACGTATGGACAATACGAGTCCAATCATCGGACGCATCTGCGCACGCCAAAATCCAACGAATCAAAATCGGCCCTTTTTCATCAGCCTGCTGGGTCCGCCTCGAGTCGACGTAAAAGAACCGCTTCTGCAGGCGATTTGCGTCGAATGCACGTCGGGCAGAACTTTTGGGGTATCTTCTCCGTGCGGGGCGGTCTGAAGAGTTCGAACTCGCAGTTGCAAAGCGAGGAGATCGGATGAGTCGAAGTAGGTGGATTTTGAGTGTGTTGCTCGCGGGATGTAGTGGCGCCTCGAGCGCGTCTCCGAGCACTCCTCCGGCGGCCGCGTCGCCTCAACGCGCTCCGGTTGCTGTCGACACCACTTGGCCGGAAGCCGTGTATCGCCAGCTTCGTCCCGACGCGTATGAACCGCTAGTGGGTGCTCTCATCAACGCGCCCTCTGCGGAGTCGTACGCACAAGCATCGCTCGCATACGCCCAATCCGACGTCGCATCGATGAGTCTTATCTGGGGTTTGACGGCGTACGGGGCAGGGGGCGAAGCGCCTGCTCTCCAGGAGTCCATGCGGTCGGTGCTTGAGCGACGAATCACCCCCCGCGAAGGCGGGATCAGCGTTCGGCTCGCGCCCGGGTCCACTCCGGTGCTCGGAGGAATGCAAACGTCGACTGCCCACGCTCTCGAGACACATGCATTGCACGCGGTCGTCGGCAGCGGGTTTGGGCTTCAGGTTCAGGAATGGACGCCGGAAGCGATTCAAGGTTTCTGGGAAGCCTACGTTGTCCTGCTCGTTCGCCGGCAGACTTTGGCTTCGGTTCCGGTTCACATTTGGTTAGTTCGCGCGGCTCAAGCGGGATTGCTCCGCGGCGTCATCTCGTGCGCTTTCGGTCTCGACGACTGCGCGCAACACCGTGCTCAGGTGGACGCCTGGCGACGTCAGAACCCGGTACCCCTCTCGCCTGCGCCACTTTCGACTGACCGAGTCCCGCTACCTCAACCTCTTTAGCCTTTTGGAAAGGGCTTCGCGGATGGTTTGAGAACAGGGCGCCGGTTTTGGCGATCGTGAGCAAGAAAATCGAGACATTCTAACGCTTGGTCCCTAAGTTGGTCGGAGCCTGCAAACACTCGCTTCGGGAGTGGTGCGAAGCAGCGGGGAATCTCGCGGTGGTCGCCGGATCGTTTACATCTTCGGCGGGGCATGAAATCCTTTTGTTTCAATCTCGCGGCAATGCCGCGGCTCTTCTGGGAGATCTACGCATGGGCATCTTCAGCCGGCTCAACACTGTCATTAAGTCGAATCTCAACAGCTTGGTCGATAAGGCCGAGGATCCGGAGAAGCTGATCGGTCAGACGGTCATCGACATGAAGCAGGAAGTGAAGCGCGCCAAGCGCGAGCTGGTGTCGACGATGGCGACCTCCAAACGCCTCGACAAAGAAGCCGAAGAGCTTCGCGACGAAGCGGAATCTTGGGAGCACAAAGCGGTGCTCGCCCTTCGCCAGGGAGACGATGAGCTCGCCCGCGAAGCGCTTCGTCGCAAAGCGAAGGTCAAAAAGAAGGCCGACGAGAAGCGCCAGCAGGCCTTGCAGCAAGCGTCTGCAGCCGAAGAGATGAAAGATACGCTCGATCGAATCGAAGGCAAGATCGAGGAGCTCGAAGCACGGAAGTCGAGCTTTGCCGCGCAGGTGCGCCGGGCGCGCGAGCCGGGATCGACCGGGCTTGCTTCGGGCGGGGGCGCGTTCGCCGAGCTTGACCGCATGGCGGGTCGCATCGACGAACTCGACGCGGAAGTGGAAGTGCACTCTGTGCTCGAAGATCCGGGTCGCGCGAACCTCGATGCGAAGTTTGCGGCGCTTGAGCGTTCCACCGGCGAGACCGCCGTGGAGGATGAACTCTCCGCGTTGAAGCGGAAGCTGGACGACTAACGTGCGCTCTTCGGAGTTTCTTTTCGGCCTTTCCCACACGGTGTGAGCGGCCCGCTCGAACAGATCGTCATCTGGCATCGGCTCGTCCCGCCGACACGGCCAGAGCGCGACCGACCCGAGCTCTTGGCGCAGTGGTGCGACCGAGTCGAAACGCTATTTTTGAGTGCCGGCGCCGATCTGATTGCGCGGATCGGTAGCTCGCTCGCTCTGTGTTTCGAGGCGACCGAGTTAAGTCAAGCCGTCGAGCTCTGCTTGCGAACGCTCGACGATGCGGATGCCGACCAATCCCTCGCCGGGGGAGGTCTCCCAGCGACACTTGGGGTTGCCTTCGGCGAACTGGATACGCGCAATAAGCGGGTCATCGGAGCGACGATCGACCGTGCCCAGCTCCTCGCAAATCGCGCTCGCCGGGGCGAGCTGGTTGTGGACGCGACGATGCGTGAGCTCATCGGTTCAAACTATCTCTTTTCACGATCGGTCGGCGGAGGCGCAGCGGCGCTTCGAGGCGCGGCGATCGACCGAAAGAATCCGCGCCGGTCCGAGTGCCGCAACGCGATCGCGCATCTTCAGACTCCAGGGGTTGCGCGACCTATCACGGCCGCCCTCCAGCCGCTTAAGCAGGCGATCGACGACGCTTCGACAAGCCGCTTCTTTCTTCTTCGAGGTCCCGCAGGCAGTGGCGCCCGCAGCTGGATGGATTCACTTCTCGAGATGCATCCCGAGAAGCGTCGCTTGCGTGTCTCTGCGACGCCCGGGCGCTTGGAACCGCGCGGTGCGCTCCGGATGGCCCTCCTTCGGCAATATGGAAATGCAGCACGCGTCGCTGAATCCTTGGGAGATGCGATGGCCTCTGTCGCAGCCGGTGCACCCATTCCTCAATCGGCGCTCGAGGAGAGTCTGAAGGAAGCGTTTCAAGGTGGCGCTTGGATTGAAGTCGAATCCCCCGACCGCCTCGATGCCGTTTCCACCGCTTCGCTCGTGAAGCTCGCTTTGGAGGTCCCTACCGTCTTGGTGCTCCGAGAGCGAACTGAGACCCCACTCCCATCACCCTTTGATTCACTTCAATGGGAAGAAATACTGCTGCCGGTCCTCCGAGGCGAAGATGCAAAGGCGCTCGCGAAGGAGCTCGTTGGCAAGGCCGCCGACGATGTCATCCAGCGCATCGCAACCCTGGGTGGAGATACCGCGGTGGGAGTTGCCGAAGCGGGGCGTATGCTGGTCGCTTCCGGCGATCTCATCTGGAACGGCAAGGGCTTCGTTTGGCGGAACTCTCCCCGGAGTGGAGTTCGCGCGATCCCCTTGCCGAAGATCCTTGAGGAACGCCTCGATGGGCTGGAGGATCAAGCGAGGCGTTTGCTCGAGGCGGTCTGTGCGGCTCCAGCGGGTGCGCCTCGGCTGCTCGTTGCGGCGATCGCTGAACACGACGGTCTAACCTCAGAACTACGTCGCGAGGCCGCAAGTCGACTTCGAGACGAAGGTTTCGTGACGAGTGGCAATATCATGGAGCCGTGTTCCTCCGCGCTTCGCCGGGTGGTGATGCAGCAAACACCTCCGAGCCGGCGCGCAGAGCTTTTCCGCTTTGTTGCGCAAGCCATGACAAACTCCTCCGTATTTGAAGGCATGCTCGCACAAGCCACGATTGGGCATTACTTTTCCCAAGGATCCAATGGGCGCGATGGCGCGGAATCCTTTCTTCGTGCGGCCGAGGGATGCATTGCTGCAGGGCTCCCCGACAACCAGCGAAAGTTGAGCGCGGCGGCGGTGGCATGCTGTCCCGATCCCGATATTCGTACTCGCGCTGCGGCGATCGCACGTCGTCAGCCGCCGGATAGTCTTTCGATTTCTTTGGAGGAAGCGACTTCCGCGGACGTCGCGGTGGGCGCACTCTTGAGGGGCGACCTCGGCGGCGCCGAGAAGGTCCTCGAAGGGGCGATTGCAGCAGGCAAAGATCTCGGCGCGGCGAATCGTTTGCGCGCGATGGTCTTGATGGCGAAGGGGGATATCACGGGCGCACAAGCGATGCTCGACCGTGTTCCGGAGAGCGATGAATACGATGTTCGCGCGCGCCTTGAGCTCAGCCGCGCCTGGCTAAAACTTCATCTCGGCGAAATCAACGCGGCGGCCAGACAAGCCCTCTTGGCCCTCGCGCTTGCGCGCCGTTCCGAAAATCGGCGCGGCGAAGCGGCCGCATTGCATACCCTCGCGGCGTGTTTTCGAACGCTGGGCCGCACCGATGAAGCAGACGCGATTAGCCACGCTGCTCAGTAGCCTACTCGTTCTCTCATGCGCCGAGCCGGCTCTGCATGCTCAGGAAAAGACTGTGCCCGCGGCGCTCTTCTCCTTTTCGTGGAGCGGAGGGGTACCCCTCGAGACCGAAGAAAATGGTACTGGCTTGCGGGTCGACGAGTCAGGGGTCGTTCGTCAGGGGGCCCGCCTTGCGTTGATTCCGTGGGAGACAAGACAGCGAGACGTGCTTTTCGAAGCGGTCACAGAGCCCGTCTCGATTCTATTGTCCGCCTCCGCGCTTGAGGAAGCGCGGCCGAACTTGCTGAGGCTGCGGGTTCCTTTTGGGCTGGTACTCGAGGGAGCGAACGACGGCGCCATCGAGTCTCTTGGCGAGTTGAAGTACCTGGTCTCGCTCGTGGCGAGCGATTCACCGATTCGTTCGATCGCGGCGCTCGAACGGCTGCCGTGGCTTCGTCATCTCGATGTGCACGGAACACAGATTGAACGGCTCGGGACTTTTTCTCCCTTCGTTGACGAAATCGATGCCCACCAAACTTCGCTGGTTGAAATCGAGTCGTTGCCGCGTTCGCTTCGTTCGCTCGACCTTTCTTCCACTCCACTCGAAAGCCGGATGCTTCCACCGCTTCCTTCCGCGCTGGAGATCCTACGGCTCGCGAATACGAATATCGACGAGCTTCCCCAGATCAATGCCCTATTCGTGCTCGAGGAACTCGACCTTTCGAAGACCCGCTTGGAGAGGGCTGAAGGAATGTGTGCGTCGCCTGCATTACGAATGCTGAGTCTCGGTGGAACAGGGCTACGTGATATCCGCGCTCTGCAAGAGTGCTCCTCGCTCGAGACGCTCGACCTGAGTGATACCCGAATCGAGAACGTCTCTGCGGCGGGGAGCCTTGTTCGACTTCGGACGCTCGACCTGACACGAAGCGCCGTTACCGATCTTATCCCACTCTCAGATCTTCGGTCTCTCGAGAAGCTCTCTCTTGCGGAGACCCACGTTCGAGATTGGGAACCGCTCCGCTTCCTCGCTTCGCTCAAGGTGCTCGATCTCGAATCGAGCGGAATCGGCGATGCTGACCTTCGTGCGCTTTCACAGCTTCGTCTTCTTGAGCTGAATCTCTCGCGCACCCGGGTCAGCGATGCGGGGCTCGACGCGCTACCGTCGAGCCTGCGCGTTCTCGATCTCCGGGGCCTTCGGATCTCCGATGAGGGCCTTCAGAAGATCGCAACTTTTCGCGAGCTTCAAGAGATCGACCTCGGGCGAACCGATATCCAATCGTTGACGCCTCTGTGCGAGAACTCGGTTCTCCGTCGGCTCAGGCTTCGCGAAACACGTATTGACAGCGTCGACCTCGAAGTGCTCTCCGAATGTGCGCCACCCCTCTCGGAACTGGGGCTTCGAGGGACGGCGATTGACTCGGACGCGTTGCCAAATATTTCCTTGTTTCACTCGCTCACCCGGCTTGACCTCTGCGAGACGTCAATCGACGACGCATCTCTCACCGCGCTCGCCGAGCTTCCCCTCGCGACGCTATCCCTCTGTGGAAGCGCACTCGACGGGAGTGGATTCGAGGCACTTGTCGAGTTACCGCTTCGGGTCCTCGATGTCTCGAGCACGGAGTTTCGAGATCAACACCTTCACTTCCTCGCCGCGTTTCAAACGCTCCGAGTCTTATCGCTTCGAGATACTGCAGTGGCGGGGGACGGGCTCGCTTCACTTCGCCATTTGGAGGCGCTGGAAGAACTCGACCTTGGCGAGACCGCGCTCGGACCAGGCACCTTGTCTACGATCTCAGCGCTCCCTCAGCTGCATACGCTTTCCTTGCGAATGAGCCGGGTGCGTGACGGGGATATGCGAGATGTCGCCCGGCTACCGCGACTGCGCAATCTTGATATTGCCTACACCGCGGTGACCCGCGAAGGCGTCGCAGTCCTTGGGCCGCTCGCGCTGAAGAGGCTTGAGATTGAGATGACGCCCGCGATCGCGAGTGAGCCTACTCGAGCGCTTCGTAGGTGAGTTCGACGGAAAGCTTCAGGTCGAAATCCTCGGGCAAGCTATCCACCACGGGGCCTCGGACACCGACTTTGAAGTCGCGGCGAAGCAGCGAATCCTGCAAGGTCGCGAGGTCTTCTTCGTTCGTCGTGACACTTACGACGGCGCTGTCTGAAGAGAGTTCCTCGGTCGAGCCGATGACCACTGTCGCGTCGCTGTCCGCGATAAAGACATCCGCGCGCGAGAAGACCTGATCGAGGGTGGTTACGCCGTCGGTGTCGGCGTGAATTCGAATGGTCGCTGCGGCGATATTGATGGCGGAAGGCGAACGGCCGAACTCTTCGGTCGCGTCATCGAGGAAGTCGCGATAGCCGTTATCGTCTTCGGTGTTGACGTTCTTATCTTCGGTGGCTTGGCCAGATTCGATGTCTCCGTCCTTGATGCCGCCGAGCCGTACGGCCAATGGGGAACTCATAAAGGAGCTACTTCCGCAGCCGAGCAAAGAGAAGAGAGTGAGGAATGCGAAGGCTTTTTTCATGATGGGACAATAGACGAAATCGCCTCACGAACCTTCATTTCGCAAGGACCTGAGATGAGCTTGCGATTTCCGGCCATCCTTGGCCCAATGCGCTTATGACGCATCCGAATGCCGGTAAACGGGCCCCGCTCGATGAGCTTGTGAACATCCCTGCGCTAGTCAGCGCGTATTATACGCTCGCGCCAGATGCCCGCGAGCCCGGTCAGCGCGTGAAGTTTGGGACCTCGGGTCATCGCGGATCGGCACTGAAACGAAGCTTTAACGACGCACATATTGCAGCCATTGCCCAAGCCGTTTGCGAGGTGCGTGCGGCGAATGGCGTCACCGGGCCGCTTTACTTGGGCATCGATACGCATGCGCTGAGTACACCGGCAAAGAACACAGCGCTTGAGGTCTTTGCTGCGAACGGTGTCACGGTTCTTCACTCGGAAGGTTACACGCCAACGCCTCTGATCTCCCACGCGATCCTGACCCACAACGCGCTTGGCGAAAGCAGCGCGGACGGTGTCGTCATTACGCCGAGCCATAACCCGCCCGCCGACGGAGGGTTTAAGTACAACCCGCCTCACGGCGGACCGGCCGAGGGCGCGATTACCAAGCGTATCGAGACGCGGGCGAACGAGCTGCTTGTTAGCCCCGGGGGGATTCAGCGGATGCCGCTTTCTCGCGCCCTTCAGACGGAGATTGCGCTCTTCGATTTTGAAGCCTCGTATGCCGACACGCTTGGCGAGATCCTCGATATGGAGGCGATCGCGAAGAGTGGACTCAAGATCGGAGTGGACCCACTCGGTGGTTCCGGGCTTCACGCGTGGGAGGTCATCGCGGAGCGCTGGGGGCTTTCCCTCGACCTGGTGAACAGAGAGATCGACCCACGATTTGCGTTTATGCGGTGCGACCACGACGGCAAGATCCGCATGGATTGCTCCTCGCGTTTTGCGATGGCCGGGCTGCTTGAGCTGAAGGACCGATTCGACCTCGCCTTTGGCAACGATACCGATTTCGATCGCCACGGCATCGTGACGCCGCAAGGGCTGATGAACCCGAACCATGTGCTCTCGGTTGCGGTCGATTACCTCTTCGAGACGCGCGACTGGGGCGATGCGCTCGGAGTTGGCAAGACGGTTGTTACGAGCGGGATGATCGATCGCGTTGCAAAACGAAAAGGCCTGACCGTCGTCGAGGTACCTGTCGGCTTTAAGCACTTTGTCTCCGGGCTCTTCGCAGGCTCGCTTGCTTTTGGCGGGGAAGAGAGCGCGGGCGCTTCGTTTGTCCGCAAGAACGGCGCGCCTTTCAGCACCGATAAGGACGGGCTTTTGATGAACTTGCTTGCGGCGGAGATCACCGCGAAAACGGGCAAGAACCCCGCGGAGCATTACGCCGCGTTAAGCGCGGAACTCGGTGCGCCGGTGTACGCGCGCGACGATGCTCCCGCGAGCCTCGCTCAGAAGGCTGCGCTGAAGGCGCTCGATGCGAGTGCGGTCGACGCCAAGGAGATCGCGGGCGAAGCGGTATTGAGCGTGCATACCCACGCACCGGGCAACGGCGAAGCGATCGGCGGTCTGAAGGTCACGACGGAGAACGCGTGGTTTGCGTTGCGGCCCTCTGGCACAGAGGAGATCTACAAGATTTACGCGGAGAGCTTCCGAGGGGAAGCGCACCTCGTCGAGGTGAAAACCGCCGCGAC
Source organism: Myxococcota bacterium (assembly GCA_020629955.1). Taxonomy (GTDB): domain Bacteria; phylum Myxococcota_A; class Polyangia; order Polyangiales; family Houyiibacteriaceae; genus JAHDCI01. Next base: position 11,941 of record JAHDCI010000079.1, on the reverse strand, counting down.
CGAGCTGGTCAAACGGGTCCTTCCAGCGGAATAGGTAGGGCCCCTTTATTCGGGGTCGCCACAACGCCGCCCATGAACGCACCGAGCTTTCCGAGGCTCGTCGAAAGAGCACCACTCTTCCTCCTCTTTCCCGAAAACTCTGCGATCCGATCTTCTACGCTCTGGCAGCCCCGAATAGAGGAACAGGCTCCAGTCACCGCCAGATCGTAAGTCCTACGCCGGCGGAAGTCGGGCTCGCAAAAGGAGCGAGAGCGAAGCGAGGGTACTGCACGTACTCTCGCTTTTTCATGCCGAAGGCGAAGAGCAAGATGCCGCCAAGTTGCGCTGCAGCGACAACAAACGAGAGCATGGTCGCATCCACATCGGTGTCTTCTTGGAGCGCAAGAAGCGGCAAACCAAACACCGGAATGGCCGCGACGGGCTCATCGAGCAAAATCCCCAGTGACGCGAACGGAAGATACGCGCCGAGAAACGTGGCGAGGCCGGCGACGAGAAGTCCGCGCCGTCGCCGACGCACGATTTGTGCTCCGGGAGGGAGCTCCATGCCTTCCTCGTAGCGGATGCGCGCATGCCGATACGCGCGCTGCTCCGGCTGCCACCCAATGATGCCGGAACGCGCGGCCGGCGCTTGATTCGGCCGGGCGCGGTTGTACCCGGATGGAATCACGTATTGTCCCGTAGGCAGGGCTGGCCGTTCTTCGTCCCGAGCTGGGTTTTGCGCTTCAGGGCTGCCAAGGTCCTGGCTCCGCTCAGATTGCGCGTTCGCGATGCTCACGGTGGTGAACATCAGGCTCGCGAAGGAAAGCTGCACGAAGAGCGTCTTCATTGGAGGCCACCAGCGAACATGGTCTAAGGGTAGCACCTCATTCGGCGTCGTGAATCCTCGGCGCAAGCGTTTCGAGCCAGGTGGGAAGCCCTTCAAGTGCCCGGGCGGCGAGCGCTTCGCGCCGGAGACGGCGCTTCCGAATCTTCTTGCCCGGGAGCTTTGGGAAGTGACTCCAGACAATATTCGAGGGCTGATAGTCCTTGGTCTCGTGGAGCGGGTGCGCGAAGAGGGCGCCAAGCCCGACGGTGGTTTCGGGCAGGGGAGCGTCTTCCCCGGTCATCAGCTTCGTCGCGAGTCGCGCGCCAAGCACAAATCCGCTCGCGGCGCTTTCGACATAACCCTCAACGCCGGTGATCTGACCCGCGAGGTACACACCGGGGCGAGCCTTGAGTTCCATATCCGGAGTGAGCACTTCCGGACCTTTGACGAAGGTGTTCCGGTGGATCGAGCCGAGCCGTTCGAACTCCGCCTTCTCGAGGCCGGGCAGCATCCGAAAGACCCGCTTCTGCTCGGGCCATTTCATGCGGGTCTGAAAACCGACCATATTGTAGGCGCTCGCATCTGCGTTCTCTTGCCGTAGCTGCACGACGGCGAAGGGCTGCTCGCCGGTGCGCGGATCCGTTAGCCCGACGGGCTTCATTGGTCCAAAGGCGAGAGTAAGAGGGCCGCGTTCTGCCATCACCTCGAGCGGGAGGCAGCCTTCGAAGTACCGAACCTCTTCGAAGCCGTGTGGCGTTACCTTCTCGGCGCCAAGAACGGCCTCGAGAAAGGCGTGATACTCCTCCTCGTTCAGTGGAATATTTCCGTACGCATCATCGCCACCTTTGTCGTAGCGAGAGGCTTTAAAGACGATGTCCCAGTTGATGCTCTCGGTCTGTATCACCGGCGCGATAGCGTCGTAATAGGCGAGGTATTCTTCACCGACGGCGTTCCCAAGATCGGCGGCAAGTTCGTCTCCGGTGAGCGGTCCCGTGGCGAGCACCACCGGATGATCGCGATCGGGGATCGCCATCGCTCGCTCTGCAACAACGGTGACGTTTGGATGTTCCTGAAGGCGCCGGGTGACCTCGTTGCCGAAGACCTCCCGGTCCACCGCGAGGGCACCACCGGCAGGAACTTTTGCAAAGTCCGCGCAAGAAAGGATCAGGGAGCCGGAGCGCCTCAGCTCTTCTTTGAGCAGCCCAACCGCGTTTGCGAGCGCCGCACCGCGGAGGGAGTTCGAGCAGACAAGCTCTGCGAAAAAATCGTGATTCTGAGCCGGCGTTCGCTGCTTTGGCTTCTGTTCGATAAGTTCGACATCGACCCCACGGATCGCCAGCTGCCAGGCACACTCCGTTCCCGCGAGACCGGCGCCGACCACGGTGACTTTCTTTGTCGTTTCGCTCATGCGCCGAGCGTGGGACCGGGACCCGCAAGACGCAACATGCGGATCGCAAATCAGGGCGGAAGACAGCGCATTTTTCGGAGTCGATTCGAGCGTCTCGCGCGCTTTCTCACGAGCCTCGTTCGCTCTTCGAGCTTTTTAGGCATTTCCCCCTTTTCGCACCGGCGGAGTCGTGTAAGCTGCGCCCACTCCGCATCGATTTTTGCGGAGCAACCCCCCTAGGAGTCTTTTCCATGCATGACGTCGTTCTAATCCCTGGTGACGGTATCGGCCCTGAAGTTGCCGGTGCGGTGAAGTCCGTGTTCGAAGCTGCCGAGGCACCGATCAATTGGCTGACGCATCACGCTGGGGTATCCGCGCTCGACGCGCACGGAACGCCGCTTCCCGATTCGACTCCGGAGGCGATCAAGGAGCATAAAATCGCGCTAAAAGGGCCGTGCACGACGCCGGTCGGCGCAGGCTTTCGCTCGGTCAATGTAAAGCTCCGCAAGGAGCTAGAACTCTACGCCGCGGTTCGCCCCGTGAAGTCGCTTCCCGGCATCACGACGCGCTACGAGAACGTTGACCTTGTCGTGCTTCGCGAGAACACCGAAGGCCTCTACAGCGGCATCGAGAACGAAGTTGCCCCGGGTGTTGTGACGAGTCTTAAGGTGGTCACCGAGGCCGCTCAGGCCCGTTTCGCGAAGTGGAGCCTCGACTATTGCGCCAAGCGCGGCCGCAAGAAGATCACCGCGATGCACAAAGCGAATATCATGAAGCTTGGCGACGGTCTTTTCCGCCGGACTGCGCGCGCGGCTTTCGAATCCGGCGACTACGGCGACCTCGAGTACAACGAGCTCATCATCGACGCGGGCGCGATGCGTCTCGTCCAGAACCCCAACAACTTCGACGCGCTCTTGCTACAGAACCTTTATGGTGATGTCTTCTCTGACCTTTGCGCTGCATTCGTCGGAGGCCTTGGGGTCGCTCCGGGCGCGAACTTTGGGGATGACTGTGCGATCTTCGAAGCGGTTCATGGCAGCGCGCCGGATATCGCGGGCAAGGGCATCGCGAACCCGCTTTCGCTTCTGATGAGCAGCATCATGATGCTCGAGTATATGTCCGACGATCTTGGGCATGCGGATTGCGGCGTCGCGGCGAAGAAGATTCAGGCCGCCTGCGACCGAACCCTTTCGGATGGTCAGCTCACCGGTGACCTCGGTGGACCGCTAAACACCGAAGGTTTTGTGAAGGCGATTATCGAGCGCCTTTAGGTTCGCTCAAACCACTTTAAGGATGAAACGCCGCGTGACCGAACGTGAAGGCTTTTCGGGTGAAAGGACCCCGAGGCCTCGCTACGGAAACGCGGCGTGTTTCGTTTCATTGAGGACATACCGGCCCGTCGCGGAGGGGTTCGCGTGAAGACGAACTCCAGGGTTGCTGCGCTTCTTGAAGACGCGCGCGTTGGCGTGCTCGGACACGGCCCGGAAGTGGACCGCGTGGTTGAGCTGCTGGGCTCTCACGGCGCGACCGTTGCGCTCGCAGCAGACCTTCGGCAGATCGCGATGCTCGCGGCGATCGATCCGGTGGCGATCGTTTTTGGTGTCGATGTCTCGAGTCGTCAGATGGAAGAGCGCCTTCGCCAGGTCGCCCGCCTTCGTTGGGTTTCGGCATTCCCGCTGACATCCGATGACGACCGGATGGACGATCCGGAGACCGACGAGGCAACCCGCAAGCGGCAGGAGGAGCACGCTTCGCTTCTTCGCATCGCGACGGATATTCGTCGCGCCATGTCTGCGGATATGGAGCTGCGTCGTGCGATGTTGCAGAACAAAGACATCGCGCTCCCCCTCGATGGACTTGGCATCTCGCGGGCGTTGCGCGCGTTGCCGGACGATATGACGATTGTCGTCTCGGTAAAAAGCCCCGGCGCCACCGGAAATATTCGCGTGGCCGATGGTTCGATTCAGAGCGCGGAGTGGGCGCGTGGTGGCGAATCTGTGCACGGGCTCGAAGCGCTGACTTCACTGGTACAGATGCGCGCTGGCATGCTCTACGCGGAGCCCGATGACGCGACTCGGGTTCAAGGGGCGCTTGGCGCAATTCCTCAGGCGTTAACTCGGGCGTTTGCCGCGGCCCTTGCGCCCGTATCGAGCACGCGAGAGCGAACCCGTCGAACAAGCTCTCGTCCTCGGATGCGCTCTGCCGCGCCGCCTGAGCCGGATAGCGAAAACGACCAGACCCGGCCGCTGAGAGCCCTCTCCGAGGAGCGTGCTGCGGAGGTGTTGAAGGCTCCGGAACTTGCTGGGGTGAGTGAGGAGGCGTTTCAGTCGTTCGAGAAAGCGACGACCGATGTTCTTCCTGGGGTTCGTCGCGGACGTCGACTGAGTCGACCGGCCGGAGCGCTTGAAGCGGAAACCGTCACTCGAAAAGGGCCAGAGTTCGAAGTGGATTCGAACGAAATCGAGTCGGTAGAATCGCTCGAGCTGCAATCTTCCGAGATTGAAGCAGATTCTTCGGAGACCGATATTCCGACTCGCGAGAGGCCGTCTCTTGCTCCGACTCCGGCGATATCGGCGGAGCCGGTTGATCCGGAGGCGGGCACCGCGCTCGTCGACCGAGCCAGTGGCGAGATCCGAAATGGTTCTACACCAGAGGAGATTGACCAGGCTGGAGACGACGTTTCGGAGAGGGAGCCGACGGCGCCTTTTGCACAGAAAAAGGGCGGTGGCCTTGCGACCCCGACCTATGATTCGACGCGAGCTGGTACACCGCTGAGCTTTCGTTCTTCACGACCCCCTCCAGCGAAGAACGCGTCTCCCTCAACGGCGCCGAAGTCCGTGCCGCCGAAGTCCGTACCGCCGAAGTCCGTGCCGTCAGGTTCGCGAGATTCGCATCCGAGCGAGCACCCAGTCGCGCTTAAGCCGGCGAGAGTCCCGGCAGAAGCCCGGGCTCAGGCGACGCTTGGGAGCGCGAAGGCGACACTCTCGCCGATCAAGACGCCCTCTGGGATTCACGACGCGCGAAGCCTCCGCCCGGGCGAGCGTTTGGCGCTCGACCCCGACCGCTCCCAGCGGATTCACGCCGAAAACGGCCGGGCTCGGGTGGATTCGTACGCGGCGATCGAAGAAGAAGGCGAGCGTCGAGGCTGGCTGCTGCCCTTCGTGATTGTAGCGCTCGCCACTGCGCTCGGGGTCTTTGCGTGGACGCACTTCACGCCGGAGCATGAAGCGCCCCGACCGATCGCGGAGGCATCGGACGAGACCCCGAACGAATCTGCAGAACCCGAACCTTCGGGGCCGCGGGTTGTGCCGCTCGGTCCGCGTAGGGGTGAGGAAGAAGCTGCGCCAAGCGAGGTGCCCGCGTTCACTGCGACGGGGCCTGCGGCAACCGAACCTGCGCCGACCGAAACGGCTCCTGAGAATGCGCCAACAGCTCCGACTGAGCCAGCTTCGACTGAGCCAGCGCCGACCGAGCCAGCTCCGACTGAGCCAGCTCCGACTGAGCCAGCTCCGACTGAGCCAGCGCCGACCGAAACAGCGCCGACCGAGCCAGCGCCGACCGAGCCTGCGCCGACCGAAACAGCGCCGCCCGAGACAGAACCCGCTACGCCTGAACCCGCGAGCGAGACGAGCGCACTCCCGCGTCCTCTGATCCCTTCGGCGCTGCCCTCCAATACGCCGCGTTCCCGTTCCACTTCGGATGCGCGCCTTCGTGGGTGCCTGCGCGCCGGCATGCCGCTTCCCTGCTTGGTCCATGCCTACGAAGCGGATTTCGGCAATCCCCATATCTGTGCTGCGTTCGCGCGAACCCTCGCTCAACAGGGACGCTGGGAAGAAGCCGAGGCATGGGCGGAGAAGGCCGTCCAGCTCCGCCGGCGAAGGCAGCGCTACCGCGACCTCCTCCGCGACGTGCAGGCTCGCCGCGTTCCGCCACCGCGCTAAGGCCTGTCCCTATATTCTGGGCCGCCATAGCGCAGCCCTTGAAGGCACAGCGCTTTCCGAGGCTCGTCGAAAGAGCACCACTCTTCCTCCTCACTTCTAAAAGCTCTGTGAATGCTCTAGAAAGATCCGCCTTTCGCGCCTGCTAGTCGCGGTAGCGGAGCACAACGAGCTCCGACTGCTCGCAATCGCAGATCGCGTAGGGCTCGGACTCAAAACGTGCCTCGACGGGGTAGCGACGAACCAGGTTTGGAAACCAGCTTGGAAAGACGATGAGGTATTTGGGCGAGCGTGCTTGAAGTGCGGCGCTGCGTCCGTTCTCCGTCAAAAGAGATGCTTCGTTGAGGCCAAGAAGGTCGATCGTGGGACGGCCACTGAGCAGGCGAATGGCGCCTGCGTCGTTGCTCGCGACCCACTCCCGCTCCCCGGTGTGTTCTCGAACGTAGTCGGCCGCAGCAACATTGAGCTCGGCGATGTTCCGGGCGCTCGCCTGAAGGTGCTGCCGATGTTCTACGAGGCTTCCAAGAGAGCCAAGCGCGAGTGCGACCAAAACACCTGCCGGCGCACGAGAGAAATCTGCCGGGTTCCGTGTTGAGAGACAGGCGAAGAGGCTCAGCAGGAAAATGGGCCGAAGGGTTAGGGCGTAGCGGGTCCAGTAGAAGCGCTCTGGCTGCTGAAAATCATGTGCCCACGCAAGGCCAAGGGAGAGGAGCGCGAGCACTCCAAGCATCGCATTCGCAGACTTCAGCTCGTTCCAGAGCGAGTCCTTCGTAAGTCGCCCGGCGAGGAGTAACGCGAGCGCGAAGAAGATCGCCGAGAAGCCTCCACCGGCCGCCTGATGGAGAACATCGCCGAGGTCGGCGAAGTGCTGGAGCAAGTGCGCCGCCTGGTGCTTTGCGTGAAAGGTCGTCGGAAGCCAGCTGCCGCTCGCGTAGTTGCACCAGAGGCCCCAAAGACCTGCCCCGAGCGTGGCTCCGGCCGCTTGCTCAAGGCGCAGTCGTCGAGCCTCGAAAGCAAACATGCAAACGCCCAGTGGAAGAAGAATGAGTTCCGGGCGCGACCAAACCAAGAGCACGCTGCTGAGGAGCACAAGCCATCCTGAGAGGCGATCGGTCGAAGAGAGGGCGCGGCGTCGATACGCGGCAAACCAGAGCGCCGAAGAAAAGCCGACCAGGGAAAGCTCCATTCCGGAGAACGCGCCCATCGTAAGCGCGGGGTCGATGGCGATGAGCGCGCCGGCGAAAAGAGCAAGCCGGCCGAGCGAATCTCGAAACACGCGCTCCGTAACCAGAGCGCTTCCCACGGCGAGCAGGGAGCCGTAAAGTTTGACGGCGAGCACGAGCGTCGATCCGCGAAGACCGATGCCGACGAGTGGAGCGAGGAAGAGCGCCCAGGCGGGGCTGGTCGATCCTGCGGCGGGAACGCCTGCGTTGTACGAGAGCACCTCGCCGTACGAAATGCCCTCTGCGTACACGAGGTGAATGTAGGCGTCGTCGAGTGGAAAGCTCCGGCATGCGGAACCGAGTGCGAGGATCGCGTGCGCGAAAGCTTGGACTGCCGCGAAGAGCAAAAAGCGGCCCCAAAAGCTCTCATGCCATCGCCGCTCGTCGCTCGATGGAGTAGAGGGTGACGTCGTCTCGGACACGACCGGCTTTATACCCGCGAAAGGCATCGGGTTCACTGATTCTGCGATTGCGCACGCGGCCAGCGTTGTGAATAGTGCTTCGCATGAGACAATTTTCTCTCCCTCTCGCTTTTCTTCTCTCGGCCCTTGCGCTTGGGTGCGGCGACGACGATTCAAGTGCGGACGCCGCGACCGATTCCGGGAGTGGATGCCCAGAGAGCTGCGATGATGGCCTCTTTTGCAATGGCGAAGAACGCTGCGAGGCCGGGGAGTGTGTCGTTGGGGAGCCGCCGTGCGCAGGTGCGTGCGACGAGGAGATCGACCGATGCGAGGGCTGCGCCGACGTGGACGGGGATGGGCACGAAGACGCGGCCTGCGGCGGAGACGATTGCGACGACGAAGATGCCGATCGATTCCCCGGCAACGACGAGCTCTGTGACGATATCGATCAGGATTGTGATCCTTCGACCATCGGCGATACGGACCTTGACGGCGACGGCGAGATCGACGCGATGTGCTGCAACGGCGAGCTCTGCGGGACCGACTGCGACGATACGCGCTCGGCGGTGTTTGAAGGGGCGAGCGAAGTCTGCAATCGAATCGACGACGACTGCGACGGTGTGCTCGACGAAGGCGCACTAATGACGTTCTACCGGGACATGGATGACGATGGTTTCGGTACCGACGATCCAGCGATGACCATGGAAGGTTGCGAAGCGCCTCCCGGTTTCTCCTTTCGTGGCGGGGATTGCGACGATGCGCTTCCGGAACGAAACCCTGGTAATCCAGAGCGATGCGTTGAGTACATGGGAGCGAGCATCGACGAGAACTGTTCTCTGACCGACGGGCCGAACGGCGACGGTATTGACGAAGGCTGCGAGTGTACGGCGGGGGAAGAAGCGCCATGCGTTGGCGAGGCGGCGCTCGGGGTTTGCGCCATGGGCACACGCCTCTGCACGGCACGGGGAACCTTTTCCGATTGCTCGATCCTTCCCGGTGAGGAGGATTGCAACACGACGGAAGATGATGACTGCGATGGCTTTGTGGACGATGTGTTCGACTCCACGACGCGAATCGTCCGCCCGTCGCGACTGATGCTCTGTGATGCGCAAACCGACTCAACCCGCGCGGCAAGTTGCGACTTCAATACCTCGTCGCTCGAACTGCTCGAGGAGGGAGCCGCAACAGGCGCTGCCTGGATCACGGATTCATTCGAAGTTGGCTACGGTCCCGTGAGTTTCGCTCCGACGTGGACGATCGATGAGGGCAGTGAAACGCGTCTTCTGCTTGGGTGGTCTGCGTTTCTTGTGGAGAGCATCGCGGATCGTGACTTCAATCCCCTTGGGACAGATCTCTCGTTCCTGCCGAAGGGGACGATTGGTTTTGCAGCAGAGCGCGCGATTCAGGGCGACGACGATAGCGTTCGGATTCACCGTTTTACTGGAAGTTCTCTCGCCGATACCTTGTTGGTTAGATGCGTTCTCAGGGATGTGGAGCCTTCGGGAGGATTCGGTCTCCGTTTTGTCCCGCGCAATGAGTCGATGCGTCGAAACGCTCGCGTTGAAGTCGTCGACTCCGCGCGCTCCATTGATGAGCCGCTATGCGCCGTCGACCTTGAGGATTTCGATGATTGGGGTGTTGGAACCGAGCTAATTGCCGGAGTGAGTGCAAAGAACCGGAATCGCTCTCGTTCTGCATTTCTTCGCGCGAGCATCCTCTCCGAACGAAGTGGGCCAAATCGCTACGCAGTGTGCGAATAGTTCAGATTTGACAGCTAGGCTCCGAGTGTCCACCTAGGGAGCCCCGCTTCGTTTTGCGGGGGTGAGCAGATCAAAATCATGCGTTCTGCTTGCTTCTTCATCGATTGCCGGACAAAAGGGGCGCGCAAGCGGTCTTTGCGCCTTGTGTTTTGAAGTGACGACTTCGAGTTCTTCACGGAGAAACGAGCGCGGGTCCGCATGACTTTTTTAACGCACGTGAGAGCGTGCATCGCCCAGCAAAACAGGGGTCTCCGAAAGAGGACTCTGGCTGGCACCAGGATAGAAAAATGGCCAAGGATCTCAGCAAGTATCGGAATATCGGAATCTTCGCACACGTGGACGCGGGTAAGACCACCACGACGGAGCGGATTTTGAAATTGACCGGCAAGATCCACAAGACGGGCGAGGTGCACGACGGTGCCGCCACGACCGACTTCATGGAGCAGGAACAGGAGCGCGGCATTACGATTCAGTCCGCTGCGACGACCTGCTTCTGGGATGGCCACCAGTTCAACATCATCGACACCCCCGGACACGTTGACTTCACCATCGAAGTTTACCGTTCGCTCAAGGTTCTCGATGGCGGCGTCGGCGTCTTCTGTGGATCTGGCGGCGTTGAGCCCCAGTCGGAAACGAACTGGCGCTACGCGAACGAATCCGGTGTTGCCCGCCTCATTTACGTGAACAAGCTCGACCGCCTCGGCGCCGACTTCTACCGCGTTGTCGACCAGGTCAAGAAGGTCCTCGGCGCGAAGCCCCTCGTCATGGTGCTCCCGATCGGAACGGAAGCCGAGTTCGTGGGTCTCGTCGATCTTCTCGAAGAGAAGGCGTACGTCTGGGACGACACCGGTCTCCCTGAGAACTTCGAAGTCACCGATATCCCGGACGACATGAAGGAAAAGGCCGCGGAGTACCGCAACGAACTTGTCGAGACCGCGCTTGAGCAGGACGACGAGCTTCTTGAGAAGTATCTCGAAGGCGAGCAGCCCACGATCGAGCAGCTCAAGGCGTGCATCCGCAAGGGCACGATCAATCTCTCGTTCTTCCCGACCTACTGCGGCTCCTCCTTCAAGAACAAGGGCGTTCAGCCGGTTCTTAACGCGGTTGTGGATTACCTCCCCAGCCCGACCGAAGTTCAGCCGCAGCCGGAAGTTGACCTCGAAGGCAACGAGACGGGCGAGTTCGCGAACGTCGATCCGGAAAAGCCGGTTCGCGCGCTTGCGTTCAAGATCATGGACGACCGTTTCGGTACCCTGACCTTCACGCGTATCTACAGCGGCACGATCAACAAGGGCGACACGCTCCTCAACACGGCGACGGGCAAGACCGAGCGTATCGGCCGCATGGTCGAGATGCACGCCAACGAGCGTAACCAGATTGAGAGCGCGCAGGCCGGCGATATCGTCGCGCTTGTCGGTCTTAAGAACGTTCAGACGGGTCACACCCTCGCGGACCAGAAGTCCCCGGCCACGCTTGAGCCGATGGTCTTCCCGGATCCCGTTATCTCCATGGCCATCCTTCCGAAGGACAAGGCCTCCCAGGAGAAGATGAGCGTTGCGCTTGGCAAGATGACGGCCGAAGACCCGTCCTTCCGCGTTCACGTCGACCATGAGTCCGGCGAGACCGTTATGCGCGGCATGGGCGAGCTTCACCTCGACGTGAAGGTCGACATTCTCCGTCGTACCTACGGCGTCGATGCCGATGTCGGTGCGCCGCAGGTTGCCTACCGCGAGACGATCACGAAGGAAGTCGACGACTCCTACACGCACAAGAAGCAGACCGGTGGTTCGGGTCAGTTCGCGAAGATCGAGTTCCAGATCATCCCGAACGAGCAGGGCGCGGGCTTCGAGTTCGAGTCGAAGGTCGTCGGTGGTCGTGTTCCGAAGGAATACATCCCCTCGGTCGAGAAGGGTTTCAAGGATCTCATGGGCAAGGGCCCGCTCTGCGGATTCCCCGTCCTCGACGTCAAGGTTATTCTGAACGACGGTGCCTTCCACGCGGTCGACTCCTCGCAGATGGCATTCGAGACGGCCGCGAAGGCCGCCTTCCGCCAGTCCATGCCGAAGGCGGGACCGCAGCTTCTTGAGCCGATCATGAAGGTCGACGTCTACACCCCCGACAACAACGTTGGTGATGTCATGGGTGACCTCAACCGTCGCCGCGGCATGGTGAAGGAGCAGGAGCCCGGTCACGCGTCCGTACGCATCAAGGCCGACGTTCCGCTCTCGGAGATGTTCGGATACATCGGTGACCTTCGCTCGATGACCTCCGGTCGTGGACAGTTCTCGATGGAGTTCTCGCACTACGCCGCTTGCCCGCCCCACATCGTGGAGAAGGTCAAGGAAGAGGTCGCAGAGCGTAACGCGAAGAAGTAGTTTTTCGTTACTCGAAGAGAGGGCGCGTCCGAAAGGGCGTGCCCTTTTTCTT
>JAHDCI010000336.1:1445-3307 GCA_020629955.1 Myxococcota bacterium | reverse complement strand
AAATATTTCGGTACAGATGGCATTCGAGGACTCGCGAACAAGGGCAATATGAGCCCTGAGATGGCGTTCCGGATTGGCCTGGCGGTCACGCATCAAGCGCAGGAGCGGCTTCGTGCTCGTGGAAAGAAACACGCGCCCCGCGTCGTCATCGGAAAGGATACGAGGCTCTCCGGCTATCTCTTCGAGACCGCAATGGCATCTGGAATTTGCGCGATGGGCGGCAAGGTCATGCTCAGTGGTCCGCTCCCAACGCCGGCCATCGCGCATCTCACGACGGAGATGCGCGCCGATGTCGGGGTGGTGATCAGCGCTTCTCATAACCCGTATCAAGACAACGGCATCAAGCTCTTCGGGCCGGACGGTTTCAAGCTGCCGGATGCAGAGGAAGAGACACTCGAGGCGTTGATGGATGGCGGCATCCTTGATGAGGCACGTCCGACCGGAACAAAGATTGGTTCCGCCATTCGTCTTGATGACGCACCGGGTCGCTACGTGGCCTTCGTAAAGCGAACCTTCCCCAAAGAACAGACGCTGGACGGCATTGAAATCGTCGTCGACGCGGCCAATGGCGCCGCCTACCGAACGGCGCCCTGGGTCTTCTCCGAGCTGGGCGCAACGGTCCATAAGATCGGAATCAAACCGGACGGTAAGAACATCAATCGGAAGTGCGGCGCCCTGCACCCCGAGGCCGCGGGTCGACTTGTTCGCAAGAAGGGTGCGCTCTTGGGGATTACGCTCGATGGAGACGCGGACCGCTGCATTATCGTCGACGAAAAGGGCAACGTGGTGGACGGAGACGCGGTGATGGCGCTGTGCGCCCGCCGAATGATTGCAAAGCGAAAGTTGAAGAAGAAGACACTCGTGGCGACCGTCATGAGCAACCTGGGATTGCAGCGGGCGATCGAAAGAGAAGGCGGAAAACTGAAGCGCTGCTCGGTCGGCGATCGATACGTCGTGGAGACGCTCCGCAAACACGGCCTGAACTTCGGCGGCGAACAGAGCGGACACCTAGTTTTCCTTGACCACGCCACGACCGGTGATGGCCTCATCGCGGCGCTTCAGGTCATCGAGCTCGTGCTCGAATCGGGTCGGCCGCTAAGCGAGCTGGCCTCCGAGGTGATGCAGCGTGTCCCGCAGGTGCTGCTGAATGCCCGTTTCGAATCGCGACGCGCGTTGCACGAAATGCCGAAGACCCAGAACGCGATCGCGAAGGTCGAAAAAAAGCTTGGAAACGAAGGTCGAGTGCTCGTTCGCTGGAGCGGCACCGAGAACAAGCTTCGCTCGATGGTCGAGGGTCCGGACCAGAAGAAAATCACAACGATGGCACAAGAGATCTTGGACGCCGCGGCGAAAGATCTGAAGTCGTAAATCGTCTCAAAACCAGCGATCCGTTTACAAATCGCGCGCTCACCGGGCGCTGGCGACGCCATTTCTGAGCAAAGAGCCTCTTGATGAGGATTCCCGGTACACATCGCGCGCTGAATTGATTAGACTCTTTGACGCAATGGAGATTGATCGCGAATCTGCTTTCCGCTCCTATATCGCTCGCTTCGAAGAGCGATTTGGGGAGCTCGCCGAAGGATCCTTCGTGAAGTTCGGCAATCAGATGGTTCAGCGTCTCTCCCGAGCGGATTTTGAAGAGCGGATGGAGAATTATCTCCGCTGGCATAAGTACACACAGGACGCGCTCACTTCCGGCGGCACGATCAGTGACGTTCTCATCATGGAGTTCGAAGAAGCGAGCCGCTGGCTGGCCATCGAACCCCCTCGCATTCTGGAGCTTTTCTCCGGCGAGCTTGGGGATCCCAACGAGCGCCTGACCCGAACGCAGAGCTTCGCTCCTCCAGCTGAATCAAAAAGCT
>JAHDCI010000336.1:0-1345 GCA_020629955.1 Myxococcota bacterium | reverse complement strand
AGCTTCGCTCCTCCGGCGGAGCCAACACGCAGCGCGTCAGACCGCCAGTGACTGCACGCCGGCGCAGTGCACCTTGCCAGCGAGTTCCCGGCCGACGATCGCTGCCGCCATCTGACCCGCACGCCATAGCTTCTCGAGGTCGATCCCCGTCTCGATGCCCATACCGTGCAAGGTGTAGACGAGGTCCTCGGTGGCGAGGTTTCCTGCTGCGCCCGGCGCATAGGGACACCCTCCGAGCCCCGCAACCGAGGCGTCGTAAGTGGTGATTCCGAGCTCAAGACCAACCATGACATTGGCGAGGGCCGTGCCACGAGTGTCGTGCAGATGAAGCGCGATTTTTTCGCCCTCAATCTGGTCGAGGAATGCGTTTAAGATTCGCTTTGTCTGCAGCGGCGTACCCACCCCGATGGTGTCGCCCAGGCTCACCTGGTAGCACCCGGCATCGAGCAAGGTCTGCGTAATCGCGAGCGCTTTGGCGGTGTCGGTTTCGCCTTCGTAAGGACAGCCCCACACCGTGCTCACATATCCTCGAACGCGAATCCCGCGCTCGGTCGCAGGCCCGATGACGGGCTCGAATGCGGCGAGAGTCTCCGCGATTGTCTTGTTTACGTTCTTGCGGTTGTGGGTCTCACTCGCGGATACGAAGACGGCGATTTCCTCGATTTCGGAAGCGAGGGCCCGATCCAATCCGCGAGCATTGGGAACCAGCGCGGAATAAGAGACCCCGAGGTCCTTCGGCACCAACCGGCAAACCTGATCCGCATCCGCCATCTGAGGCACCCACTTGGGAGAGACAAAGGCAGTTGTTTCGATTCGTTTGCAGCCCGCGTCGACAAGAGCCTCGATCAGCCTGACTTTGGCGTGAGTCGTGACCTGCGCGGCCTCGTTTTGCAGACCATCGCGAGGAGAGACTTCGTAAACGGAAACGGAGGTCGGCAGGGAATCGAACATCCTTACAGAATTCGACTCCGCCCTCCCTGAGTCAAGGGCGAGTATGTGCGCTTCCTCCCTACTCGCCCCCGCCTGACTCCCGTTTAACCGACCTGAGCACGGTTCACTCCGCGTAGAAAAACGCTCCCATGCGCTCGGTGTAGGCGACCAGATTGGGAAAATTGCGCGCGGCAGCTTTGAGCGGAGTCTCCATGGTGCAATCCAAAATCGTGTGCAGATGACCAAAAACGCTGGCGTCCACAGTCGAGGGGGTATCCCCCATCATCGCCTCTTTTTCGCCTAGAAATTCGGAGAGCGCTCGCAGATCATCCGTTCCGAGGGAGATGATCTCATCGTGGCTATGGCGCCCCATCCCATGGCCATCGATCTGTTTCCGCGCTTCCTTTCGAATCGC
>JAHDCI010000335.1:2089-3334 GCA_020629955.1 Myxococcota bacterium | reverse complement strand
GCTTCTTCGCCGACCTTGAGTTTGGTGGGCACGGCGAAGAGAAACTTCGCGCCGTCTGCGTCGAGGCCGGTCTCGATCATCTCGATGCGCTGAAAGACGGCCTTGCGGCTCCAAAAGCCCATCGCTTCGAAGAAGACACGGTCTTGGCCGCGGGTGAGCAAGAGGTCGGGGACGCAGACGCCGACGCCGGGTGCGTGAAAGATTGCCTCCGCGCGCTCCGCCTGCCATTCGGTCTTGTCCTTCTCATAGCGCTCGTTGATGCGCTCCATCGCGCGTTCCACTTCCGGCGGGAGCGCGTCGTCGATGAGCGTGCCCTGCCCGCGGCCGGCATCGGAGAACGAACAGCGCGTGCGCTCTTTGCCCCATCGAATCGTCGCCTCGATCGACCAATCGTCGCATGCGCGAATGGCGGGCAAGGAGAGGGCGAGCTGCATGCCGTACTTGGTCGCCGAGGAGAAAAGACTGAAGGGGCCGTCGATATCGAGCTGGTATGTACCTTCGCCGATCGGCGTGATCGTATAGAGCAGCCGGCGAAACTTCAGCGTTCGAAAGAGCGCCCGGATCTTCTTCGGCTGGCTCGAGCGGATGATCGCGCGGACCTTCTCTGCCTTGAGCAAGACGGCTTGCGCTTGCCCAAGCCGGTAACGATCAAGCAGCTCTTCTCCGCTGAGCGAATCGAACGCGACAAGGCGCTGCTCGGTGCGCAGATCTGCGTAGAGAAGCCGCTCGATCTCCGCCGCATCGACCTCGTGCGCGGCGGCGACTTCGCTCAGCACGGCGTTTCGATCAAAGCGCTTTTCCCGCCTCGCAGCGGCGGCGTTCAGAAAGACCTCGGAGCGAAGCTCGGCGGGCTCGATCGCGCTATCGGTATCGAAGAAGCAGCGGTCGAGGACGAGCTTCTTGAGCCCATCCGCAAGCTTTCGTTCGCGCCCCTGGACCTGCACGGCGCCAAGCCCTTCGAGGAGCTCGCCGCGCGTCTCGCCCACGGCGGCTTCGGTCAGCGACACGAAATCTTCGCCGATCTCGACGGCACGCAACGCCGCCTTCTTGTCGATCTTCTGAAGCTTAAGCTCGCCTTTTCGGCGGATCGCACGGACGAGGTCAGCGGTAAGCAACGTGCTCTCTCCTTCGTTCGCTCGTGTAGGCCTCGCTCGTCTGCGCGGTGATCAGCTCATAGAGCGTGGCGGTTTTATCGCCCTTCTTACGAAGGATACGGCCGAGGCGCTGCACGTGTTCGCGCACGCT
>JAHDCI010000335.1:0-1989 GCA_020629955.1 Myxococcota bacterium | reverse complement strand
GGCGCGAGGCACTGTTTGGCAGCGAGCGCGTAGGTCTCGCCCGGCAGGTGGTGACACTCGTCAAAGACGATCAGTCCAAAGCGCGCGCCATGATGCTCCATGTGGATATGCGCGCTGTCGTAGGTCGTGACGGTGAGGTTTTCGATCGTGTGTTCGCCACCTCCCACGATGCCCACTTCGACGCCAAACGCAGCACGTAGCCCGTCGTACCATTGACGCACCAGATCGAGCGTCGGCGCGACGACCAAGGTGCCCCGGCGGCAGAGATCGATCGCCATCATCGCGACGTAGCTTTTGCCCGCGCCGGTCGGCAGCACCACGACGCCGCGGCGGCCGGCCTGTCTCCAGTGATGGATCGCTTCGGTCTGATAGGGCCGCGGCTGACGCTTCGCGAGCATTCCAGATTCGAGCGTCGGATAGCGCCTGGCTTTGTCCTCGTAGGGCCGCCCATGTTCGCGCAGCCAGAGCACAAGCTCCGCGTAGCGATAGGCTGGCGCGCGATGCTCCCCGACGCGCGGATCGAAGCGGCATCCAGGGGGCAGCTCTTCGTTTTGGGTCAGTCCTTCAACGAGAATCGTGCCGCCGTCAAAGCTGAGCGTCAGCATTGCCTTGGCGTCCCTTCTGTCTTTGCCGGATGCCGATTCATTGGGCTCAGACTGACCACAATTGGCACGTCAATCAAGCGTCATCCGCGACCATGAACCCTGGATTGCGGAGCCATCACGCGCGTACGCTGTGACTACTCTTGTGGAAGTCCAAGCACCGAAGTGACTAAGTCGATCAGCTCTGGAAGCAGATCTTCTCTTGGCGGACTCTTGTAGAGCATCGCGCTTCGAATGACGCCGTGAACCGTCGACATCGCCAGAAACGCCCGGGTCTCGGGGGCGACCTCCGAGGGAACGTTTCGAATCCATTCGGTGAGCGAGTCGACAATCTCTGAGGTGACACGGTCGTGTGCGTCGCGCGCCAGGACCGGTGGAACGCGCCCCTGCAATTCCGCGCGGACTTCCCAGGAGGCATTCGGCAGATCGAAGAGCTCCGTGATCATTTGCGCGAGCGATGCTTTGACAGGGGCAGAGCGTCGGCAAATCCGGCGCACGATGGTCGCCATGGCTTCGGAGCAGCGACGGGCGATTTCCGCGAAGATCGCGCTCTTTCCATCGAAGTGCCGATGCAGCGACGCAGGTCCAACACCTGCCCGACGAGCGATTTCGTTCATCGACGCATCGGGCCCGAGGAGAACCGCCGCCTGAAGGACCGCCTCGACGATCTCGCGTGAGTCGGATCGATTGGGCGACGGGCGATCGATTGGATTCTTCGGAATTGCCACGGCTATCAATCCTCTTAGAAATGTTCTAAATTATTGTTTTTATTGATAAAAAAATAAAAAAGCTTCGGGCGTTCCGCTCCGCGAGCGCTTTTCTGATTCAGACCAAATCTGATCTCTGTCGCAGACGATACGCGACCTAGCTCGAAAGAAGATCAGTATGTCGAAGAACCGTGTTTGGGGGCTCATCACTACGCTCGATCCCGCCGGGGACGGGAGGGATGAGTTTGAATCGGGAGCGGTCTGCTGGAATGGAAACGCGCCTTTGGCGGTCCGAGTCTTTCTCGAGCACCATTGGGGAATCGACATAAGAGAAAACCACGCCGCGTCTCTACGCGCGAGCCGGTACGTCTTTGCGATGTTCCTGCTCGGCTGTGCCGCCCCGTCGCACGGAGTGAGAGGGCTTCGAACACCTGAGCCTGCGCGGCCTGGGGTCGAGCTTGAACGCCTGGATGCGAGGACGGTACCGGTCCGGATAACGAGCCTTCGGGTCGCCCGGGTTTGGATCGACGGGCGAGAGCATGGGACCACCCCGGTGTCGACTCACCTCACCATTGGGGACCATCGCGTGCGTCTTCGTTCGGAGCCGGACGGGCTCGAGCAGACCCGGAATATCCGCGTTCGAGCGGGGATGAACCGGGTCACGTTTCGTGGCGATGCCC
>JAHDCI010000334.1 GCA_020629955.1 Myxococcota bacterium | reverse complement strand
AAAACGACAGCGAAATTTGAAGCCAGTTCGGCTCGACGACGCAGCGCGTCGTTGTCAGGATACCGACCATGCGAGTTGTGGAACATTTGGCGCAAGCCACGGAGCCTCTTATCAGCTTCGAGATCATTCCCCCCAAGCGCGGCGGTAACCTGCGCGATCTCCTGAACCTGGTCGACGCTCTTTCCAAACATCGCCCGCCCTTTATCGACATCACAAGCCACCCTGCCGAGGTGGTGTACGAAGAGACCGAAGAGGGGATCCAGCGAACGATCAAGCGAAAGCGCCCTGGTACCCTGGGGCTCTGTGCGCTGATTCAAAACAAGTACGAAATCGACGCCGTCCCCCACGTTCTCTGCAATGGCTTTACGCAGCAGGAGACCGAGGACTTTCTCATCGAGCTTCGCTACCTCGGCATCGAAAATGTGCTCGCCGTTCGCGGCGACGACAAGGGCTATCACAAGCCCCTCACCGGTGGTCGAACGCGCAACGAGTACGCGGTCGACCTCGTGAGGCAGATCGTGTCGATGAACGAAGGCAACTATCTCGACGCCTATCTTGACGCGAGCCCGACCGATTTCTGCGTTGGTGTTTCAGGCTATCCGGAAAAACACTTTGAAGCGCCAAACCGGGGAAGCGATCTTCGCTATGCCAAGATGAAGGTCGACGCCGGCGCGGAGTACATCGTTACGCAGATGTTCTTCGACAATCAGGTCTACTTCGACTTCGTGGACCGGTGCCGTGAAGCAGGCATCAACGTGCCCATCATCCCGGGGCTAAAGGTGCTCACTTCGAAGCGTCACCTGAACACGATTCCGAGAACCTTCCACTGCGACCTCCCCGAAGAACTCGCGAGCGCGATCGAGGGTGCAAAGAAGCGAAAAGACGCGATCGCAGCCGGCGCCGAGTGGACTGCAATGCAAGCCCAAGAGCTACTCGACCGGGGAGTGCCTTCCGTGCACTTCTACGTGATGGGCAACGCAGGACCGGTCGACAAAGTGCTCGCGAAGCTCAAGCGCTAAACCACGCACTCGTGCGTGATTCAAATCGCTAGAAGGGCCCTCTTCCGCCAGCAACGCCGATCCGAGCTTCGCTCTTCCTTCAATATACTCGGCACGTCGTTCGCCCTTCGAAGCTCGCCTCGGCGCCCCTGACGAAAGATCGTCCCTTCTACCGATCTGCTCCCCGCACTAGGAGGACTCTGGCGTCTCGGCCTCAAGCTCCGCAATGCGGCGATTCGCGGCGGGAGTAAATGCCAATCCAAGCGTGAGCTGGAGAAGGATCGTCATCGCCGCACTCGCGCCTCCAGCCGCGACGATCGCGGCGTCGCCGCCCTCTCCTGCCCAAGGCCCGAGCAGGCTAACAGCCGCGAGTTCGCGAGTGCCAAGGCCTTGGGGGGTGATGGGGATCGCGGAAACCAAAAGGATGGCGCTCATGACCACCGGCACCTGCGAGGGTGGAGTCTCAACGCCGAAAAACGCGTAGATGACGTAGAGTCCAAAGAGAAGCGTCAGCAGATGGGGCAGGCGCGCAGCCATTAGCGAGATATGCCCAATCGGCCCAGCCTCGAAGAGAGGGCGCAGAAACTCTCGCTCGGCCAAAAAGCGAGGGCGAAGTTGCAGCACGCCAAGATATCCTACGCCCGCGAGAGTGAGTGGCAGTAGCGTCTTCGCGGGCCAGCCATCAAACGATTGAGAGGCGAGTACGGAGAGCGCGGCGAGCGCGACAATTCCGCCCATAAAGGTGGCGTAGGAGACCAACGCGGCGCCCGCGACCCGGACCGCGCTCCGCTCGGCGTCTTCGGTCGGCATGCGTTTACGGACCAGGTAAGCCATCCACGCTTGCCCAGCGTGAAAGTTAAACGCCGCTGGCAGATACGCTGCACCTCGAAAGATGAGCAGCTCTCGAAAACCGAGCGCGGGCGCGACATAGCGGTAAACGCGCAGCGAGGCGAAAGTGTCCGCGAGAAAGTTGGAGAGCGTCAGGCCGAACATCGACACGGCGAATAACGGCGCGTCCACGAGCGCGAGTTGCTCCTTAAGCTGGTCGAGCGGAAAACGTGACGCGACAAACGCGATCAGCCCTCCGGCGATGATCCAAGGAAGCAATCGCCGCCAAAGCGGTGCCTTTTTGACCTCGATGGACACCGGTTTGGCTCCGCTTAATCAGATTCGTTCTCGAGGCGCTCTTTGTACGCCTCGAGGATGATCGTCGCCGTCTCTTCGATGGCTCGATTGGAGACGTTCACGACCATCCAATCGGGGTGCTGTTTAAACAGCGCGTGCGCATAATCGAGCTCTGCTTTGACGTGATCGCGAAGCCCGTAGTTGGCATCGGCTGGCATCCCGAGCTGAACGAGACGGCTCTTACGGATCTCGAGCAATAAGTCGATGTCGATCGTGAGAGCGACGACTTTCTTTTCCGGGACTTGGTGAAGCTCTTCGGGAGGGTCCACGTTCATGACGAGGGGAACGTTCGCGACCTTCAGCCCGCGTCCAGCGAGGTAGGTGGAGAGCGGAGTCTTGCTCGTACGGCTGACGCCGGTGAGAACGAGGTCCGCCTTTCGAAGATTGCGCGGCTCTTTGCCGTCATCGCTTTTGACGGCGAACTCGATGGCCTCAACGCGCTTAAAGTACTCTTCGGAGAGCGACATCTGGGCCGTCGGAACGTTGAGCGGCTTCGCTTCGAGGAAGTTCCCGATCTTATGGATCAGCGACCCGATGACGTCGATGGCTTCGATCTGTCGTTCGCGACTCTGCTGAAACATATGGTTTCGAAGCTCCGGTCGAACGAGCGTGAACACGACCATTGCGCCGGCTTCAAGCGCTTTGTCGAGAACATCCTCGACCGCCCCTTCGTCGCGGACTCGGGTAAAGAGTCGAACGCGAACACGGGTGTTCGGAAACTGAAGAAGAGAAGCGCGGACGACGCGTTCCGCGGTCTCGCCAGTCGAGTCACTGACGACATAGATCAGCTTGCGATCCACAAATGCTCCGTTCTTGGATGAGGAAGCTCGATGGTAAACGAGCCGCTGGACTCAAGTACCACTCCGAAGGGAAAATAACGAGAAAAGACAAAAAGGCCGCTGGCAAAAATGCCGCAGCCCTTTACTTCGAGGGTGTTCGTAGCGCATTCCGCGTAGCGCGAAATCGGCGCCCACCGCCCGAGGGGATAAGAACGGGTCTTAGAGACGACGACCGAGACGACGACCGTGCATACGGTTCGTGCGACGTCGGTTCCGCGCCTTACGCTTGGCGTTCTTGCGGTTGGTCTTCTTGCGATTCTTGATTCGCGACTTCTTGCTGATCATCAAAAACATGGATATCTCCAGGCGCCTCACCGGCGCGGG
>JAHDCI010000333.1 GCA_020629955.1 Myxococcota bacterium | reverse complement strand
CACCTTACGCATGGCCACGGAGTCTCGATCAGCGGCAAGTACTTCAACGCGATTCATTACGGAGTACGCAAGGAGGATCACCGGATCGACTATGACCAGGCGGCCGCGCTTGCGAAAGAGCACTCCCCGAAGATCATTTTCTGCGGCGCGACGGCCTATCCGCGGGAGATTGATTTCGCGCGCTTTGCGCAGATCGCAGAGGACTGCGGCGCGACGCTGATCGCGGATATCTCCCATATCTCAGGGCTTGTCGCTGGCGGCGCGCATCCGACACCCGTCGGGCACGCACCCGTTGTCACCAGCACGACCCACAAGACCTTCCGTGGACCGCGCGGCGGGATGATTCTCTGCGATAAGGTGCACAAAAAGGCCATCGACCGCGCCGTCTTCCCAGGGCTCCAGGGTGGGCCACACAATGGTACGACCGCCGGCATTGCGATCGCCGCGCGCCTGGCCGCGACTGACGACTTTAAGCGTTATGCGCATGCCATCGTCGACAACTCGCGCGCCCTTGCCGAAGCGCTGCTCTCCGAAGGTATCTCCCTCGTTTCTGGCGGGTCGGACAATCACCTCCTGCTCTGTGACCTCACCGATCTTGGCGTCGGCGGTAAGCCTGCCGCGGAAGCGCTCGATCGCGCGGGCATTGTCTGCAACTACAACTCGATTCCCTTCGACCCACGTCCGCCGATGGACCCGAGCGGCATTCGAATCGGCACGCCTGCGCTCACGACGCGCGGGATGGGCGCGAATGAAATGAAGCGCCTCGCGGCGTGGATGAAACAGGTGATCTCCGCGCCGGAGGACGAAGCGCTCCAGGCGAAGGTGGCGGCCGAAGTGAAGGCGCTCTGCTCCGACTTCCCGGCGCCGCTTTGATGACGACGCTCGTTTCACGGCTCGGCGCGATTGCGCTCGTCCTCTCGCTCGGAGCGTGCGATGGCGACGCGCCGTCGCAGACGGCTCAGGAAGAGTCGACGCTTGTGCGCGAAGAGAGCGCGCCTTCTGAGAATGAAGTGGAAGAAGACGAGGAATCCGCCGAAGACGAGGATCCGTCGACGCCGCTCGACGAGGCAACGCTCGACGAGATGGAAGATTCTGAGCTTGAAGCCGCTTGTTTTCAGGGCCAACGGGCTGCTTGCGATCGTCTCGGTCACTGAACCGACAGCGTCCACAGGTCCGAGAGCGTGGCGTCCGCTTTTTTTGAACGCTTGATTCACGCGTTGTCGTTTCCGTCCGATTTCTCCATGATGGGGATATGCGAATCGGGTTCCCCTTTAGCTATCTTCTCCTGCTGATCGCGGCCGGCGCCGCGTGCGACTCGAAACCGGCACCTGCGGCGAACGATTGGCGTGTTCTTATCGCCTCGGACGCGCCGGAAGGCGTGCAAATCGCCGCCCGGGACCTTCGGGAGTACCTCGGCCAAATGGGGCAAAACGTTGCGGATCCGGACACGCTGGATACGAGGTGCGAAGAAGGCGTCGGGAAGGTGGTATTTGTCGGCAACGGGCTTCGCGGGCCGGAGGTCATCGCGGAGGACGTTGACGATCCCACCCAGACCTATCGCATCCAGGAGCAGTTCTGCGGAGACGGACGGGTTGTTTTCCTGTCCGGAGGAGGCCTCCTGGGTCGGCAATATGCGGCGTACGAGTGGTTGCATTCGCTTGGCGTGCGCTTCTTCCATCCAGAAGAGGAATTCGTTCCCGCGGCGCCGGGTTGGGCGGTCGCGCCCTATCGCGAACAGCACACCCCAGATTTTCGCTACCGCTCCGTGACGCTTCACCTGACCCATCCCCTCGAGCTCGGCGACGCGTTTCGAAACGGAGATGAGCGCTACCTCGAGGATGCTCGCCGGTACATCGATTGGCAGGTCAAGAACCTTGCGTCGGTCGGTCAGAACGGATTCGGTGAAGGCGAGTTTCGAAACTACGGTGTGATGCGGGGCTTCCCGCGTCAGGGGGGCTTCCGACTCTACGGCTCCCAGCAGGGCGATAGCTCGATCTTGGACCCCGACGATCCCCGTCCGGACACCGAGCAGATTCTCGAGGCGATCGAAGCGCAGATGGAAGTACCCGAAGACGAGCGACCGGATATTTTCGGGTTCAACTTCGACCCCAGCGAGTTCACGGAGATCGACGACGAGACGGTAGTTCGGCAGATGACCTTCATCGCGAATACCTTTGCCGAGCGTTACCCCGACGTACTGCTCAACACGACCAATCACGGGACGCATGGTGAACCGACCGAGAACTACGGCGTTCGTTATTACGACTTGCCGAAGTTCGCGCCGGAGAACCTTGGCGTCCGAGTACATACATTGATGTTCTACGATCTTTTTCGGCCCGCCCCGGTGTACGGAAACGAGAACTTTCACAACCTTCGTGAGTTCATCGAGGAAGAGGCTCCGCGACGGGATATTTGGTACTACCCGGAGGCAGCCTGGTGGCTGACTTTCGATATCGCGATCCCGCTCTATTTGCCGATCACGATCGAAGCGCGTGACCGCGATATTCAGGGGCTTCGGCATCTCCTCGATCAGAACCTGACCGGGCACCGTACCTTCGGATCGGGACACGAATGGGGTTATTGGCAGAACGAGTACTGCAGCCTTCGAATGTCGGCCGATGTCGACTATCGATGGACCGACTGCGTTGCCGATATCACGGCGCCCATGGGAGATGCGGGCGAAGAGGTCGCGGATGTGATCGCCGATGCGGTCGCGTTGCAGGACCGAGATCTCTTCGACGCTGAGCTGCTCGCCTATCTGGTCGGTACGGATCCAGAAACCGAGACCGCCGCGTCCGTCGGTGTGGTTTTCCATCCCTTGCCGCCTGCTCCAGAAGCAATGCTTCGCTGGGACGAGGCTCAGCTTCGGGATTTTGAACAAGACATTGCCCCAAGGCTTGAAACCGTCGGTCGCGACTATCGGAGCCTGACGGAACGCCTCAACGCAATCGCGTCGAACGTGCCGGAATCCTCGCGAAACTTCTTCGAGGAGATTCGCGACGGCCTCGAGACGTTCGCGATTCGCGCGGAGCATCAGCGCCTGGTCTACGGGAGCATGGTGACGCTTCGTCGTTCCCTTTTGAGCGGCGATGCCGCGCTGCGAACGCAGGCGGAGGAAGAACTCGCCGCGGCGGAGACAAGCACTGAGGAAGCGATCGCTGTCGTTGCTCGCCGCGAAAGTGGTTATCGCTACCAGCCGCTCTCTCGCTCCATCGGGGGAGGTGTCGATGGAACGGAGGATGAGAACTGGACCATCTATCGCTACCGCTATCTAAACCGAACGCATCACGGCTATTTCTACACCCGCATCGACCAGCTCGCGCGGGAGGCACTCGATGGTTCGAGTGCGCG
>JAHDCI010000078.1 GCA_020629955.1 Myxococcota bacterium | reverse complement strand
AGAACCTCGAGAAGAACGGAACGACTCCGAAGTTCCCGATTCACCTCGATAAGTAGCTTTCTCGGCCGATGGCCGAATAAAAGCTCGCCCCAGGCCCTAAGGTTCTGGGGCTTTTGTCGTTCCCGAACCTCCTTTTGAAGGAGCCGGCGCGGACGAGTGCGAGGATCAAATCGATTGAAGGGATGATCTTTCGTCAGGGCCGCCGACCCGAGGTTCGGTCAGCGAACGGCACGCCGAGTGTATCGAAGGAAGAGCGAAGCTCGGATCGGCGGCAGAGGGGCGACTCGTATTGCGCATATACGTGGCGAAAATTGGATGGCGTGCGTTTGAGTGCGTCAGAAAGCCTCGAAGCGGTTTCGGATGTTTTTTCACCAGCCTGCTTCGGGCCGGTCCCTATTCGGGGCCGCTATGGCGTAGCCCTTGAAATCACAGAGCTTTGACGAGGCTCGTCGAAAGAGTACCGATCTTCCTCCTCAGTGCAGGATGTGTCTTTGGCCGTCGACCTCAATGGTGGGGAGGTCCTCATCGATTCGGTCGCGACGGAACATTAGGCGGTGGGATAGGGCGTCGGCCGGAATCGGTCGCGCGCGCTCCGAGAGTTTGATGAGCCGTTCGATCGCCGCGGCCCTTGCTTCTTCTTCGGCCTGCATCGCGGCTCTCTTCACACGCTCCCGCTTGCGTCGCTTACGCCACGCGACAACGAAAACGATGATTGCCAGCAACCAAATGGTCGTACTGCCAAGAATCGTCGGGAGCCGGCTCACGCGCTGCTCCAACTCAATCCGCCACTCGCGGTAAAGGGTCTGGGGCGTGATGGCGTACGCATCCACCATCGCCGTCGAGAAGTCTTTGCCCTCCTGGAGCTCGGCAACAAGGTGCCGGAGGCTTTCATCCGGCGCGTGATTCATCAACGCACCCACCAACGCTGCGCTCTGGGCGTACGCCACACTCACTTGATCGTGCCGGCCTCCAAACGGCCCCTCAAGTTCCGAGAGGGACCGCAGTTCATCCTGCATCTCGGCATTGTGCAGCGTTCGGAGACGAGCGAGCCCACGCTCTCCCGACTGACGGATCGCAAGCCCTTCCACGAACCATCGAGGCAATTCGGCATCCGGCAACGCGCTGCGAAGCGCAATATGAGAGAGCTCATGCACCAAGACCTCGGACAGTTCCGGTGGTTCCCAACTGCCCGGCGCTTCCATGGAAAGTACGATCAGGCCGCGGCGCGTGTACGCCACGCCGGTCGCATAGGCCGGCGGGGGCGCAACAAGCGGCGCCAGCGCTCTCATCTCTTCGGGATTTCGGCCAATCCGAATCTCCACGTTGAGCGGCATACGTACCCCAAGATCGGTCCCGATATCGGTCCAATGACGCTCGGCGACCGCCTTGAGCTCCAGCATGAGCGAGCGCGAGCCTTCTGGGTAAACCCAACGGATGCCATCGCGAACCTCTGAATCGAATCCTTCGAACGAGCGAACTCGGATGTCTTCAACGGTATCGTCGACAAGGTCCTGCTGCGCGCGCGCGTGATTGGAAAACGCTCCAGCAGAGACGAAGAAGAATAGAAAACACGCCACGGCCCGAAGGGCGCGCAGCGAGCGAATCATTATTGAGCCTCCGAAAGGAGCTTTGAGAAATCGTGCATCATAGACCTGTACGAAAGCGTAGCACCGGATCCGGGACTTCGTCAGCCCCGGCAGCGCGGACAGCGAAGAACGTAATCACTCCGACAAGAAGCGCACCAGCGACGACATACGCCCAGTTGGATCGGAACCATTCGGCGGCTGGGGAGCCTTCCTCTGACAGATCTGGCGCTTCTAGGTTGTCTGCGGCGTCCGCGGATTGAGCAACCTCGGCCGGACTGGGCACACTTGCCTGCACGCTCGGCGCCTCGGACCGCCGGCGAATGGCTGCCCGCCCCGCTCGTTCGATAAAGCGAGGAGCATCTTCAAGAGCTGGTGTTTCCTCAAAGAACGCATTCGCGTCGGTGTCAAAAACCTCTGCCACAAACACGTCCCCGCGGGGGCGGATGAGCACCCATATGTCTCGTCGTTGGTCTCGAAGAGACCGAAGAAGGGTGGCATTTTGCGCCTCGGTGCGCCCGAGTTGGCGCCGCAGGGTGCGTAGTTCGTCGAGGCCGTCTTCCGAACCTTGGCCGAGGAGTGCGGCTTGCACTGCGTCGTCCGACAAGGGGCGCAGCCCACGCTCGCGAAGTGCGCGCAAGAGAGCCTGGCTCGCCGCTTGTGCCTCTTCGTCAGGGCTCCCGACAAGAACGAGGCCAACGCGTGCCGCGCGGCGTTCGGCGCGACCATTCTCAGGCTCAGGTTCCGCGGATTGCTCCGCATCGCCGGTTCCGGGCGTTTCCGGTGGCGCGTCGCTTTCGTCTGTCGGAATGGTGTTCTCAGCGGGCTCAACAGGCGCCTCGACGCCCCCATGTTCCGACGCCGCGCTCTCTTGAGCGAGCGTCGCCGAGGAGACCAGCAAGAGCGCAATGGTAAGCGCGCGCATCACCCCTGTCTCCCAAGCCAGATACGTTCGAGGCAAAGCCCTTCTGGGGGTGCGGTCGGGCCTGCGTCTTTGCGCGAAGCGCCAGGTTCGAGCAGCGCCTTTACCTGGGATGGTGTCATCCGTTGACGCCCGACTTCGACGAGTGTGCCTGCCATGATTCTGACCATATTCCGCATAAACGCGTTTCCTTCGACATCGATTGCGAGCATCGAAGCTCGGCCGCCGAAGCCAGGGACGATTTCGACCCGGTGCATTTCCCGTTCGGTGTTCTTTCGCTGGTCCGACGATGCGCGAAAAGAGTGAAAGGAGTGTGTCCCTACGAGCGCCGAAGCGGCCTCTCTCATCGCATCGACGTCGAGGAAATCTTCCACGCGATCTTCGCGCTGGTCTCGAGGGACGTCCCGTCGAGCGAAGCCTGGTCCAACCCACCAGGCTGCTCGCCGGCTGTGCGGGTCCCGATTTTCGCTCGTGCACACGGAGTATCGGTAGTGTTTGCGTTTTGCGTCAAAGCGCGGGTCGTAAGTGTTCTTGCAAGACTCGACTTTGAACACCGCGACATCGAAAGGGAGCAGACCGGTGAGCGCCAATCGCCACCCGCGAGCGCCGATATCTTTCTCGCACGCGAAGGAGGCGACCTGAGCGCGCGCGTGAACCCCGCTATCTGTACGGCTGCAGCCACGGATGCGCGAACGTACGAATCCCATTTGATCGATCGCTCTTTCGAGTTCTCCCTGGACGGTGCGCTGGCCATCCTGCCGTTGCCAGCCGGAGAAATCCGTCCCGTCGTAGGAGACGTGAATCTTCACCCCATAAGGAAGCGTGCTCGCATCCACCTCGCCTGTCTCGTCGAGCGCGTCCTGGTCCGATTCGGCGTTCTCCATGCTTTAAGGCCTATCACGACGCACAAAAAAGTCCCGCTGGGTCGAGCGGGACTTTTTCGAGAACGATTCTTGGCGGATCAGAAGGTCATGCCGAGACCGGCTGCCCAAGCGATGTCCGTGCCGAGGTCGAGGGTGCTATTTGCGTTCGATCCGTAGAGCTCAAAGAAGAGAGTCGTGTGGTTGATGCCAAACTCATCATCCAGAACGTTGGCACGCTGGCGGTCGATAAAGTCGAGTTCGAGCGCCGCCTGAAGCGCCCACCGGAATCCCACGCTCGATCCGCTTCCTTCGGTGCCGCCAGACGCGGTGTAGAAGACAATGTCCATTCCGAGTTTGCCGGTGAAGACGAAGGGAATATTAAACTCTCGCGCCAACGTATCCACGCGAAGAACGGCCTGCGGCGAGACGGGCCAGAGCCGAAGATTGGCTTCTTCGTCAAGCTGCTGCGTGCAGGAATCGTTTGCGCAAAGCGGCGCGCTATAGCGTGACCAACCGAGGGCAACGCCGGCTCCGAGAAGACCAACGTACGGGATGCGGAAGGGCGCGATGTCGACCTCCAGATGAAGCATCGGTCCTTGGTCGCCATCAAAAACAGCTTCAATCGCGGACGTGCCACCGACGGTCTGCACTCTTGGCGTGTATGTGCCGACGCTGAATTCGAAGATGAACATCTCTCGGCTCGAGCGATCTTCTCGTGCTCGAAGCTCACCGGAAAACTGCGCGTCAGCGCGGCCGGGAAGGGCGCTGAGGGCGAGTGCTGACAGAAGCAGCGCGGGGACGATTCGGCGTTTCATTGCTTTCTCCGGGATACCACGAAGGCGAGCACGAGAAAGGCGAAGACCGCGGTGTTTTTCGGATTTACGCCGCCGGCGCTGCATCCTTCTGGGCAGCCACCCTCGACGACGTCGCAAAAGCCTTGGCCCGTGACGCGCGTCACACAGACTTCCGATGAAAAATCACCGATATTGCCGGCTTGGTCCTCGGTGGCGATGCGAACGCCGACCTGGCCTCCATCTCCCACCTCGAGTGCGGCGAGATCAACCGTATAGGAGGTCTCGCCGAGGTTGGTGCGCACGGTCTCTTTTGGAGCGCCCTCGACATCTGTCATTCCGCAACCGTCGGTGAAGATCTCGACGCGTCCTCGCATATTCGTGACCGCGTCCACACCGTCTTCGGCGGGGTCCCATTCGACTGGAACGTTCGTGCCCGCAAGGGTGGCATTTTCGACGCTCGGCACGCCCGGCGACTGCGAGTCCAACACAACATCCACCGCGCCCCACGAGGCGATCATGCCGGAATCGGCAATCGCGTCCGTGTCCAAAAGGAAGAGCCGGTACGTCGTTCGGTTCCGATTTGCGCAGACGTCGTTGCCATTCCCATTGGCTTCGTCTCCCGCGGCCAGTGTTGAGACAGGGATCACCACCTGGCGATCGGCGCCGACCGCAAGATTGGTGAGGTGGATACACGTGCGCATTTCCGCGTTTGCAGAGCGCGCGTTTTCGGCGTTGATGCAATCAACGCTCTGCCCGTTGCTGTGCCAAATATCGACCTGGCCAGGATTCATATCCAAGCTCAGGACAATCTCGGCATCGGGGTCTTCGCAATCCGCGATATTCATCCCGCGGGCGATGTCTTCGTTTGTGGTTCGCGTTCCATCCCCGCCCCGATATTCGGCGACGGAGGCCGCAATCGTTTGCGCGTGGACGGGGGAGACGGCCGCGGCAGCAAACGAGGCGAGGAGAATGATTTGGGTCGATCGATTCATGAGGTTTGGTCGGGTCTAGCGAAAACCAATAGGCGATGCACGTGGGGAAGTGGTCTTCAGCGAAATGAGGAGTGTGCTCAGGACGGTCGCTGGTTCGGATGATGAGGAGGAGATTGGAGTTTGCGGGTGGGAGACCGCAGGGAGACAACTCGTCCCAAGCACACTCGACCTGGTACTTTGCAAGTCTGAGGCCAACGCCTCTCGACGGTTCGATATGGGGTTGGACGACCCGCGGAAATTGCGTTTCTCCCTAAAATACCGACTGTTCGAAGCCCTGTGTACAACGTTGGGACTCGCGGCCTCCGCATCGAAGACAAAGAAAACGCTGCCATTTTGGCAGTGCTTTGCGTCTCGCCCTGACGAAGTTTCAACTCTGTGGCGTCGAAAGCCCTTCGTGGGTCAGCGCCTCGTGGGTGCCGTCGTCTTTGCGCCACAGCAATACCGTTTCTTTGGAACGGTGGAAGGTCAGCTCCAAAAAAGGGATCGCATAAAGGTGTAGTTCATGCTTGAGCGAGTCCTTGAGGAAAAAGCGCGCGTCCGCGCGAGCACGCTTGAGAGCGTCCCCGTATTGGAAACCTGCACAGTCCTCTTCTCGAAACGCCTGATCCCGATACGCAGAACCTGCGCGTTTGGGCTCGATGGTGAGCTCGGCGGTGCCTTCGAGTTCTTTCGCGTGCTCCATGAAGTCGATTGCGAGCGAGGACCCAAAGCCCCCCGGGATAAAGACGCGGTCGAGAACGTGGGTCTCATCGGTGATGTAGTGAACGCGCGCCTGGTGGACTGAGTTGGTCCCCGCGCAGGGAACACAGAAGGTATATCCGCCGTTGCATGAACCGCAGTCGATCTGGACAGTCTCCGTTCGCATAGAGTCGGTCGCGCTGCTGTAGCGGTTCACTTGCTGCGTCAAGAAACCTTGTCCCCCGCAGGTTGAGCAGAGAGCACGCCCCGGCACAACGCAATGGGAACATTCGCGCTTGTCCGCAGATACTTGCGAGAAATAACGTTGCTCGACGGGGATCTCTGTGAAGACCTGGGGCGGCTTTGGGGGGGCGCTTACCTTCGCCTTGTCGATCTCGATGACCTCCTGGCGCTGCTCGCGTTTCAGGAACCTGCCAACGGCGCGCACGGCGCACCACTTTCGTTCCTCGAGAACGCGGCGTTCCAGCAGGTCGCCCGAAATGAAAAAGCGGGACCGATTCACATCGATCTCGCTCTTCGCTACGGCCAGGTCCGGGATTCGGCCCGGGTCAATGCTCAACGTTCCCAGCCTCCGACGGCTTCCCATGGGTTCGCGACGATATCGACATCCTCGGTTGAGTCACCACGATTCGTTTGTGGGGTGGGGTCGACTCCGACTGGCTCAGCCTCATCTGGACGATTTGTTTGTGGAGTCGGGTCGACTCCAGTCGAGCCATCGTCGCCGGGAAGGCCACCTTCGTCGGGGCGGTTGGTCTGAGGCGTCGGATCGACACCGACGATGTTGGAGCTCCCGCTGAACTCTGCGACGTGAAGCTCGGGCGCTTCCTGAAGCGATGCCATGTAGCGGAGCCAAAGCGCGTCCACGCCCTCAAGGTCTCCCGCATCTCCCAACTCCGTTTCGAGCGCGGAGAAGGTGTCGACGCAAATGGCAATGCCGTCCACGCGGGCCACGAGCAGCTCAGGTGCTTCGTCCGCGATTGCGAAATCCGCATTGCTGAGGTCCTGACCTTCGCATCCTGCAGGCGCCGCTTCCCAGCTCTCTCGGGATTCCACGTCGAGCGGAGTGCTGTCGGTCACGAGCGATCCCGACACCTGTCCGGTCTCGCCGGCGCACGCCAAACCGAGGGCGCAAAGGATGAAGAGAAGGGTTCGCATCTCGTTCACTCTACGTCCTTCCCACCAGGCCGTCCAGTTAAACCGTACTGTTTTGCCAACTGCGAAAGGCGCGGCCGTTTCATCCCGAGCAGGCGTGCGGCCTGGGTGATGTTCCCATCCGAATCCCCAAGAGCACGACTAATGCACTCTTTTTCAATGATTTTCTTCATTTCAAGGAGACCAGCTTCACCATCGCGGACCCGCTCGTAGATCGCCTCCTCGGGAGGCTGACTCAGGCGATCTTCGCGACGTTCTTGGGTCGCCGCCTGGAGACTTCCCAGATCTTCGGGGCGAAGCTCGGTTCCATTCGCGAAGAGCGAGGCACTTCGAAGGACGTTTTCGAGCTCTCGAACGTTGCCAGGCCAAGGGTGCGCTTCGAGCACCGCGAGCGTCTCGGGAGGTAGAGAAAGCGCTCTCTCGTTCTCGTTCGTCAAACGCGAAACGATCTGATTGGCGATGTCGCCGATATCCTCCGGTCGCTCCCGAAGCGGACGAATGGGCACGGCGACGCCGCGGAGCCGGTAGTAGAGGTCCTCCCGGAAGGTTCCCTCTTTAACCATGGCCTCGAGATCTCGATGGGTTGCGGCGATAATTCGGACATCGACTTCGATGGATTGCGTGCCGCCGACGCGCTCGAAGGTTCGCTCCTGGAGCACGCGCAGCAGAGCAGCCTGCATTTTCGGCGAGATATCGCCGATTTCGTCCAGGAAGAGCGTACCGCCATCCGCGAGCTCAAAACGTCCCTTTTTGCGTGTCGCCGCGCCCGTAAACGCTCCGCGCTCGTGCCCGAAGAGCTCGCTCATCAAGAGCGTATCGACCAGGGCCGCGCAGTTGACCTTCACCAAGGGCCGCTTCTTGCGCATCGATTTGCGGTGAAGCGCCTCGGCCACGAGCTCTTTGCCGGTACCACTTTCGCCCTGAATCAACACCGTCGCGTCGGTCGGTGCGACCTTCTCGATGATATTGAGCAACTCCATCGTGCGTGGGCTTCTGCCCGCGATATTGGGGAAGCCGCCGGGACGCTTGCCCGTTCTTGCGCTTGCGCTCCCATTTGGCGCGATGCTGACCTTTTGTTCGAGCTCGGCCATCAACACGCGTGAAGCTCGCGCGGACCACGTCGGAATATGAGAATCCGGAACGTTCGCCGTAAGCCGGCGCTCCAGTTCTTGAGCTCGCTGAAGCGCATTGCGCGCTCCCGCATCGTCGGCTGCTGCGTGGAGCTCTTTGGTCAGGGCCAAGAGGGAATCGATTTGCAGCTGAGGGTTTCGGCTTTCGGCACAACGTTCAGCTGCCCGGCGCGCTGCCTGCAGTGGAGACCCGCCCGCCGCACGCTCGACGCGAACCGTCGCAAGCGCGAGACGTGCGTTTACGATCGCTTCCGCGTCGCCTGGAACCTCGGCGATAATCTTTCGGGCAGTTGAGACATCCCCCCGCGCGATTGCCGTCTGAACCAGTTCGACCAAAACGCGATTGGACTTTGCCGACCCCACCGACTGGAACGCGATCAGCGCTTCGTCCAGCATCTCTTCCGCGCGGTCGAATCCACCCTCGAGGCGTGCGACACGCGCGCGAAGAACAAGGCAGTCGCCGAGCTGAACGGGCGAGAGAGAGTCACCGCCCATATGTTGGGCAAAATCGCAGAGCGTCTTTGTTCGCTCGAGGTCACCGAGGTCCTGATAAAGAACCGCGAGGTTGACTCCGACGCGCGTCAACATCGCGCGGTTCGCGAGCTTCTTAAAGATCGCGACCGACTCGTGATAATAGTGGAGCGCATCGTTGAAGTTGCGCTCAAGATGGGCCAACACGCCGAGGTTTTCGAGCGCAATCGCAAGGTCCCGCGAGTCGTTTACGGCGCGTGCGCACTCCGCCGCGAGCTGAAAGCAGCGTCGGGCTTCGGCGCCTTGGTTCATCGTGAGATGGGCAACGCCAAGGTTCGTTAGCGCCTGCGCTTGCTCGTGCGCGAGGTCTGCGGCCTCCGCGCGTTCGAGGTTCTCTTGGAAGAGGAGCGCCGCATCCGACGGGGACCGGCTTGCGAGAATGGCTTTGGCCAGAGCGTTCCGGACCTCAATCTCGGTTCGCGCGTCCACAACGTGATCGAACGCGATCTTCGCCCAGTGCTCCGTCTCTTCGTAGCGCGTACGCTGGTATTCGAGTTCGGCGAGGGCCGTTGCAACCGCACCAAATTCCGGGCCGGCCGAGCAGGTTTCGAAAGCATCCCCAAGGACTTGCCGGGCGCGGTCGAGGGTGCCCGCGAGTGTCAACAGCTTCCCCACGCGAAGCGCGGCGCTCGTTGATTCGGGCGTCTGCGCCAGCACGAGCTCCGCGTGGTGAAGAGCCTCCGCGTAGTCACCGCAGGCGCGCTGTAGATCGGAGAGCGCTTCACGCAGACGACTCGGTACGTCATGTTCCTGCGCTTCCAAACCCCGCACGACGCGATCGAGAAGCGCTGCGGCTTCGGCGTGGGCGTGTTGCGCTGCCAGTGCGCGCGCATCTTCCACCGCGAGCTCGATCGCAAGCTCCACATCCCCTGCTTGAAGCGCATGTTCGCTGGCCGCCGATCCGCTCTCGCTCAGTGCCGATGCGCAACGACGATGGAGTTCACGTCGCCGGCTGCGAGGAATGCTCGCGCGAAGGGCTTCGGCGTATCGAGGACGGGAAAACTCGAAGAACTCCGAGCCACTGATGACGGTTTTTCGCAGGAATGAACAGGCGTCGAGCGCTTTCCGAGCGGGAACGCTCGCGTGCGATAGAGAAACTTGTTCGATGCGTGCGAGCTCGGCACGAGAATCGAGAATCGCAAGCACTTCGATGAGTTCACGGGTGCCCTCCGGGAGGGCGTCAAGATCTTCGAAGAAAACTTCGATTGGATCCGCCGGCTGTCCGCGAAGGAGCATTTCGATCTGCTCGGGATCACCGCCGGTCGCAGCCAAGACCCGGTCGATCACTGTTTCGCTCTGTAAAAACGCGCGGACCCCATCACGGTCGAGTCGCCCGAGCCGCAGCACCGAGGCAACGGGAGGGGCGAGCAGGGTCTCGAATCGCGCCACAGCGTCCTCAGGCGCCGAAGCAACAAAGAGAGCGCGAACAATCTGGGAGGGAGCGACCTCATTCCCCCATGGACCCACACCTTCGAAGAGGTATTCGAGAAGTTCGAGCGTCGCCTCGTCGGAACGATGTAGATCTCGCAGTAGAATCACGGGCGCTTTGAGTTCTGCGACATCACGAAGCAGCGAACGGATCGACTCGAAGAAGCGCATCCGGCTTTCTTGGGAATCGCGGTCCGAGGCTGGTACGCCGCCGTCTCCGTGCTCGTGCCAAAGTGCGTGACAGCCCCCACTGCACGCGAGGCCTTCGGGGTCCGACGGCACACGATCGACATCCGCCAAAAATCGGATCGCCGCGTCGATAATCGGCGCAAACGCCCCAAAAGGAACCCCCGGTCCGCAAGTCCCGTCGAGCACCACGCCGCCGCCGAGTCGAACCTCGGATTTTAGCGTTCGAAGAAGGTGACTCTTTCCGCAACCTGCGTTGCCGGTCACCAGAACGAAGCGCTCCCCGGTACGCTCGGCATCCCGAAGCGCCGCCGTCAGTGCGGCAAGCTCGTCGCGACGCTCGTAACGCTCAAACCCGCGAGATTTGATTACATTCGCTGAGGTCGGCGCCGGCATTCGATTGGTAGCGTAGTGTGCGGAACTCTCGGCTTCAACGTGAGGAAGGCGGAGTAGTTTGCCGAGTTTGCTCATCACATGTGTGCTTACGCACGAATCGTGCCGGCGTTAGCGCTTCTTGTGCGAGAAAACGATGGGTCCTAACCATTTGTTTTTACAAAAGAACTTGGCGAAGTGTTCTTCGGTCTTCTCGCACGGCGTCGCGGGGCTCTGCGCGAAAATGACCGGTGGTTAAAAATCTAACGGAACTTCGCTTCAGAGCAGGCTTGCGGCCATCCTGCGGCGCTCAATCGCTAGAAGGGCCCTCTTTCGCCGGGAACGCCGATCCGAGCTGCCCTTCCTTCTGCGTAACGGGTTGGTAAGGCCGTTAAGAATCCGTCGCGGGCGGAGGGGAGCTAAGCCCTTCTTTGAGCTGCTCGGCCCCCAGGAGATCCGTGAGCGTCAGCTTCATGACGTAGAGAGGGATTACGCCGGCAAGGATAATCAGCACGGCCTGTACGGCGTACATGATGAAGATGTACATGGCGCCGAGTTCCGCGACGACGCTCTCTGGAAAATAGAGCCGAAGCGCCGTTGCCAGCGCCAGCTGAAAGTTCCCGAATAGCCCCGGTCCCGTTGGAAGGAGGATGCCGATCGCGAGGATCCCCATCAGGGCCAGTGATTGCTCGGGGTTCATGTCGATATCGCAGCCCCAAGCGAGTGCGAGCATGCCCGCGGCGTTGAGGCCCCAATAGAGCAGCGATTCGCCCAAGAAGAGCGCCGTAAGCCGGAAATCCGCGAGCGAGCGGATCCCATCCGCCACCCCATCGACTTTGTCCGCGAGGAGGGTTGCGAGCTTCTTGCTCACGAGGCCGATAATCTTTTCGGTCATTCGAACGGCCCACGCGCGCTTCCAAAGGAAGAAAAAGAGCGCGACAAATGCGCCTCCGAAAATCGCCAGCGCGAGGTAGCCGTAAAAGGGAAGCGCCACTGCGAATGGGTCATCGCTTTCGAGGCGCGGAATCGCGAAGAGCCCAAACGCCACACAGATGCTCGTGATCAGCCCATCGACCACGCGCTCGACCGCGATCGTTCCAAAACCGATCGAAATGCTGATCTGGTGGCGGAGTTTGGTAAGCGCGGGCCGCGCGACTTCCCCGATGCGAAGCGGCAGCGCGAAGATCGCGAAAAAGCCGATCCAGTTGAGCGCGATCACTTCTTTGAGCGGGATCTCTTTCACGGGAGAGATCAAAAAGCGCCAGCGCGTCGCACGCACGAGGTGCGTGAGAAAATAGAGCAGGGCGTATAGCGGAATCGTCCACCCAGCCACGTGCGACCACGCCTCCGCGCTCGGAACCAGAGGGAGCCCGCCTCGCGCCGCCATCCATGCGAAGAGTCCTCCGAGAAACAAGGAGAGGACGAGCTTCGGTAGGATCCTTGCGATTCCACTCTTTTTCTTGGCCTCTTCCATATTCGCGCTCGGAGCAAGCCTCCTACTCGAACTCCGCGGTTCCTGCCAGGATTCGTTCCGGGCGCGATGAGAAAAGCGTCTTTGCGTAGCCTTCGCCCACAAGCTCGATCAAACGCTCGATCGCCTTCGCGACATCCTCAACGTCCGAAGCCCGGTGGGAATCCGTGCATGCCGCGTAGTAGTCACCATCGAGCAGGATCCTCTCGGCGGCTTTCTTCGGACGTCGCCCGTACTTCCCAATGAGCGACATCACGTCCAGGAGCGGCAATGCGCCCGCGTTCACCAAAGCGTCGAGGTCATCCGAGCGGCGGAAGAGCGGATGGTAACGCTCCGGATGAGCGAGAACCGGCTTGATCCCCTTGAGCCCCAGCTGAAAGAACGCTTTTTCAAGGTTCGCGGGAAAGCGGCGACGAGGTAGCTCGATGAGCGCGCACGCTCCGTTTTGATAGTGTACTGCGCGGCCTGTCTGGAATAGCTCCCAGATCTTATCGTCGAAGAAATGCTCGGCGCCGAGAGCGAGCTCGGGCAGATCATCACGCTTGTCTGCGGCGCCCTGAAAATCCGAGTACGCCTGTTGAATGCCGGCCATATCATTTTCGAACATCGCGGTCCGAATATGCGGAGTGGCGGTGACTTTCGTGAACCCTAGTTTCTTTAGCCCTGCGCATAACGCGAGCCCATCCTCCAAGGAGTCGACGCCATCATCGATTCCCGGCAGGTAGTGACAGTGCAGATCCACAAAACCCATTTCCGCTCCTTAGCGCGAACGAATGTCGGCGGCACGTGGCGATGAACATACAGGGAGCCGCTCGTCGATTGCCAGGTTCTCTTCATCCCGTGCGCCCGCTTTGATTCGCATCGCTGCTTCGATATTGTACGAGGATGAAACGTTTTCTTATGTTTGGGCTTCTTCTCTCTCTCGCCTGCGGCGATGACGATGGCTCCGCGGATGCTGCTGCGGATACTTCCGCCGACGTGAGCAGCGATGGCGCAGCAGAAGACGCTTCGGCGGATGCAACGCGCGATAGTTCGCCGGGTGAAGATGCGGGCGGATCCGACGCTTCAGAAGACGCGTCGATCGATGGCTCGAACGACGCGTCCATCGACGCCGGCGAGGACGCCGAAGTGGACTCCGGCCCCGTATCGATGCCCTGCACCCCCAGCGGGGAGTGTGATCCTTTCATGGACGATACGGGCTGCGAAGATGGACAGGTCTGCATTGTCGCCGCCGGCGGGACCGAATGTCGCGATGCCGGCGATGGGCTAGCGCTCGGCGAGGTCTGTACGCAGCGCAACGATTGCGCGCCCGGCTTGATGTGTGTGCGGGTAGGTGAGGGCGACGCGACCTGCCAGGCGATGTGCGCGGCTGGCTCCATTGGCCAATGCGAAGGCGAAGCGCGTTGCTTTGGCAACGTCGGCGATGCGTGTGTCCAGTTTTGCCGGCCTCGCAGCCCGAGCTGCGATATCTACACGCAGGATTGCGCAGGGGTCGACGAGGCGTGCACGCTCGTGACCGATCCGGAGACAGATGAGCGCTACACCGGTTGCCGTCCCGCAGGGGAAAAGGCCCAAGGAGAAACGTGTGGCGGTGACGACGGGAACTGCGAAGCGGGGCTGGTCTGCATTCGCCGCGACGGGACCTCCACCTGCCACGAAGTCTGTGACGCCGACGCCGGCGAGACGTGCAGCGAAGCGAGCGAAGTTTGCGAGGGCGTCAGCTCTTCGTGGCGCGTCACCTACTGCCGGCCGCCGCGCGAGTAGACCAAGCTACTCTCGGAGGAGTGAGAGCGCTTGTTCGAATTCGGGCGGTAGCGGAGCATCGAATCGTAGCTCAAGCCCGGAAATGGGGTGTACAAACGAGAGATGCTGGGCGTGCAGGGCGGGGCGGCCCAGGATTTCGGCGGCCTGCTTGAGCCGCGGATCTTTGGTTTTCCATCCGTACGTCTCGTCGCCGATGAGTGGTCCGTTCGCCTCGGTCATATGCACGCGGATCTGATGCGTGCGTCCCGTTTCAAGCGTGCATTCGACAAACGCCCCGCCATGAAGCCGCTCAAGCGGCCGCATTTTGGTAATCGCTCGCTTGCCGCGATCCACTCGGCCAGTGAATCGTTTCCGATCCTTGGGATGACGCCCGTGCAACGTATCGAAGGTTCGCGGCCCATCGAAGAGTTTCGCCGGGCCCGTGGAGATCGCGACGTAGCGCCGGGTGAGGTTGTGCTCACGGAATAGCTCGACAAGCCCATCCCGCGCCTCCGGGGTTTTTGCGACAACCATTACCCCGCTCGTTCCCTTGTCGAGCCGGTGCACAATACCGGGACGCATCGGCTCTGCTTCGGAGAGCCTTGCCAGCGCCGTATGGTGAAGGACCGCGTTCACGAGCGTGCCTGTCCAATTTCCTGCGGCAGGGTGTACGACCATGCCGGAGACTTTGTTCACCGCCAGGAGGTGCTCGTCTTCAAAAACGATGTCGAGCGGGATGGCCTCTGGCAGCGCTTTGCTCGGCGGCGCCGCAATCGGATCGATCTCGACGAGCAAACCCGCCGTCAGCTTTCGACGGTCGAGCGCGGTGTCGCCATCGATCCGGACGCGTCCCTCCTTGATCAGCCGAGCGGCTTGCGAACGCGAGACATCAAACGCGTCCGCGATGAATCGATCGAGTCGTTTGCCTTCGTGCGTTTCGTCTGTGGTTTGGCGATTCATGGATCAGAAATGGGTCACAAAAAACGCGCGCTCCAAAGAAGCGCGCGCGTCGAGAACAAGGGGGGCGTTTCACCAGAGGGGAGAGGCCACGTGTCCTTTCGATCGGACCAAGATGTCGATGATGGCTCGATCGTAATAGTTTTTCTCCACCAGCGCGGGAGCGACTCGGCTCATGAAAAGCGCTCGCCCTTCCTCGATTTGATCCGCGAGGACTTCGAAGAGATTGTCTCCCTGAATGCCTTCGAGAATCTTCTCCTCGTTGTAGAGGGAAAGATCGCTCGCGATCGCGCGGGCAAGTCGGCGTGCAGCCTCTTCAGTCTCAATGAGCGCCATGCCGGAATCATCCTTCAAGCAGCGCTCGGATGTCAAAATGTTTGGTCATCGATCTCGAAATCTGGATGCGTTTACGAACCGGCATCAGATCGCAGAAGTGAAGAGCGAACGAAGTTGTATGCACATGCGAGAGATTCCGTGGAATGCGTAGCCAAGCCCGAACGTCTGTCTTACGTTGAATGCGTATGATTCGCACGGAGGACCGATGAGCAGATTGATTGGCTACGTAGCGAATCGCGGGGACCGCCTACGCGCCGCGCTTTATCAGGAGCGCCACGCCGTGGAAGCGCGCGATGAGCCCGGCGGATGGGGCCTCGGGTTCTATCAAGGAGACGAAGTTCTCCACAAAAAGCGCCCGCGGCACACTGGGGGCGCGTTCGCGTGGGGAAACCTCGCCAAAGACGTTCGCTCGGACTGCGTTCTTTTGCATCTTCGGCGCCCCTCGGTTGGCGACTATACGACCGAGAATACGCACCCGTTTCGGATGCGTTCGTGGCTCTTCGCGCACGCCGGAACCATTGATCGCTTCGACCTCATCGAAGATCGACTTCGAAACACACTTCCGGATTTCGTTTCGCGGAACATCCGTGGGCAAACGGATAGCGAGCTCTTCTTTCATCTTGTGCTCTCGCTTCTGCACGATGAAGGACAGCTCGATACGCATGCGCACAAGCCGGAGTTGGTCGTTCGTTCTTTAAAAACCGCTGTTTCGCTCGTTGAAAGGCTTGCTTCTGAAGTTGGGGGCGAGCCCGGGGCCTCGACACTCGATGTGATTTTGACCAACGGTCGGCAGACCTACGCGCTCTCTGGAGGAGAAGGAATCCACTTCGTCGAGCGAAATGGAATTCACGATGCGCCGGAAGGTTTCGAGCCTTCCGACGACCGGAGCGGAGCGGTTCGATATGTGATGACCGTCGCTGGAGCGGAGGCGCCTGCAGGATATCAAAGCGTCCCAAAGGGCGCCGTTCTCGTGATCGATCGCGACCTCAGCGCGACAGTTCACGATTCCTAGCAGTCTGTTGATTTGTTCCCATTCTGAATCGTGGGCGTTTTGTGTGCGCAGATGCATCCGATTTGAAGCCAGGGTATGGCGCATACGTGGCAAGAGTTGGATGGCGTTTGAGTACATGAAAATGCCGCGAAGCGGGATTCGGAGTAAATCAACGGACTGCCAAACGTTTCCGATTTCTGAATAGGATATCGAACAACGCTTTCCGGCATGGGTTGGATGTGCGAGATTTCCGGACATGTCTGCACGCGTAATTCCGCTCGGTGGTCTCGGCGAGGTCGGGATGAACTGCATGGCCATCGAAGATGGCGACGAGCTCATTCTGATCGATTGTGGGGTGACCTTTCCTGACCACAACTACGGGGTCGACGTTCATTATCCGCGCTTCGATTATCTCTACGGCCGAGAAGATCAGATCACCGCGCTGGTTCTGACGCACGGACACGAAGACCATATCGGCGCCATCCCCTACCTGTTTAAAGAGCTAGGACGAACGCTTCCGATCTACGGGCCTCCTTACGCGCTTTATCTCGTGGGTCGCCGGCTTGAAGAGCACGGATATCGCGACGTCGAACGCACGCAATTGCCGCTCTCGGCCGAAACCAAAATAGGCGCGTTCGGAATCACTCCGCTTCGAGTGAATCATTCGATTGTTGATGCGACCTCTCTCGCCATCGCGACGAGCTCCGGAATCATCGTTCACTCCGGCGACTTCAAAATCGAGCGTAACCCCACCGGCGAACCCTTCGACTATGACGGCTTTAAGGCGCTTGGAGACCGAGGCGTGCAGCTCTTGATGAGCGACTCGACGAATATCGATGTGCCTGGAAGAACCAAAGAAGAACACGAGACTCGCGGAGCCCTCTTGGACGAAGCGAAACGCGCCAAGGGCCGCTTGGTGATTGCGCAGTTCGCATCGAACGGACATCGCATGAAAATCGCGTTTGAGGTCGCAAAAGAAACGGGCAGGAAGGTCTGTCTGCTCGGCCGATCGCTTCAAAATCACTACGATGCGCTCTCGACACTGGGCCATCTTGAGAACACCGATTCGATGCTCGTTGCGCCGGAGTACGTACGCTCAATTCCGCGTCATGAACTCTGCGTTCTGGCGACCGGTACGCAGGGAGAGAGCCGCGCGACCATTGCTCGTCTGGCGCGGAATGACCATCGCCACCTTTCGCTCGAAGAAGGCGATACGGTGGTGTTTTCGTCCCGCATTATTCCGGGGTGCGAGCTTCAGGTTTACGAGATGAACTCGGCGCTCGAACGCCTCGGCGTTCACGTTCGACATCAGAAGACGAGCCCTGGGGTCCATGTCAGCGGACATGCGGCACGCGACGAGCAGCGCGAAATGATCGAGATGCTCCGGCCGAAAATGTTCATGCCGATTCACGGCACCTACCATCATCTGAAGAACCACGCGGCGCTCGCGAAAGAGGTGGGCGTGCAAGAGACGATCATCGTCGAGAACGGCTCGGTCGTGGAGGTCCGTGAAGACAGCCTCAAAGTCGTGGATATGGTCGACGTGGGCGTGGTCCCCGCTGCCTATGGCGAGCGAATCGAGGAAGACCTGATTCGACAGCGGCGCCTGCTCGGGGAGTTTGGTCACGCGAGCCTCGTGATTTTTGCTCGCGAAGAAGAAGAGAAGGTCGACGAGGTCCACCTTCGATCGGCTGGGTGTATCAATCCCGATGATGAAGATGATCTCCTGGACGACGCGGAGGACTACATCCTTTCGCGCCTTCGGCGATACCGGTGGGATGACTTTGACGCCCTCGAAGAGGAGGCGGTTCGTGCAGCGAGACGCTTTTTCCGGAAGCGTACGCGGCGCTCGCCATGGGTCACGGCGATGGCTATCGCGAACTGAATGCCCAGGGCTTTCGCTGGGCTCGTCGCTCTCGCACTCCTATCCTGCGCTGGAGCTCCCGAGCGTCACGTTCAACAACGCGCGACGACGGCTCCGCAGCAGCGCCGTACCTCGCAGCGCAGAACGCCAGAGCAGCGGTCGAGCTCGATCGTTCCTCAAGAGATACTGAACGCGCTTGAAGCGGAACGCGGCTTAGCGTTCCTTCAAGCTCCGAGGGTGGAGGAGGCATCGCCGGAGGAGATGGCGGAGCGCGTGCGAGCGGGAGTGCAGCGAGAGCGTGTTCAACGCTGGGCGGAGATGAATGTCGCGCTCGGTTTGCTGCGTTCCGCGGAGTCTGTGACGCAAACGGCGGAGGGGCTCGCCGGCGCCATTGCGGGCGTTTACGAGCCGCGAAGCGACACACTTCTTCTGCCTCGATCGACCGTGCATAAGCTTCGGCGCGGGCTCCGTCTTTCCCCGCGCGAGCTAGAGCTGATCACGCACGAGCTGGTCCACGCACTTCAAGATCAGCACTTTGATCTTCTTGCCCTTGAA
Organism: Myxococcota bacterium; assembly: GCA_020629955.1. Classification (GTDB taxonomy): domain Bacteria; phylum Myxococcota_A; class Polyangia; order Polyangiales; family Houyiibacteriaceae; genus JAHDCI01. The sequence goes on along the minus strand of JAHDCI010000078.1, from coordinate 2,292 downwards.
GCAGCGGCCACGACATTTGATGCGAGTGTCGCCCTTGATCTGGTTGTCGAGGGGGATGCGATCATGACCAGTGAGCGCGTTGTTCGTCGTCTTCGTGGAGGCGAAGCGGACGCGCCGATGAGCGAGTTACCACCCTTCGATTTGCCGGGACGAGCCCCGCTCGTTCTTGAGCTTGCGATGTATCTTCCCTATTGGGCGGGCCCCTTCGTCGTCGAGCAAGCGCATACGCGCGGCGGGAACGCGGCGGTCGACGCGCTCCTTCAGGCTTCGAATACAACCTTTTCTCTTCTCCGCCTCGAAGAATCATCCTCGAGCATGGCGACGCAAGCGCTCGGCATTGTCTCGCTGGCGGCGCTTGCCGGAGAGCCCGTGGAGCTCGCGACTCTCGCCGGGATGGTCGAAAAGGATCACGCGAGCTACGAAGGTGGCGTATTGCGATGGGAGCTCAACCTTCGCGACGTTGCCGCGTTTCGAGAGCTTGAGTTACCGTTCGCTATCCGGGGCAACATCGCGACCTACACGTCCCGCCCGCGTCAGTAGCAGCTCGGTTCGCTCGACGCCGCTCTCTCGGAGAGCTTCCGTGATCCCCTTCGTTCCGCGGAGGCCGCGCAGGATGGCGTTGTGATAGGGATGCTCTTCGCGCTCAGCCCAGGCTTTCTGGGCGAGCGGAACACTCGCGTCTTCTTCGTCGACAAACGTCTCGAGCGGCGTCTCGCCGAGCCGGTCATAGAACATTCGGAAGTCGGTTGTGGGAGCCAGGACTTCGCGAAGCTCCAAGGCATCGAGATAGCTCGCCTGAATCCGCAGCGTCGCCCGTTCGATATCGTCGTCGCGGTCCGAGAGATTGCACAGTCCCCAGTCGGCGCGGCTTGGGGATTCCGCGCCAAGCGCAAGCGAATGGCAAAGCTCATGAAAGATCATTTGTGCGAGACAATCGTCGGCGTCGAGGGATGCGTCGCTCCCAAGCGTGAGCGTTCCCTGACCATCATACGACGCGAAGACGTCGTCGCTTCGCACCACGCGCAGCCCAACGGACTCGGCGCAGTAGAGCCAAATCGAGGAGAGCGGATCTTCGTATCGCGCGTGAATCTTTCGAGCGAACTGAGTCTCGACTCGCCTCTGGTCAAAGTCGTCGGTCAAAGTTCGTGCTCAAAACTACGGAATCGAGAAGCCGCTATCGCGCAGCATCGCCGAGAGCGCCATGAGAGGCAGCCCCGTGATGGCTGAAAAATCGTCACCGCGGATCGAATCAAAGAGCGAGATTCCGAGGCTCTCGATCTTGTAGGCGCCGCAGCAATCGAGGGGCTGATCGAAATCGATATAGCGGCGGATTTCATCGGCGCCGAGTGGACGCATCGTCAGCTCGTGGATATCGACATGGGTGCGAAAGCTGCCGTCAAAATGACGAAGCGCGATTGCGGTCTCGAGCCGGTGCGTTTTGCCCTGAAGCTTCTGAAGCTGAGCCTCCGCTCGCTCTTTGCTTCCAGGTTTATCGAGGCGCTCGCCCTCGAGAACGGCGATTTGATCACAGCCAAGGATCAACGCGCCCGGGTACCGATGCACGACGCTCTCCGCTTTCTGCTTCGCGAGGCTGAGCGCAAGCTCGGAGATTGGGGCTTCGGACGCGCGTTCGTTCACTTCATGCGCGCAGGCATCGAAGGAAATTCCGAGCATCGTGAGCTGCGCACGTCGATACGGCGACTGCGAGGCGAGGACGAGTTTGTGCGGAAAAGGCGACATCCAGTTAGCGGAGCGCGCCGCGACTGATGACGATGCGCTGCACTTCGCTCGTGCCCTCGTAGATCATGGTCACGCGGCTTGCGCGCAGCATGCGATTCGCCGGATGGTCAAAACGGAGCGCGTCTTCGCCGATGACCTCGACGGCTTTGTTGCAGATCCACCACGCGTTTTCGCTCGAGAATGCCTTGGCAATCGATGCCGCATGCGAGAAGGGCTGCTTGGTCTTCTTCAGCCACGCCGCGCGAAGAGTGAGCTCTTTCATGGCCTCAAGACGCATCTTCATATCGGCGAGCGCGAACTGCTCATCCTGGTCGATGTCCCGCTCCTTCAGCGCGTTCACTGCTTCTTCGTACGCTCGCGTGGCGATCCCGCTGGCTTGGGAGCCAATACCGATGCGGCCGCCGTCGAGCGCCATCATCGCGATGGGGAAGCCCTTGGCGCGTCCGGAGAGCATGGCGCTCGCAGGAACCCGCACGTTTTCGAAGACGAGTGAGGCGGTATGGCTGCCGCAGAGGCCCATCTTGTCTTCAAGTGTTTCTACCGACACACCCT
>JAHDCI010000332.1 GCA_020629955.1 Myxococcota bacterium | reverse complement strand
CAGGGAAGATCGATGAGGTCTCCATCACAACATCCGACGTCCCGGCAGACCGGAGCCCTGCATTCCGAACTGGGGACGAGCGACATTCCGGGAGGACACGTTGGCTCGCCGTCCTCGCACATATGAGGTGCGCCAACATCTCCCTGACAGCAGATCATCCCAGGCGCGGAACAAGTCTCGGGCCCGGGAGCGCAATCCTCTTCGCTTTCAACGGCGAAAGACTCGCCGGGGCAAGATCCATCGGACGCTGCCTCGACGAAGCCCGAGGTGGAACAACAAATGGGTTCCCCCTCTGCGCCGTGCGAAGCTGCACAAGCGAAGGCGAGGAGTGGCACACTAAGGCCCATCAAAAATCGCATTCGTTCGGCTTGTGCGATTTTTGTGCCAGATTTCAGCTCACCACCTAAGCGTTGGGCTAGGAGTCGTTCGCTGCTAGGGTGCCGCGCTATGAGCGCGCAGCCTCTACTCGAGATCGAAAACCTTCAAACCTACTTCCACACCGATGAAGGTACGACCAAAGCCGTCGACGATGTCAGTTTCGGTCTGAAAGCAGGCCGCACCCTCGGGCTCGTCGGGGAGTCGGGCTCGGGTAAGTCCGTCACATCTCTCTCGGTGATGCAGCTTCTTCCGGAGTTCGTTTCGTCGATCGAAGGCCAGAGCAAGATTTCCTTTCTCGGAAAAGACCTCGTCCGCCTTCCGCGGGACGAGATGCGTGCGCTACGCGGCAACGACGTGGCGATGATCTTTCAGGAGCCCGGTACGGCACTCAACCCCGTCTACCGCGTGGGAGAGCAGGTCGCCGAGGCGATTCGCTTACACCACGGGGCGTCCAAACAAGAAGCGCTCGATCGGACGATTGCGCTCTTTGAAGAGGTGGGGATCCCCGATCCTTCCCGCCGCATCATGAGTTACCCGCACGAGATGTCCGGAGGCCAGAAGCAGCGCGTGATGATCGCGATGGCGCTCTCCTGTGACCCCAAGTTGTTGATCGCGGATGAGCCGACCACGGCGCTCGATGTGACGATTCAAAAGCAGATCCTCGATCTGCTCGCGAAGCTTCAGCTCGAACGAAATATGGGCGTTTTGTTCATCACTCATGACCTCGGCGTGATCGCGGAGATCGCCGATGAGGTCGCGGTCATGTTCCGCGGGAAGCTGCTCGAGTACGGACCGGTCGAAGAGATCTTTGCGAACCCGAAGCACGGATATACCCGCGGTCTACTCGCCTGCCGTCCGCGGCTTGAGATGGACTGGCGGCGTCTCCCAACGGTCTCGGATTTTGTTGAAGTCGAGACCGATGACGAGGGGACGGTCACAATTTCGGAACGCGATGAGAAGATCGCGCAGGATGACCCTCGCTACACGCGCGGGCGTGGCCGCCTTCTCCATCCCATCGCGGAGCTCAAGGAGCTCGAGACCGTGCACGACGCGTCGAAGCTCGACGAGCTCTGCGGTGACGACGTCCACTTCGCGGAGGGCGAACCGCTTCTGGAAGTGAAGGGGCTCAAGGTTTGGTTCCCGATCAAAAAGGGAATCCTTCGCCGCACGGTGGACCACGTGAAGGCCGTGGATGGCATCTCGTTTAATGTCTACGAAGGGCAGACCCTCGGTCTCGTGGGTGAATCGGGTTGTGGCAAAACCACGACGGGCCGGGCGATGATTCGCCTGCAGGAGAAGACCGAAGGGACGGTCCGCTTTCGAGGCAAAGATGTGCACGAGCTTGCTGGCGATGACCTCAAAGCCTTCCGCCGCGACGTCCAGATAATCTTCCAGGATCCTTACGGTTCGCTGAACCCGCGCATGAGCGTTGGGGCAGCGCTCCGCGAGGCCATGGAGATTCATGGCATCGGGTCTGGGCTCGAGGATCGAAATAAGCGCGCCGCCAAACTCCTCGAAGAAGTCGGCCTGCTTCCCGAGCATCTTACCCGGTACCCTCACGAGTTCTCCGGCGGTCAGCGCCAGCGCATCGGCATTGCCCGAGCCCTCGCCGTCGAGCCGAAGCTGATCATCTGCGACGAGTCCGTCTCTGCGCTCGATGTGAGCGTTCAGGCGCAGGTGCTCAACCTTCTGAAGGACCTTCAAGAGCAACGCGGTTTGACCTACGTGTTCATCAGCCACGACCTCTCGGTTGTGAAGTTCATCTCCGACATGATGGTCGTGATGAACGCGGGAAAGATTATGGAGCAAGGCCCCTCGGATGCTGTCTATGCGAGCCCGAAAGAGGAATATACGCAGCGATTGATCTCCGCGATTCCGGACGGCGGCCTCGAGCTCGTGAAAGAACGTGTCGCGGCCCGTAAGAAGGCACGCGCCGAGGCTTCCTCGTGAGCGAAGAGGTCACGCTCGCCCCTATCCCATTCAGTACGTCCACGCCGCCTGTCCCCGGAACGTTTAAAGTTGAGTTTGAGGATTTTCGGGTTACCGAACTCCACGACCGCGAAGCAGAAGGTGAGGGCGACCACGTTTGGCTCGATATTGAAAAGACCGACCTGAGCACCGTCGAGGCGGCCAAGCGAATCGGGCGCGCACTCGAGCTCGACCGACGCTCGATCAGTTGGGCGGGAATGAAGGACCGGCGCGGGATTACGCAACAGCGGCTTTGCTTGCAGAATACGAAGCTCGAGGCGCTCGATGGGCTCAAGGTCGAGGGGCTACGGGTGCTCGATGCCAAAGCGCACCCGCGAAAGCTCCGCGTCGGACAACTCGCAGGAAACGCCTTCGAGATTCTGATTCGTTGCGATGCCGCTGCCGCAGAGGCTCCGGTGCGAGAGGCACTCGATTCACTGCTGAAGAACGGCGTACCGAACTTCTTCGACAAGCAGCGCTTCGGCCGGGACAACCGAAATTGGTCGAGGGCTCGCGCTTGGCTTGTGGACGGCGGCCGCCCACCGCGTTCCAAGGTCGATAAGCGCATGCTTGGCTCCGTGTTGCAGAGCGCCGTGTTTAACGAAGTGCTGCGAATGCGCGTCGAGGCCGAAAGTGTCGGAACCGTGCTTTCCGGGGAAGTCCTCAAGCGCGAAGATTCTGGAGGCGTCTTCACGAGTGAGGACCTCGTCGACGAACAGGCGCGCGTGGACCGACTTGAGCTTCATCCTGCGGGTCCAATGCCCGGCCCGAAGTGCATGAAAGCGAGCGAAGAGGCGCTGGCGCTCGAAACGCGCGCGATGGAGCGATTGGGCGTTTGCGTAGAGCATTTCGACCATGGCAAGTTGATGCCTGGAACCCGCCGCCCCATGCGCTTTTGTATTCAGGATGCGGCCCTCGAAGCGACCGAAGATGGGCTCCGGCTCTCAATGCGACTGCCTTCTGGATGCTATGCGACGCAGGTGCTTCGTGAGCTCTTTAAAGAGGGCCTCGAAGAATTTCGGCCGCCACGTCCGCCGCGAGAAGCCTAGCTAGCAGCCAG
>JAHDCI010000331.1:1962-3424 GCA_020629955.1 Myxococcota bacterium | reverse complement strand
GTGATAGCCGCGCCGAAAAGGACGGTCAAGGCGCACCAACTATTCCGATTCTTTCTCGGCGGTTTCGTTTTCCGGAAGAGGGTTCGCGATCGTCACCACATCCGGGGTTGTTGCGCCGGTTTCCGAAGGCTCCTCATCATTTCGCCGGGTGTCTCGAAGGACCGTCCCGTCGCGCATTTCGACCACCCGGGGCATTCTCCGGGCCATCTCAAGGCTGTGAGTAACGAGCAAAAACGTCGTCCCCCGCGTCCGATTTACCTTAAAAAACAGCTCATGCATCGCATCGCTGGTCGCGCTATCGAGGTTTCCGGTGGGCTCATCCGCGAGAATCAGTTTTGGTTCCAGCACCAGAGCTCTTGCCAGTGCCACGCGCTGCTGCTCACCACCAGAGAGTTCCCCAGGTCGATGTGAAATCCGGTGTGACAGCCCAACCTCATCAAGAAGGCTCTTTGCGCGCTCCTTCAAGGGCTTCCGCGCTGCACCTTGGATAAGCCCGGGCATCATCACGTTTTCGAGTGCCGTGAACTCCGGCAGTAGGTGGTGGAACTGGAACACGAAGCCCAGCGTTCGGTTTCGAAAGCCAGCCAGTTCCCGACTCGAGAGCTCGGTCACATCCTGCCCGTCGTAAAGAACTTCCCCACTGGTTGGCAGATCCAACGTGCCAAGAATGTGGAGAAAGGTGCTTTTTCCCGCTCCAGATGCACCAACGACACAGAGCATTTCGCCTTCACCGACGGTGAGGTCCACACCGCGGAGAACCTCGACGGTCTTTCCCTCGTGCAGAAACGTCTTTCGCACCGATCGCGCTACCACCAAATCAGCCATTGGCTGGGTGTATCTCGCTTTCGCTTGGCGTCGAGGCGAATGGGCTCGTCTCGGTCGATGTCGATGGCTCATGGCCCAACGAGCGCCGTCGCAATGAAGCTTCAACTGGTATCCGATCTGCTCGCACACTGCCTCTTAGATATGAAGAACTATCTTCTCTCACTGACCCTCCTTCTCGCCCTTCAAGGCTGCGGAGACGAAACGAATCCCGGCGCGAACGATTCCGCTTCTCAAGCCGCTTGCGCCTCAATCGCGGGCTCGGGGTCGGTGGTGCAAGCGAGCCGAGACGCCTCATCCGCCGGGAGCGCTGTCGTTCCGGCCGCAACCCTGACGTTGGTCAGCCTTCCCGAAGGCGCCGAAGCGGGCTTTGTCACCTACAACATTCCCGAGCCACATTTCGACCACGCCGTCTTCGTCACGCCCGGTGTCAACGTGACATCGGGCGACCTCGGGTTTGGCGCCGGAGTTCCCGCCGGCGCGTGCGCTGAAGACCTGGTTGATTTTCGCGCACATGCCCATGAAGAAGGCAACGTCGTCATCGAACTGAGCGGCACGCGCACGTTTATGATCTACCCCGTGGCGATCGCCAGCGACCATTCTTCAAGCATGGATGGAGGTCATGACGATGGAGGTCATG
>JAHDCI010000331.1:0-1862 GCA_020629955.1 Myxococcota bacterium | reverse complement strand
GATGGAGGTCATGACGATGGAGGTCATGACGATGGAGGTCATGACGATGGTCATCACGACCACGATCACTGAACCGAATTTTCCCAACCCGCAAAATCAAAAAGGGCACCGCAGAGGGTGCCCTTTTGGTTTTCGTTTCGTCCGGAGTCTATTCCTTCTTAAACGGCTGACGCCGAACACTCTGAACGATCTGACGAACGAAGCTGGTTCGAAGGTCGAGCACTTCGTACCCAAGATTCGACCGGTTCAGAATGTAGAACGCGTTCGGTTTCTGGACGCGTCCTTCGATTCGAATCTCTTCGAGTTCAATCACGCGCGGCGCCCCGCGCTGTGCTTCCGCTTGCGGAGCGATGGAGACCAAGGCGCCAACAATCGCGCCGCCCAAGAGTACTTTGCGAATCATTCTGTCGCTCCTTCATCGCCGCCGCCCTCTTCTTCACTACGGGCCGCTTCACGGGCTTCACGCTCCGCGCGTGCCCGGTCTCGTTCCATTCGACGTCGAGTTCGATCGATCTGACGGTCAAGATCTTCCATGTATCCAACCGAGGGATCGTTTCGTTCCATCCGCGAACCCATCAGATCGCGGTATCGAGTGAACTCCTGCTTCGCCGCTTCGAGCGCCTGGAGCGCGTCGAGCCCGGGAAACTCTTCCCCCGCCGCCATGTACATGAGGCCCATATTAAAGTGGGCTTGGGCGAGGTTCGGATCCATCTCGAGCGCACGCTCGAACGTGGTCTTCGCCTTATTCCATTGCTTCGACGCGCGGTAGGCATCCGCAAGATTGAGGTGAACGGCGACAAGTTGCGGTGCGAGCCGCGCCGCCGCCTCAAAGTGCTCCAGCGCGGTGGTGTAGTTACCGCCCGCAAGCTGTGCACTACCGAGCGCCACGCGGGCTTCTGCGTAATCCGGACGAAGCTGAACGGCCCTCTCGAACGACTGAAGTGCGTCTCGGAAACGGCCCGCTTCTTCCCGATAGAGAGTTCCGCGAATGTAGTGAAGCTCGGCATTCTCTTCGTCGACGTCGATCGCTTGATCGAGAATCGTGTTAGCGAGCTCATCGCGACCTTGTGCCAGCGAAGCCTTCACTAGCGCGGTGAGCGCGGGCACAAATCGTTCGTCACATCGAAGCGCGAGACGAGCCGCGTCCCAAGCTTGGTCGTAGCGTTCCGCGCGAACCAATACCTCGGCGTATAGCGCCTGCAGATGCAGGTTCGTTCGGTGCACCCGAGCAAGGGGCTGGACGAAGCTAAGTGCCGCGTTCACGTCATTGCGACGAAGATGGATCGTGACGACACCTTCCGCCGCACGTTCGTAATCGGACTGGATACGCAGAGCTTGCTGGTAATAGTCCATTGCGCGCGACTCTTGGCCGCGGCGGTCCGCGATGACGCCAAGGTTATACGCCGCCTTGTACGCGTTGGAATCTTCCGAAAGAGCATTCCGGAAAGCGGTCTGCGCCGCTTCGAGGTCGTTCGAAGAGGCCGCCTGAATCCCTTGTCGGATCGCCCGCTGCGCCGACGAGTTGATCTCGCGACGTGTGGGCGGTTGACACTGCTCTGCTCGAGTCTGTCCCCACGGGGAAGGCTCATCCGGATCAGGCTCTGCCGCCGCGGACGGCTCATCGTCGTCTGGCTCATCCGGACGATAGTCGCTGCCATCGTCATCGGGCTCGCGCGAGCCTTCAGGCCGTTCAAGGTCGCGAGACTCGCCACCGCTTGTCTCTTCGCCCTCTTCTGCCGTCGTATCCTCTTCGTCGTCACCGCCACACGCGAGTGAGGCGGGTCCAAACGCAAGAGCGGCGAGAAGAAGCCATCGAAGGGAAGTGTTCTTCATTTCGATTACCTTCACGGGTCGAGCCTCGG